>JAZNIM010000142.1:0-47532 GCA_045577475.1 Eubacteriales bacterium | reverse complement strand
AAACGGCACTATCATTTTTGAAGGAAGAAGGTCTGCCATTGCATTATCCATATTTTTATTGCTGTACTTTGCAAAGTCCGACAGCAGTCTTGCATCAAGTGTTTTTTCATCAAGTGCACTCTTTAAGTCAATCACAACCGTGTATCTTCCCTCAGACATATCACGCATATGTGAGGAAGCACTGAGAATAAGTGGTCCCGACATTCCGAAATGAGTAAAGAGCATCTCCCCCATTTCCTTGAACACCGTTTTGTTTTTCTTATTATCAACCACGCTGACAGTAACATTGCGTAGAGAAAGTCCCATCATATCCCGGCAGCATTTATCACGGCTTACCACAGGCACAAGTGAGGGTTTTATATCCTTAACCGTATGCCCAAGCTCTAAAGCAAACCTGTATCCGTCGCCGTCCGAGCCTGTTACGGGATAGGAAGCACCGCCTGTACATATTATGCATTTATCAAACGCTGTTGTTTTTCCGTCCTCGGTAACAACACCCGTAAACGTGCCGTCATTTTGGCAAACCCTTGTGACCTTCACATTTTTTACGGTTATACCGCAGGAAAACATTCTGTGCTTCAAGGCTCTTAAAATATCCGATGCCTTATCGGATACGGGAAAAACTCTGTTTCCTCTCTCCACCTTCAAGGGCGTGCCTTCATTTTCAAAGAACTCCATCACCTTTTCCGAAGGAAAGCCGTTATAAGAGGCATACAGAAACTTGGAATTGACGGGGACATTATTCAAAAACTCCTCCATGGTGCAGGCATTTGTTACGTTACATCTGCCCTTTCCTGTTATAAGAAGCTTTTTTCCAAGGTACGCATTATCGAAAAACTTATCCTTTTCAAGGATTTTCTCCGACTTATTTTTTTCAAAAAGAGTAACCGAAGCACCGTTTTCACTTGCGGCTATTGCCGCCATCATGCCTGCAGCACCGCCGCCGATTACGGCAACCTTTATTTTATTTTCTGCTGTTTTCATACACGTCATACTCTTCCCAGATTTTTTCAAGGTCGTCAAAGGTTTCCTTGATTGTATCCTTCTTCTTTCTGCCTATTGCCGCAATAAGTGCGTTAATGATACTCAAGGGTGCAACCAGCGAGTCAACAAAGGATGCCATATCACTTTTTGCATACAGCTTTGAGTCGGCATAGGAGGCAATGGGCGAGGAATCGGAATCGGTTATTGCTATAACACTTGCACCCTTTTTCTTGGCAAACTCAGCGGCAAGCTTTGTTCGGCTGGAATATCTCGGAAAGGATATGGCAACAAGCACGTCCCCTTTGCTGATTCTGAAAATCTGCTCAAACAGCTCATTTGTACTGTTGGAAAACAGCAGCTTTACGTTACCGAACATGTAGCAAAGGTAGTGATTGAGAAAGTCCGCAAGCATGCTTGACGAGCGTATTCCGATTATAAAAATATTCTTTGCATTGCAAATTGTATCAACCGCTTCATTAAAGGAGAACGCATCAAGATTTGCAAGGGATTCCTTTATATTATTCATATCTGCCGTAAGAATACCCGAGGCAACATTGCCGTCGGTAAGCATATTGTCAGCCACATCTATTCTCTGCACTGCCGTCAGCTTTGAGCGAAGGCTCTGCTGAAGCTCACTCTGAAATTCGGGATATCCCGAAAAGCCCATCTCCAGTGCAAATCTTACAACGGTGGACTCGGAAACGCCTATGGCTGCACCAAGCTTTGTCGCTGTGAGATATGCCGCAATTTCTCCCGAGCTTTTTATATAGCCTGCAATTCTCTTGTGGCTTTTTGACATTTCGGGAAGGCGTTCTTCCATTATTTCAAACAAATCTTTACGCATTTTACCGCACCTCTAATTTATTACATAAGTACGCAGTTTAACAAGGTATATTATCTCACCAATTTGCTTTTTTGTCAAGAGTTTTTGTCATCCGATTGACAGGGAAAAATTATTATAGTATAATGTAAAAAAATGCAAAAAAGGAGCGTATTCATATGTATACACTTAAAATGGGCGCATCAAGCGCAGGCAGAGGCATGGAAACAAAAGAGGTTTTTGACAGCTACAAAAACTCAGGTATAGAATACATGGAGGTTTCCTCCCGCCCCCACGAATATGAGGCTTACGACTGGGACACCGTAAAGAAGGCATGTGACGAATCGGGCGTAAAGGTATGGTCGCTCCACACCCCTTTTCATCCCGACACTCACAACATTGCAAATATGGACAAGAAAATCCGTGATTTTACAATTGAGTGCTACAAGGATTTGTTCCGCAAGGCAGCGTATTTGGGTGCAAAATACGTAATCATTCACCCAAGCAGCGAGCCGATAAGCGACGAGGAAAGACCGCTTGCCGTTCAGTATTCCAAGGAAAGCCTTAAGGTGCTTGCAGAGGAAGCAAAAAAGGCAGGTATTATAATTGCAGTTGAAAATCTGCCGAGAACCTGTCTTGGCAATACAGTTGAGGAGCTTATGGACATAATTTCCGTTGACGACAGTCTTGTAATCTGCTTTGACGTCAACCACCTTTTAAAGCAGACACACAAGCACTTCGTTTCAGTTGCAGGAAACAAAATCAAGACCTTGCATATTTCCGATTACGATTTTATTGACGAAAGACATCTTCTTCCCGGCAAAGGCAAGATTGACTGGAAGGAAATTCTTGACCTTCTCGAAGGCATAGGCTACGACGGTGCTTTTATGTACGAGGTAAGTCTGAAGGCTGTGGGCAGTGAAGGAAACAAGCCCACAACAGACGAGGCAAGAGAAAACTACATACAGGTAATGGAGAGAAAAATTTGAGTAAACACACTCTGCCCTCTGCTTTTTCCGAAAGAATGAAAAGCATACTCAAGGGCGAATACAACACCTTTATGAATGAGCTTGAAAACGGACAGCCCTCAAGGGCTCTGTTCACAAGAGCCGCACCCGATTTATCCTCACCCGAATTTGAAAAGCTGAATTTGTCCCCCGTTCCCTTTGCAAAAAACGGCTATTATTTCGACTGTGACGGAATTGGCAACACGCCATTACATCACGCAGGTGCGTTCTATATTCAGGACCCGTCCGCCATGGCAACGCTGTCGGCTGTAAGTCACATGGAGTTTTGCAACATCCTTGACTGCTGTGCTTCTCCCGGCGGAAAAACGCTGTATGCCTCGCTTTGTGCAAAGGACGGCGGAATGCTTGTTTCCAACGAATTCAACATATCACGTTGCAAGACCCTTGTGGGAAACATCGAACGCTTTTGCATAAAAAACGCCGTTGTCACAAATTATGACATGACACAAAGAAACGGTTTATCTGAGATATACGGCGGATTTTTTGACCTTGTAATATGTGATGCACCCTGCAGCGGCGAAGGAATGTTCAGAAAATACCCCGAGGAAGCCATCGGCGACTGGAGTGTAGAAAACGTCAGAGTTTGCAGTGAGCGTCAGAGCAAAATCTTATCGGTAGCCTGTGAAATGGTTGCACAGGGAGGAATTTTACTATACTCCACCTGTACCTTTTCACTTGACGAAAACGAAAAGCAGATTGATGGATTTTTAAAATCACATCCCGAATTTTCCCTCATCCCCGCAAGTGACGAAGTGGTAAGTGCAACAGCCGACGGTTACTTATTTGACGGCTGTGACGAAAGCATACGTCTTTGCAGGCGGTTTTATCCTCACCTATCAAAAGGCGAAGGGCAATTTATTGCGGTTTTACGCAAAAATACAGGCGATGAGCAATTCACCAAAAAAAGCAAATATGCTTCACCCCTCACAAAGCCTTCAGACGTAGAGCTTAAAGCTCTTGGTGACTTCACGCAAAAATCAATGACGGCTTTTGATTTATCAAAGGTATTTAAATACAACGACAATCTTGTATACATCGGCTTTGACGGAAAAATACCGCAGAAGAAGGTATTCTCCTGCGGTGTCAAGCTTGGTGAGGTGGACAAAAACAGATTTGTTCCCCATCACCAGTTATTCAGATGCTTCGGCGATTTATTCAAGGTAAAGGTTGACCTGACGGACGAGGTCGAAAAGGTTACAAAGTACCTTCACGGCGAGGTAATTGAAGCGGATGTTCCCAACGGCTGGTGTGCCGTGACATACGACGGTTTTGTTCTCGGTGGCGGAAAGGCTGTTGACGGGATTGTGAAAAATCATTATCCGAAAGGACTACGAACGGTGTAGCTACATAAGCCTTCCCCTCTGAGGGGAAGGTTATTGCTTTACTTTGATTAAAATGCTTTCTCGAATCTTTTATTGACATTTGCATTGCAAGTGTTTTTTTTATCTTTAGCTTTATTTGTAAGCTTGTCTTTTGTAGATTTTATATATACCAATATATCTTCCAAATAAATACTACCTAATATAATTGTTGAAATCACACTTATGATTCCGGCATAAACAGCAATAATCCTCAGAGCTTTTCTCATATAATTCATCTCCTACAATATGATTTTTTTATCGGCAAACTTCTGAACAACTTTGTTTAAATTCGTAACCAGCACGTCGCCTGTAATTCTTAAAGTCTTTATTTCATTATTTTTTTTGCATTCGATGTTTCTGTAAATGTATTCTAAATCATTGTACCCGTTTTTTAAGGTAGAATTTAAAATATCATTAGTTCTGTCAAAACCTTTTGTAATCATATCTTCAATATCATCCTGTTTAAAAACAAGAGATTCCCTTATATTATTTACGCAAGGAAAGGTAATTTTTATAACCTTATTATCAAAATATGTGTTTTCAAATTTGTAACCGGTGTTATCAAAATATATACATATTATATAATCCAATTTATGCTTTAACAGAGGAAAAACAGGTATGTTATCAACCATTGCACCGTCAAAAAAATAGCTCCCATCAATTATAACAGCTCGATTATATATAGGCATAGCAACACTTGCTTTTAAAAATAACGGTATTTTTTCACCTTCAACGGAAGATAAATTTTTATAAACAATGTTTTTGCATCCTATATCTAATAAAGATGTGTAAAAAAAAGATGTTAATTTATCACTTTCATCATATAACTCAATTATATCTCTTTGTAACAAGCTGCTTTTTAAAATCTGCCCGATTACAAGACGAGAGTTACTTTCACAAATGGTTTTCCACATTTTTTCTGCTTGAACGAGTTTTTTTGTGGCAAACGCATATCCATTTAAAACGCCCACAGATGAGCAACTTATGTATTTTATTTCCTCTAAAGGTATAAATTCAGAAATTGCTTTTAAAGCGCCTATTTGATACGCACCTTTTGCCATACCTCCCGACAAAACCAATCCTATATTCATTTCTCAACCTCTATATAATAAATAAACACAGAGAATTACTTCCCTGTGTTCATTTCTGCTATTTTATTACAGCACCATCTTTGTCCTTAAACGAACCACAGAGAATCATGATTAAATCTACGATTTCTCCCAAACCAAAAAGACCAAGTGTCAACAGCCAAATGATGCCCGTTCCAACCTTGCCAACATAAAAGCGATGGAGTCCAAGCCAACCAAGGAAAAAGCACAAAACAGCTGTTGTACCTTTTGATTTTGCAGAAATCCTTTCCTGATTCTGTAAATTTTGTTCTGCCATAACAAATTCCTCCTGACATTTAAATATTAAAAATTCTATTGAATTTTTTCCGTATAAATTTTAAATTGTTCCACATAATTTGCATTATGTGGAATAACTTGATAAAAAGGCACTAACAGTATGTAATTATCCGGACAAAAACAAGACCGATGCTAACTATTAAAAACCATCGGTCGATTTGTCCTGTCTTTTTTTTGGTTATATTGGATAATTTTTGTGAATTTGACTAAAATCATTGACTTTTTTGTGCATATTGGAGAATTTTTGTAAATTCGATCAAAATCATTGACTTTTTTGCATCTATGCTGTACAATACGATATGTAAATGCAAGTGCGTTTTGATATTCTTTCCACATAATGCAAATTATGTGGTTTTTTTATTTCAGCACCGCAAAAGCCCAAGCTTTTGAATTTGCCTACGGTGTATCTCACCTGTACTCATAGTATAAATTCTTGTGGTGTTTATGGATGAGTGCCCTAAAACATCGGCAAGTCTTACAATGTCTTTTTGCAAGCTATAATAAGTTCTCGCAAAAAGATGTCTGAAGCTGTGTGGATATACCTTATCCCTTAAAACTCCGGCAGCTTCACATAACGCTTTTAACATCTTCCATATATGGCTTCTGTCAAGAGGTTTACCGGAACGGCTCACAAAAATTGAGCCGTTTTTTATATTGCTCTCTCGGATATACCTCTTTAACATTTGGCAAAGCTCTTTCGGAAGAATTAC
The DNA here is from genome assembly GCA_045577475.1 of Eubacteriales bacterium. Lineage (GTDB taxonomy): Bacteria > Bacillota > Clostridia > Oscillospirales > CAG-382 > UMGS1387. The sequence continues at coordinate 41,223 of JAZNIM010000142.1, read as the reverse complement.
AATACGCATTTTTCCTTTACAGTTTATAACAGCTTGTCCCGAATATACAGCGGATGTGGTAATATAGCGTAATTCCGAAACCCTTATGCCCGTACTTGCTATGGTTTGTATCAGGTAATAAAGCCTTTGATTCTTCTTATCCCTTGCCGCAGTTAAAATTCTCCCGTATTCCGCTTTTGTCAGTTCCTTGTCTTTGCTTAAAAACATTTGCCTTTGAATTTTTAATGCCTTTATCCGTATATTGTGCCACCCCATAAAGGCAAAGAAACTGTTAAGAGAGGATATTGCAGCATTGACACTTGCAGGAGCATACTTTTCGCATAAGCCCTTTTTATATTCTAAAGCCAACACCTTAGTTACTTCCTGACCGCAAAGCCACGCCTTAAAAAAGGTTATATCACGGATATATTTTTCTATGGTATTTTCGCTTTTTTCCTCCTCAAGCAAATAGATTTTAAAGCTTTCTATAAGCTCCTCTGTGATTTTTCTCATTCAAATCAACCGCCTTTCCTTTATGTATTCTATCACTTACATCAACAAACTATTTAAAAACCTTCAATAGAATTTAAGTATTTGAACATTTTTCACTAAAAATTTATTTATAAAGCGGCATTTTCTCAAATATACCGGCAAAAAGTATAAGAAAAAGAGATAAAACCTTTTACAGTCTTATCTCTTACATTTTGACCTCTGAAAGCCTCTGTTCTTTTTTTATTGTCATTAACAGTACACGGCATTACGTCTACCGTTTTTTGGCATTAGCTTTAAACTAAAGCAAGTTTAAAACCATCCGCCGTTTACAGACAGCGTTTCGGCTGTGATGTACGATGCATCATCACTTGCAAGAAAGCTCACCGCATGAGCAACCTCACAAGGCTTTCCCATACGTCCCGCAGGGATTTCTTCGCATATTGCCTTAAAATCTTCCGGGGACAGATGAGAGTTCATTTTTGTATCAATGATACCGGGGCACACACAGTTTACCGTAATACCGCTGGGTGCAAGCTCCTTGGCAAGTGCCTTGGTAAAGCCAATAAGTGCCGCCTTTGAGGAGGAATATGCAACCTCGCAGGATGCACCAACCTGTCCCCAGACAGAGGAAATGTTGATAATTCTGCCCCACTTATTATGTACCATGCTTTCGGATGCCTTCTTTGAGCACAGGAATGCACTTTTCAGGTTAACATCATGCACTCTATCCCACTCATCCACGCTTGTATCGCACAGCATCATAACACTTGATACACCTGCGTTATTCACAAGCACATCAACCTTGCCGAAGGTATCGGAGAGAACTTTAAACATTCTCTCCACCTCGGTCTCCTTTATCAAATCCGCCGCAACATACGCCGTCTTTACGCCGTACATTTCGGAAAACCTGCGTGAGTATTCTTTTGCCGCATCTGCTTTTGAATTTGTATGAAGTGCCACATTATAGCCGTCCTTGCAAAACCTTTCGGCAATGGCAAGTCCGATATCTCCCGTAGCACCCGTTACAAGCACGTTTTTCATTTTTGTCACCTCTCCTTATACGGAAAACAGCACAAATCCCACCGTATTTATTGCAAAATTTGCAAACATATGAGTAAACCAAGAGCTGTATATATTACCGTTTTTCTCGTTGAGATAGTTGAAAATCAAGCCTCCTGCCACAAGTCCCAAAAGGATGAGTATGAGAAGAAGTATGTCAAACATTCCTGCCGTCATGCCGACATGATATACAGCAAAAAGTATTGGGCTGAACAGGTATGCAAATATCCGAGAGGTATACTTTTTCATAATGATAAACCCGAAGCCTCTGAAGAAAAATTCTTCGAGGAAGGAATTCATAAGGGATATATACAGTGCAACATAAATAAAATTATCCTTTGTAATTCCCATTCCGCTGTTAAGGCTTGATGTCACGGCGGAATAGTCAAATATGCCTCGTGTAATGAAAAATCCGCTAACTATTACGGCATATATTCCAAGTCCCAGAAGCAAGGACATACGAATTCCCTTTTTTCTGAATCTGAAAAGTGCCTTGAAATCCCCGAAGGCTTCCTTATTGAATACAAAATAAAACAGCGGAAGCACCAGAAAAAACAGTATCTTTATGGGTATTTTGGAAAAATACGGCGGATGCACAAAGGCATCAATGTATGTAACAGCAAGCGAAAAAACAAAGAGTGCAAATATAACGTAAATACTCTTTGCATTAAAGATTTTTCTCATACTCACACTCCTTATATTTATTTTTACAGTCCGTAAAATCTCACCGCATTATCATACGTGATTTCACAGAATTCCTCAGGTTTTAGTCCAAGAAGCTCACCGCATTTTTCGGCGGTAAACTTAATGTAGTCCGATCTGTTCATCTCTCCCCTGTGAGGAACAGGCGTAAGATAGGGACAGTCGGTTTCCACAAGAATTCTGCTCATTCCGTCGGGATGAAGCTCACGGATTGTCTCCACTATCTCTACAATCTTACGTGCATTTTTGAAGGTGGTAACGCCGTTAACCGAGATATAATATCCCATCTTCAGAACTTCCTTTGCCATTTCCAATGAGCCCGAAAAGCTGTGGACAACGCCGATTACATCGGGAAATTCCTTCATTATTTCAAGTACATCCCCGTGTGCCTCTCTGTCATGGATTATAACAGGTGCACCCAGCCTTTGTGCAAGTGCCATCTGTGCTCTGAAGCAAACCTTCTGTTCTTCCTTTTCCTCAGGCGTCCAGTAGTAATCAAGTCCTATTTCGCCTATTGCACGCACTTTATCATTTTCGGTGTACATTCTTTCAATCTCATTTAGCCAATCGGGATTTTGCATGTCCTTTACCGCATCCGAGGGATGAACACCAACGCTTGCGTATACAAAGTCATACTTTTTTGATAGTTCAACACTTGTTCTGCTTGAAGAAAGGCTTGCACCTATGTTGCATATTTTTTCAACGCCAAATGCATGAACTTCTTTCAGCACTTCATCACGGATACCGTTAAACTTTTCGTCATCGTAATGAGCATGGGAATCGAATATTCTCATCGGATTTCGGAACCTGCGGGGATCTCGTCGTCAAGGAAGTTCACAAAAAGCTTATCCCCTGCACTTGCCGCAAGAATCATACCAAAGGATTCTACTCCTCTGAGCTTTACGGGCTTGAGATTTGCAACAAGTGCAACCTTCTTACCTATAAGCTGTTCGGGTGTATATGCCTTTGCAATGCCGGAAACGACCTGTCTGTTTTTACCGCTTCCGTCATCAAGCTGCAGACAAAGGAGCTTGTCGGACTTAGGCACAGGCTCACATTCAAGAACCTTTGCACATATAAGCTTAACCTTGCAGAAGTCGTCAATTGTAATTTCCTGTACTTCCTCTGCGGCTTCTTCCTTCTTGTCCTCAGACTTTGCCTTAGCTGCATCAATCTTGGCTGCCGCCTTTTCAGCAGCAAGTCTGTCAGCTTCAAGACGTGCGTTAAATTCCTTTTCGTCTATTCTCATAAAGAGCGGTGTGGGTGTAGCTGTTACCTTTGCACCCTCCTCATATTCATAACCGAACTTTTCTGCATCTGACCAGTTTTCAATCTTAAGCTGTGTCTTATTATCACTTGAGCAAATCTGAGTCATGATCGTATCGGCTGCCGCAGGTATAAAGGGCGAGAGCATAATTGCACAAATTCTGATACCTTCAACAAGGTTATAAAGAACGGTGGAAAGTCTGTCCTTCTTTGTTTCGTCCTTACCGAGAACCCATGGAGCTGTTTCGTCAACGTACTTATTAAGACGTCTGAGAACTGCCATAATTTCATCCGTGGCATCTGCAATGTGAAGTGTTTCTATGGCTTCAGTTACCTTCTTATAGCCGTTTTCAACGGTAGAAATAAGGTCGTTGTCAAGCTCTGCGTCAACCTCGCCGGTTTTGGGAATAACGCCGCCAAAGTACTTGTTAACCATTGCAACGGTTCTGTTTACAAGGTTTCCAAGAGTATTTACAAGGTCGGCATTAAACTTATTTACAAGCATTTCATATGTGATTGAGCCGTCATTGAGAAAAGGCATTTCGGCAAGAGTATAGTATCTTACGCCGTCAGTACCTATAAGGTCTGCAAGATAATCTGCATACATTACGTTTCCTCTTGACTTACTCATTTTATCCATGCCGCTGAGAAGCCAGGGATGACCTAAAATCTTCTTAGGCATAGGTTCGCCAAGAGCCATAAGAATTACAGGCCAGTAAATGGTATGGAATCTTAAAATATCTTTACCGATAATCTGCAAATCTGCAGGCCAGTTCTTTTTATAAAGGTCACTGCTTTCGTCTACATCATAGCCTATAGCCGTTATGTAGTTGATAAGCGCATCCATCCACACATAAATAACGTGACCGGGGTCAAATTCAATGGGCACGCCCCACTTGAAGGTGGAACGGGACACGCAAAGGTCCTGAACACCGGGCTTTATGAAGTTATTTATCATTTCCTTCTTTCTTGCTTCGGGAACAACAAAATCGGGATGTGAGTCAAGGTATTCTTCAAGAGGCTTCTGATACTTTGAGAGCTTCAAGAAGTATGCCGATTCCTTTGCACGTGTAACCTCTCTGCCGCAGTCGGGACACTTACAGTCCTTTGCCTGTGTATCCGTCCAGAAGCTTTCGCAGGGAGTGCAGTACCAGCCTTCATACTCGCCCTTATAAATATCGCCCTTATCGTACAGCTTTTTGAAGATTTTCTGCACAGCCTTAACGTGGTAGTCGTCGGTTGTACGGATAAATCTGTCATAGCTGATATTCATCTTTTCCCAGATTTTCTTCATTTCACCCGTGATGTTATCAACATACTGCTGAGGTGAAATTCCGCTTTCTGCCGCCGCATTCTCAATCTTCTGACCGTGCTCATCCGCACCTGTCAAAAACAGAACATCATAGCCGCAAAGTCTTTTATAACGTGCTATGCAGTCGGTGAGAATCATTTCATAGGTGTTGCCTATGTGAGGCTTTCCCGAGGTATAAGGGATAGCCGTTGTGATATAATACTTTTCTTTCATTTTATCTACTTCCTTTCGGATTATTCTTCATTATTTATATCATTCTGAGCCTCGCTCTGTTCTTCCATGGAGGAATAAAGCATTCTCATTGTATTTTTTGAATACATTTCCTTTTCGTAAAGGTATTTGCTGAACATGGTTACAGATAGGGCGATATATGGAAAGGTATACATTACAAACAAAAAGCCGAGGGTAAACAGCGACAGCACGCAAAGAGGAACAAAGCTGAAAAGCAGTTTTGCCATTTCTCCCCTTGACTGTCTTACACAAAGACCTGCAACGAAAAAGCAGCCTGAAACGCTTTCCTCTTCCCTTTCAAGGCAGACATATATTCCTGCAATGCTTTTTGATGACAGAACACAACCCATTATCAAAAAGACAACCAACAGCACATTCAACAGCAGATATATTCCGTCCTGTCCGAAAATCGGGAGTGTTACGCCGAAAATGCCTTCTTTGTACACATAAGAAATAAAAATTCCAACCGCTGTCGCAGGCAAAAAATTAACTATGCCATGCAAAACCGCCGTCAAAAATACTCTGTAGCTGCGTGCAAGGGTATCCATGCTTTCAAAAGCGTAAAACAAATCAGAAAGACTCGCCTTTTCTTCGCTTATTGCACCCATTTCAAATTTTACTATTCCGCAAAGCAGCGGTATCATAACTGCAAGTGCCAGCACAGAATAAGTGCTGAAACACAGAAGTGCCGCATAAATGCTGTCGGTAAGCGTACTCATAAGCAGGCTGACGGATGCACCGAACTGTACAAGTCCGAAATATACCGCACCTGTTATAATAAACGCAAACACCTGAACCAGCCATGAGCGGTAAAGCATTTGTCTTGATTGTGCTTTTATGAATTTTCGTCTTCTCGCGGTAAAATTGCCGTAATTATCCGTAAAGCTTTACCTCCCGTAATTATTTGTTTTACACAGGTATTTCCAATATATTATTGGTAAAATTTTGATTTTTATGCTTCAAAAACCGTTTTTCCCTTGAACAGAGTACGCAAGAGATTTCCGTCCTTATCAAAAAGCACAAGGTTTGCTTCATTTCCAACCGCAAGGCTTCTCTTTTTTGCATCAAGTCCTGCACACCTCATGGGGTTCTCACTTGCACACTTTATTGCCTCATCAAGGCTGACACCCGTAAAATTCATATAGTTCTTAACACCCTTGCAAAGACCGAGACTGCTTCCTGCAAGGCAGTTATATTCCACATTCATTATTTTGCCGTCAACGACCTGCTCCTTCATGCCGCTTGAATTTAAGACACTTGTGCCTTCCTCGCAGCCGCAAAGAAGCACCGAGTCTGTTATAAGCACTGCCTTATCAGCACCCTTTGCATTTGAGAACAGCTTTACCACCGTTTTATCAACATGTATGCCGTCGCAGATAATTTCTGCATAAATATCCTCTGCAAGAGCCGTACCGAGAAGTCCCGGTTCTCTGTGATGCAGCGGATTCATGCCGTTAAAGGTATGGGTTACGCAGTTTGCACCCTTTTCAATGGCATGAAGGCACACTTCACTGCTTGCAACAGAGTGACCCATTGTCACCTCGATGCCGTTTTGGGTACAGAACTCTATAAATTCCATTGCACCGTCAAGCTCGGGAGCAACTGTAAATCTTACTTTAAGATCACCTGCTTCACGCAGCACATCCTTTGCAAGACCTATATCGGGATTTTTGAGAAGTGCTTCATTATGTGCACCTTTTCTTGCACCACTCAGGAACGGTCCTTCAATGTGAACACCCGATATTTCAAGCTTTGTTACCGTTTCGCTTGCTTTCTTTATGTTCTTAACCGCCTCGATAACCCCTTCAAAGCTCATTGTTGCCGTTGTGGGAAACAGATAGCTTACACCGCAGGAAGCATACCAATCCTGCATTGATGCAATTTCTTTTGCCGTTGCCTGTGAGGAGTCAACAAGTCTTGCTCCGTGGGTATGAATATCGCAAAGACCGCCGTAAAGGATGCTTCCCTTTCCGTCAATGACTTCATTGGCACACATCGGCTCACTTTTTGTTATTTCTTTAATAATACCGTTTTCTATTATAACAACCTTGTCAGCTTTTTCGTCATTGCAGCTGAATTTGACATTTTTAATTACTGTCATGGTATCACATCCTAACTGTTAAAGTCATTCATTGCCTTGTCAGTTTCTCCCTTATTCATAAGAACAAGAGCATCTGCAATATTGTCAAATCTGCCTTCTATTGACTTCAATTCATCCTGCGTGAAATGAGTTAACACCCAATCGGCGAGAATCATTTCGGGGTGTGGCTTTTTACCCACACCGATTTTAATTCTCTTAAATTCCTCCGTGCCGAGATACTCAATGACGGATTTTATGCCGTTGTGACCGCCTGCACTTCCTTTTTTCTTTATCTTGAAGGTACCCGGCTCAAAGGAGGTGTCGTCAAAAACAACGGTAATGTTTTCTACGGGAATTTTGTAAAACTTTGCCGCTTTGGATATTGCACTTCCCGAATGATTCATAAACGTTTGGGGAAGCAGCAGCAATGTTCTGTTTCCGCCTACAACCGCTTCACCCACAAGTGCATCAAATTTTGATGTAGAAATGCTGCAATTCCACTTTTTTGAAACATAGTCAAGGGCAAGAAAGCCTGCATTATGGCGGGTTGTCTTGTACTTATCACCGGGATTGCCCAGTCCCACAATCATATGGGTTATGGGAGTTTTGGCATCCTCGTTTTTTTCAATTTTCTTAAAAAGGTCAAATATATCCATGTTTTTTCTTTCTTAGTTGATTTTTAATTATCTGCAGCTGTACAAAACGCCTTTTCAAACAGCTCTTTTGCTCTTGAAACGTCACCTGAAACATACAGGTACCCCATAAGAGCCTCAAAGCCTGTGGCACGTCTGTACTGAATAAGCTCGCCGTGTTTGGGAGTAAAATGCGTCTTGGCATTGCGTCCCCGCTTAAAAACCGACATTTCCTTTTCCGTCAGCTCACCGAGAATACGTTCAATACCATCGCTCTGTGCCTCACAGGTAATGATTGCCTTTGAAGCACGCACAAGTGCCCCCGGCTTTACTTCGCCGCTGTAATTAAGCACATAATCCCTTGCGAAAAGCTCCATCACCGCATCTCCCATATACGCAAGTGCAAGTATGGGAAACACATCGGGATTTTTCCCATGACTCAATGAAATATCATTCTCCATTCTTTCGTGTTCCCCCTAACAATTCAGTCAATGAAGGAATTTCGAAGAAATTCCAACCTCAATTATTCATTATTCATCATTCATTATTAATTAAACTCTCTTCCACTTTGCACCCTGAGGAGTATCCTCAATAACAATACCTCTTGCTTTTAAGTCATCTCTGATTTTGTCTGCTGTCGCCCAGTCTTTAGCCTTCTTAGCCTCGGCACGCTTTGCAACAAGCTCGTCAATCTCTGCGTCCTCGTCAGCGTTTTCGCTTGCCTTGATTTCAAAGCCAAAGAGTGTGATAAGCTCCATATAGATTTCCTTTGCCTTTTCAAGGAATTCAAGGGAAAGATTTTCGTTTGCAAGAGCCTTGTTTATATCACGAGTAAGCTCAAAAATTGCAGCAATGCCGTCGGCGGTATTGAAGTCGTAATCAAGAGCCTCGCACATCTGCGTTCTTCTCTGTGCAAAACCTTCAAGGAGCTTGTTTTCTTCCTCGGTGATTGTACCTGTGCCCTTTTCCTTTGCAACCTTTATTCTGAAGGTGAGGTTTTCCTCGCAGGTGTGGAATCTCTCAACGCTGGTTTTCGCCTGATTCATGGCTTCAACGCAGTAGTTGACAGGACTTCTGTAGTGTGCGGAAATAATGAAGAAGCGGATTGCTTCATAGCCGTAAACCTTTGCAACATCTCTTACCTTGAAGGATATACCGCTCTTTGACATCTTCTGTCCGTCGGTGAGAATGTATGCGTTATGAAGCCACATCTTTGTGAATGTGGTATCAGCACACCCCTTGCAGGCGTTGTAGCTTTCGGACTGAGCGATTTCGTTTTCATGGTGAGGGAATGCAAGGTCCTCGCCGCCTGCATGAATGTCAATGTTGTTGCCGAGATACTTCTTTGACATTGCCGAGCATTCGATATGCCAGCCGGGTCTTCCGTTACCCCAGGGAGATGCCCAGTAAGGCTCACCGGGTTTGGTTGCCTTCCATACTGCAAAGTCAAGGGGGTCTTCCTTGATATCGGCAACGTCAATTCTTGCACCGCTGATAAGGTCGTCGATATCCTTGTGTGAAAGCTTGCCGTAACCCTTGAACTTTCTGGTTCTGAAGTATACGTCATAGTCTTCCTTTTCAGGGTCAGGCTTTACTGCATATGCATAGCCGTTGTCAACGAGAGTCTTTACAATGTCAATGATTTCGTCAATGTTTTCCGTAGCTCTCGGATGGTTCGTGGCAGGCTTTACGCCAAGTCCCTTTGCATCCGTAAAGTATTCAGCAATGTATTTTTCGGCTACGTCCTTAACGGTTGTGCCTTCCTCGTTGGCACGCTTAATCATTTTGTCGTCAATGTCCGTAAAGTTCTGTGTAAAGTTTACTTTGTAGCCTCTGTATTCAAGATAACGTCTTAAAAAGTCAAATACAACAAAGCATCTTGCGTTTCCTACGTGGAAAAAGTCGTATACCGTAGGTCCGCAGGCATACATCTTTATTGTTTCGCCGTCAAGGGGTATAAGCTCCTCGTACTGTTTTGTCATTGTGTTGTATAATTTCATTTTATTTCACTCTCCGTATTAATTCCACGGGGCGATGCGGGCATCAACCCCTAAGATTTTGTTATTTCTTTTCATTATCTTTCTCTGCCAACTGTTTTTCAAGAGCTTCAATACGCATATACAGCTTGCAAAGCTCTTGTGATACAGGGTCGGGAATGTGAATCTGGTCAAGGTCGTTTTTAGCGGGACAGTCGGGATTCTGTTTTTTACTCTTTCCCGTGTAAATCATTCTTGCGGGAACACCCACTGCCGTTGCTCCCTCGGGAACTGTGTCAAGCACCACCGCACCTGCCGCAATTTTTGCGTTATCCCCTACGGTAAAAGGACCGAGCACCTTTGCACCTGAACCCACCATTACGTTATTGCCGAGAGTCGGGTGACGCTTTCCCGTGTCCTTACCCGTACCGCCGAGAGTTACGCCCTGATAGATTGTGCAGTTATCCCCCACAACCGCCGTTTCACCGATAACAACGCCGCTTCCGTGGTCAATGAGCAGTCCCTTGCCTATTGTTGCACCGGGATGAATTTCAACCCCCGTCATAAAACGGGCAAACTGGCTTATCCAGCGTGCAATGAATTTTCTGTTATGCTTATAAAACCAATGGGCAAACCTATGGTAAATCACCGCATGAAGTCCCGAATACAGAAAAAATATTTCAGCACCGCTTCTTGCTGCAGGGTCACGCTCCTTAATTGAGCGTATATCGTATCTGAGTCTGTCAAACATAGACATGCACCTCTTTAAATTGTAATATATTTCTTATATGCCATAATATACTGCATACCCGAGTAAATGGTAAAGAATACCATTACCGCCATACAGGTATATGTAAGAGGTGTACAGGCTGCAAATGTGTCAAGCCCCAACGCCGAGAAAATCAGCGGCTCAAGAATCATAAGCTCAACGAATATGCACTGAGAAAAGGTTTTTATTTTACCCGGCATTGCCGCCGCAATTACCACCTTTTCTCCCGTAACCGCAATAAGTCTTATTCCGCTTACCGCAAGCTCTCTGAAAACCGTTATCGCCGTGGTAATAACAAGCCACAGTCTTAAATCATCGTAAACATATATTCCCGCCATAAGTGCACCGATTACCATAAACTTATCGGCAAGGGGATCCATGAATTTTCCGAAGCTTGTTACAAGATTATGCTTTCTCGCGATTTTTCCGTCAACAAAGTCTGTTATTGCAGCTCCCAAAAAAAGCACTGCCGAAACAATATAAAGCACCGGCTTTGCGTTTTCATTATCCATCCCCTTGGTTATCATCAAAGAAACCATAAACAGCGGAACCATTATAATTCTGATAATAGTCAGCTTATTGGGAAGATTCATATTTTTAAATGCACCCATATTCTCATTCCTTTCACACAATCACTTCGCCCAAAAGGTCATAGTCAAGTACTTCCGTGATTTTCACGTTCACAAACTCACCCTCGGCAATTTTTCTCGCCTTTGAGGAGAAATAAACCTTACCGTCAATTTCGGGGCTGTCATATCTGCTTCTGCCGAAATATACCCCCGATGCCTTATCAAAGCCTTCGCAAAGCACCTCAAGCACCTTGCCCACCTGCTTTTTATTAAAGGCTTCATGAATATCAAACTGATTCTGCATGAGAGTGTCGTATCTACGCTGCTTTGTCTTTTCGGAAACAATGCCCTCTTTGATATTTGCCGCAGGCGTTCCCTCCTCACAGGAAAATTGGAACACACCAAGGCGTTCAAATTTTACTTCCTTGAGAAACTCCGCAATTTCTGCAAATTCTTTATTGCCTTCACCCGGAAAACCTACAATTACCGTTGAGCGGATTGCAATATCGGGAACCGTATCACGTAACAGCTTTATTTTTTTCCTGATAAGCTCGCCGTTTCCTCTGCGGTTCATAAGCTTTAATACCTTATCGGATATATGCTGAATGGGAAGGTCAACATACTTTACAATCTTTTGTTCCTCTGCAATTGTCTTTGCAAGGCTTTCGGTAATTTCTTCGGGGTAGCAGTAAAGTATTCTTATCCATCTTATACCCTCAATCTTACAAAGCTCACGCAAAAGCTTATCCAGTGAATAATCCCCGTAAAGGTCAAGTCCGTAGCGTGTGGTGTCCTGTGAAACAAGGATAATTTCCTTTGCTCCGAGGCTTACCATTTCCTTAGCTTCAGCAATTATATCCTCCATGGGACGGCTTCTGAACTTACCTCTGAGATAGGGAATGATACAGTATGTACATCTGTTATCGCAGCCCTCGGATATTTTAATATATACCGAATACTCGGGTGTGGTCACAACTCTGTCGCCGCCGAGAGGTGAGTTTTCGGGAAGTGTAACGCAGCTATATTTCGGCTTTTCTCTCTTTCCGCCGTTTTCGTAGGCATATTTGACTGCTTCAGCAATTTTTTCAATATCACCTACGCCCACAATTGCATCAACCTCAGGCATAAGCTCGAATATTTCTTCTTTATAACGCTGTGCAAGGCAGCCTGTTACAACAATGCCCTTTAAGTTTCTGTTTTCTCTGAGCCATGCCACGTCAAGGATTGTATCAATTGCCTCCTGCTTTGCACTTTCAATAAATGCACAGGTATTTACAACAACAACGTCTGCATGTATATCTTCTTCAACAATTTCTATATTTTCCTTTAAAAGCACACTGAGCATCACCTCGGAGTCAAGCAAATTTTTGGGACATCCAAGTGACACAAATGCACACTTTATACTCATCTGTACTCGCCTTTCCGTTAAACAAAATTTTCCCATTTAAAGGTTTTCATTATATCATACCACAAATTAATTGAAAATTCAAGTACAAAAACACATTTATTTATTTTTTATATATTATTTAATTCTTTGAAAATTATTGTAACCGTCTGAAATTTTTACGGTATCAACATAATGAGAACACAAATCAACATTTAAAAAGCACGGGACACATATGCTTATTCTGCAAGAAAGCGAGGAAACGGTCATGAGCATTAAAAATAAAAAGCTTTATATTCTCCTTACCAGATTCCGTGACAGCGGTTCAAGAATGCTTCAGGCATTTACGGGCAGCCGCTACACCCACGCCTCCATCGGACTTGAGGAGGACATGAACACCTTTTACAGCTTTGCATACAAAGGCTTCATCGTGGAAAAAATCACCAGATATCTCAAGCCCGAGAAAAAGCCATATTCCTGCAAGCTTTACGAAATCAAGGTTTCCGAAAAGGTCTACAATGCCGTTAAAAAGGCAATAAGCGGATTTATGAATTTAAAAAGCAGGCTTTCATACTCCCGTCTTGGCGTGGCGATGTGTCTTTTCAAAATCCCCTACAAAAAAAGATTCAGTTTCTTTTGTTCTCAGTTTGTAGCGGAAATCTTAAAACGAACAAAAGCCGTAAAATTAGACCGTGACAGCGGCATGTATTTTCCCGAGGATTTAAAGAAGCTTTCGGGTGTCACCCTTGCATATGAGGGAAATCACAGGGATTTTGTGAACAAATACTGTGTGCAATTGAATTACGTTTAAAATATTATTTTTTGAGCTGTTTCTTCGGAAGCAGTTCTTTTTTTATTTTCGATTAGATTTCTGCATCTTTGGATAGAGAAAGAAAAGAAAAAAGAACCGCCTCAAAAAGAAGCAGTCCTCATAATCTTAGTTGTCTTCAATAAGCCTTTCAACGCCCGTTGCTTTAACATATTCTGCCTTACAATCGGTAAAAGCATTGCCTTTAACACAAATCTCCTTATGATAAGTCCCTTGTGAACTGAAAGAAGGATTATCATGGCATCCGCTGATGTGAATAACACCGAAGCCGTTGTTTAATGAAGCACAGCTATTGAATTTGTTTGCTTCTATTTCAATGCTGTCGCAGTAGCCTGCCTCAAGCCAGTTGTCAAAGTCGGGGCTTATGAGTATTGCAGACAACCGCAGATTGCCAAAGGAGCAGTTTTTGACACTTGCGGTCTTTGTCTGAAGCAAAACACCTCTTGCTCTGCCGAAGCTTATGCTGCAGTTTTCTACATTTGTATCGGGAGCAAATGTAGTGTTCTGTATTAAGCATCCATCTGTTACACCTTCGGGAATAGCTTCAAACTCTATTTTTTTGCCGTCATAAGACAGCACTTTGGATGCTCCGAAGCTGTTTCCCGACGGGTCAAAAAACTCTGCGGTGTGACCTTTAGCAAAATAGAGAGAAGGCGGGGTTTCACCTGTATCAGCTACAGTAACCGAAGCCTTGTTCTTCTCAATATTTGACAGCTTCAAAAGCTTGGTATGAATGTTAAGCACGTCATCTCCAAGACCGTAAAAGCTGCTGTCCGTAAGGTTTAGATAACCCGACATGTGCTTTATGTGAATCATATCCTCGTTGGAGGAAAGCATACGAAGGCTGTTTTCTTCGGGCTTGATATTAAGTCCCGAAATGTTGAAATTCCTGTTACAATAGGGAGCATAAATAAATGCCGACGGGCAGGAATAACAGTTAATGTTTCTTATGTCAAGTCCTGCAGTTTCACTGATGTAAAACAGCGGTGAAGAATATGTACCCGAGGAAATTCTGCAGCAAATTCTGTCGCCTTCTTTTCCTACCTGAGTGGGAATTGAAAATACTCCCTCATCACTTTCTTTTGTAATTACAGAGCCGTTTTCGAGCCAGGCTTCATTGTAAAAATTCTCCTTGTCAGCAACAAGTGCGGAAAAACAAACTTCATTTCCCGTAACAGGATTTCTTTTGCCACTAAGGAATTCGTCATAAGCCTTGAAATAAGTTTTCCCGTTTTCAACACGGGTAATTACGCCGTCAAGGGTGGTGGGATTGATGTAATCCACAGTCAGGTCTGAAACGGTGATATTTCCGCATTTTTCGATAAAAAATATGTTGCTGTTTTGGTATGTGGATTGCGGCAAGTCACCTTGCTTTATGGGTTTGTAGGAACTGTTTATCAGGGTGGTGTCACCGCTTCCGCAAAGGATTATGTTTTGCTTTCCCGAAAAATAGATGCTTCCGTCAATAAAGTATGTGCCGTCGGGAAATACGATGCTTGTAAATTCATCTGCATTTTTGATTGCCTTGTTGATAATTTCCCTGTTGTGCTTTGCCTTTTGTATGTCGTCGCAGACAATTCCCTTGTCACCGAGATTTACGGAGTACTTGACGTCCTGTGTGTTTATCCCTTCAAAGCTGTTCCATTCCTCGGAACCCGTTTCTGAGCGGCAGCTTGTTATTGTAAATGCAGTAATCAAGGCTGCTGCAGCTGCTATAAATCTGAACATTATAACACTCCAGTGATAAAACTATTTATAGTCACCGAGAAAATCACGGTTTATTTCAAACAGCTCATCACACATGCTCTTGATTTCGTCCAATGAGCATACCGCACTTGACAGAGGGTCGTTGTAAACTGCATGGTAAACAGCCTCTCTGTCCTTTCTTACCGCTGCATCAATGACGAGGTTTTCAAGTCTTGCGGTTGTGCCTACAAGTATTGCAAGATGGTCGGGAAGATTACCTGCAATGGTTGTCTTAAAGCCCATTCTGTCGGCAACCACGGGAACTTCAACGCAGGCATCATATGGAAGATTGGGAATAGATCCGCAGTTTTGCACATTGCCGTTGAAGACAAAGGGCTTGCCGTCGCCAAGACGTGCATTGAAGATGTCTGAGGCGTATTCGGGGCTCTTTTCCTTCTGCAAAGGCTTTGAGAAGAAGTCGTCATAATACTTCTGAATATTTGCCTTTCTGTTTTTGCGAAGATTGAGAGAATAAGCGTGCTCACCCGGATTCCAGTTTGTGCCGTGGGTACAGTATTTTTCAATAAGGTCGGGACGTTTTCTGAACCACTGATTGTACTCGGAATTGTGTCCGCTGGATTCCGTTACATAATAGCCCAGCTTTAAGAACATCTCGTTTCTTACCTGCTCCTTGTTGAATATTTCCTCGTTTTCGGAAACAAGCTTTTTAAGTGCGGGATAAAGGTCATTTCCCTTGTGTCGGAGCACCGTATAGAATGCCATGTGGTTGATACCCATGCACTTGTAGTCAATTTCCTCTTTGGGAATTTTCAGCCAGTCTGCAAGCATACTGATTGTTCCCTGAACAGAGTGGCAAAGTCCCGTAACCTCAACGTTTGAGTGCTTCTGCATAGCACCGCAAAGCATAGCCATGGGATTTGTGTAGTTAAGGAAAACTGCACTCGGACAGTATTTTTCAATGTCACGGCAAATGTCAAGCATAAGAGGAATGTTGCGAAGTGCACGGAATATGCCTGCAACGTTTCTTGTGTCGCCCACGTTTACGTCAATGCCGTACTTTTTGGGAATTTCAATGTCATGACGCCATATGTCAATATCGCCGTTGAATACTGTGCACAGTACACCGTCTGCATCCTTCAAGGCTTCCTCTCTTGAAAGAGTTGAACTTACCTTGCAGGTATCATCACAGCCCATTTCCGTGACAACACGCTTTACAATATCCGTGATGTTCTTTAAGTTTTCGGGATTGATGTCCATAAGTGCAAATTCCATATTCTTTTGAAAGGAAGGAAAAGTCAGCATGTCACGAACCGTTGCCGTGGTAAAGCCGAGGCTTCCTGCACCGATAAAAGCTATCTTTTTCATGTGTATTACTCCTTTGCTGTTTTACTTTGATACCATTATACATCATCCTCCAAAAAAATCAATACACATTTTTATATAAAAATATAGACAAAACAGGTAAAACGTGCTATTATTCTGTTGTAACAGCAGTGAAAGGCGGAATTTTGAATGGATAAAATTTATGACGGCGCACTTTATGACAAATATGACAGAGCATCGGAAAAACCGCTTGTTGTGAACAGCTGCGGAGTACACAAGGATAAAAAGCTGACGGTTGTAAGGGAAAAGGGACGGCAGGACTATCATCTGATATACGTAAAAGAAGGCGAGCTTTACGTAGAGTACGAAGGAAGCGGACACGTCCTAGAGAAAGTCAGCTTTGTAATCTATACGCCTTTTCAGCGGCAGTATTATACCAGCAGACTTGGCTGTGAAAGATACTGGATTCATTTTGCGGGAACACAGACAGAGCAAATGCTGTCTGAATGGGGCTTTTCTGCGGGAATATATGAGGCTGACGAAAACAGAGCCGTATATGACGTTTTTGGCGAGTTGACCGAGCAATTCATCATCCCCACGGAAAAGTCGGAATTCAAGAGCAGTGTTCTGTTGCAGCTTCTGTTTATGCGGCTTCACGAAGGCTGTGTCAGAAAAACGGGAATTCTTACAGAAATAAGCAGACTTGTTCAGCGAATAAATGCAAATCCCGGTGCACAGATAAATGTTGACTCCTTTATTGCAAAATCGGGGCTTGGCAAGGACAGGTTCATGCACCTGTTCCGTGAAAGCATGGGAGAGCCGCTTCACAGGTACATTACATTAGCACGTCTGAAGGAGGCAAGAAGACTGTTAAAATACTCTGCTCTTTCTATTTCTCAGGTAAGCTATGAGGTGGGATATGACGACCCACTATACTTCAGCAGGATTTTCAAGAAGTATTACGGTGTTTCGCCGAAAGAGGTAAGAATTAAAAAGGTTTGATAAGTAAGAACTCCATATCAAAAATATTCAAAAAATATAAAAAATGTTCAATTTCACCCCAAATGCTTCAAATGTATTGAATACCGAAAAAAAGTGTGTTAAAATTATTGTAAATACTTTTGAAAGGAAGTTTTACCATGAAAACATCTTACGAACATAATATAAACTTAATGAAAAAAGTAACTCCCTTGATGTCCTACACTCTCGGAGATTTTGATGCCTGGCAAAAGACCGCAAGAGAAAAGCTGTGCTCACTTTTGGGTATGGACAAATTTACAAAGGTTGAGCCTCTGCTTGAAATAGAGTTTGAAGAAAAAATCCAGGGTGCAACCGAAATCCGCTTTACATTTCAGAGTGAAGAAGGCTACAGAGTTCCCTGCCACCTGTGGCTTCCCGACGGCGTAAAAAATCCTCCCGTTATGATTTGCCTTCAGGGACATTCAACGGGTATGCACATTTCTCTTGGCAGACCTAAGTTTGAAGGCGATGAGGAAATGATTTCCGGCGGTGACAGAGATTTCTGCGTAAGAACGGTAAAAGAAGGCTTTGCTGCAATCAGCCTTGAAATGAGAGATTTCGGTGAAACGGTTGAAGGCGGAAAAGGTCCGAAATGCCTTTCGCCGTCCATGACTGCACTTCTTTTCGGAAGAACAACCATAGGCGAGAGGGTATGGGATTTGTCAAGACTTATTGACGTGCTTGAAGAAAGCTTTTCCGATAAGGTTGACGTAAACACAATCTGCTGTATGGGTAACTCGGGAGGCGGTACGGCTACCGTTTATGTGGCTGCACTTGAAGACAGAATAAAGCTTGCAATGCCCTCCTGTGCCATGTGTACCTTCCGTGACTCAATCGGTGCGATGCCTCACTGTGCCTGCAACTATGTTCCGAATATTGCAAATGTATTTGATATGGGCGACCTTATGGCAATGGCTTATCCCAAATACTATGTGCAGGTTTCGGGTAAGGAAGACCCCATTTTCCCGCTTTTCGGTGCAAAGGAAGTGTTTGAAAAGGGAAAGTACGCTTACGGCGTAAAGGGAATGGCTGACAGATGCGTTATGGTGGAAGGTGATGGCGGTCACAGATTCTATGCCGACGATGCGTGGCCTTTTGTACATAAGTTACTTGGTAAATAATAATGAAACGGAGTGCCTGAAATGAGCGATATAGCAAAGATTGACAAAAATTTTGTAGTTGAAACAAAAATCTCAAAGGAGAATATCAAGTTTTACAATGTGCTTGAAGCACCCTTTAAGGTATACGGCGTAAAGCACGAAAACGGCAGATTCAGAAGAATTCCCGAGGAGATTGCAAAAACTGTAAGCGAAGGCGTATATATCCTTCACACCTATACCGCAGGCGGACGTGTACGCTTTAAGACAGACAGCAGCTATGTTGCAATTCATCACGAGGGCTGGTGCGGAAGAATGGCTCACATGGCGTTTACAGGCTCGGTTGGCTTTGACCTTTACGTAATGGGTGAGGACGGCGAAAAGTATGTGAATACCTTTAAGCCCGATGTAAATTCTTTAAACGGATTTGAAGGAGTTATTGAGCTTGGAAGCAAAAAAATGCGGGAATTTACAATTAATTTTCCCACCTACAGCCATGTAGATAACCTTTACATCGGACTTGAAGATGATGCTGTTGTTGAAGAACACAGACCTTATAAAATTGAGTGCCCCTTTGTGTACTACGGCTCGTCCATAACTCAAGGCGGCTGCTCATCCCGTCCCGGTACCTGCTATCAGCCAATTATTTCAAGACGGTTTGATGCAAACTTCATAAATCTCGGCTGGTCGGGTAACGGCAAGGGTGAAAAGGAAATCCGTGATTATATGGCTTCTCTCGATATGTCGCTGTTTGTGCTTGACTATGACCACAATGCACCCACGGCAGAGCATCTTGAAGCAACCCACGAGATAATGTATAAGGCGATACGTGAGGCTCATCCAAATATTCCCATACTTATGCTTGCACGTCCTCACTACAGCGTGACGGATGAGGACAGACGTGCCTCAATTATAAAGAAAACCTACGAAAATGCCAAGGCAAACGGCGATGATAACGTATATTATCTTAACGGCAGACAGCTTATGGCAATCGCAGGCAATGAGGGAACGGTTGACAACTGCCACCCCACCGACCTGGGATTTTTCTCCATGGCAAAGGCTGTGGGTGATGTGATTGAAAAAATATTCATCGAGGAGTAATATGAAAGAACTGAATTATGACGTTGCCGTAATCGGCGGTGGTGTTTCGGGAATATGTGCAGCCATTGCTTCGGCAAGATGCGGTGCTAAAACGGTACTTATAGAAAAAAGCGGAACTTTAGGTGGTATGTGTACGGGTGGACTTGTAACGCTGTGGTGCGGTAAAAGCGAGCACAGATTTTTCAAAGAGGTATGCAAGGCTGAGAACGTTCATAAAGTAAAACGTACCGTGTTCAATCCCGAAAGATTAAAGACGTACTTCATTGAAAGGCTGGAGGAGGCGGGAGTTGAAATTCTCTTGCACTCAACCTTTGTTGAAGGAACAGCCGAAAACGGCTTTGTGAAGTCTGTGACGCTGTATGCCAAGGGTGATAAGACGGTTGTAGGGGCAAAGGTTTTCATTGATACAACGGGTGACGGCAATGTGTGTGCTTCTCTCGGTGCTTCTTTTTCCTTCGGCAGAGAGTCGGACGGTCTTTGCGAGCCTGTGACGCTCATGTTCATGGTTAACGGTGTTGACGAAGCACGTGCAGTATATCCGTCCTTCGGCACAAATCCCGACCTTGAGGAAAAAATGTCAGAGTACGTTGCCGATGGCAGAATTTCTTCTCCTGCAGGACACATTATTCTTATAGAAGGCTGCGAAAAGGGGACAGCCTGTGTAAATATGACAAACCTTTGCAGAGTTGACGGTACGGATGCAAAAGCTCTGACGGAGGCAGAACTGTTTACACGTAAGCAGGTGCCGCAGATTGTGAAATTTCTCAATGAGTGCGTGCCGGGATATGAAAACGCCCGAATAATGACTACAGCCGACTATGTGGGTGTGCGTGAAACAAGGCATATATTGTGCGACTATGTTCTGAATGAGGATGACCTCTCTTCGGGACGTGTCTTTGACAACTGGGTGGTTAAGGGTGCATACTATCCCTTCGGTGCACATAATCTTACGGGAAGCGGTGCAGACGAAAGCCAGAAATTCAACAAAGAAAGAAAGGTGCTCCCGTATACAATACCCTATTCCTGTCTTACGGTTAAAGGATTTTCAAATCTACTTGTTGCAGGACGTGCAATAAGCGGAACGCATCTTGCTCATTCAAGCTACAGAGTAATGCCCATATGCATGGCAACAGGTGACGGTGCAGGCGTTGCGGCTTCTCTTGCTGTTAAGAACGACACGGATTTAAGAAGTGTCAACATAAATGAAATTCAGAAAATACTGGAAAGAGATTTTCTGTAAAAACGGAGGATACTTGAAATGTATATTGTAAAAAAAGCATCAAAGGTAATTGAATGTGCCTTTGACAAGGAATGGGAGAATGCAGAGGTTGCCGCAGTAGATACGGTAAACTGGGATATTTACCCAAACAAGCACAACGTAAAGGCACAGCTTCTTTACAGCGAATACGGTATTCATGTAAGAATGGAAACAGACGAAAAGCCGTTACGTATTACTCAGACCGAACGTAACAGTGCAGTCTGCGAGGACAGCTGTATGGAGTTCTTCTTCAAAGCAAACAAGGACGACGACAGATACTTCAACTTTGAGTTCAATGCCATGGGAACAATGTATCTCAACTTCCGCACAAGCCGTTATGACGGAGAGCCTCCCGTGGAAAACACCGACTATTTCGGCGTGCAGTCCACAATAACCCCCGATAAATGGGTGCTGTTCTATACAATTCCCTTTGAATTTTTGGAAAAGTATTACGGCTCATACACAAAGGAAATGCTGGGCAACTTCTATAAGTGCGGAAATTTGACGGAGAAAAAGCATTATCTTACCTATTATCCCATAAAAACAGAAAAGCCTGATTTTCACAGACCCGAATACTTTGACAAAATTATTCTTGAATAAATCATACATTTACGGAGGAACGTGTTTTGACACAGTTAGAAACAAAAGCACGAGAGTGCTCACGCGACTTTATTGAAAACGAAAAGCAGTACCGACTTGGGTTTGTTGAGGCAGAGCAGTCAAATCCATTGACAAAAAATCTCGGCGAAGCCTTTGTTAAGGACTCCAAAAGCGGTATTGAAATACTTGAGAAGGCAGACAGAGTTCTTTTGGGACTTTATGAAACGGCACTTTTCAGCAAGGATTTTGACAGCCTAAAGAATGACCTTGCCGCCTGTCTTAAAGACGGAGGAAGAATCGTAATTTCGGGCTGCGGCTCAACGGGACGGCTTGCAATGAGAATTGAGGCTTGTTGGAGAATTGCAGTAAGTGAGCTTACAAAAAAGCATCCCGATGCAAAGGCACTTGAAGATAAGGTAATTTCCCTTATGACAGGGGGAGATTATGCCATAATCAGGGCGGTTGAGTCCTTTGAAGATTACATTTCTCTCGGTGAGATGCAGGCAAGCGAGCTTGGTCTATGCCAAAAGGACATCCTTATAGGTGTTACCGCAACGGGTGAAACCACCTCAATTTTAGGCACAGCACGCAAGGCTCTTGAAAACGGTGCAAAAGTGTGGATGGTGGTATGTACCAAGCCTTCAACAATAGTTGACAAGCTTGAAAGAGCAAAAAAGGTGTATACCCACGAAAACTGTCACAGCCTTTACATGAACTGCGGCGGCATGGCGGTTACAGGCTCAACAAGAATGCAGTCCACCACCATCGAACAGACGGTTATAAGCTCGTCACTGGAGCTTGCTTTGGGTGAGCTTTATGTGGATGAAAACGGAGTATGCAGCAAAGAACACCTGCTTGAATGCTTCAAAAACTGCATTGATGCGGTATACTGCGAGAAAAATGCAAGCAGCATGGCGAACCTTCTTGAAAAGGAAGCAAGCCTTTACGAAAAAGGCGGTCACGTTACATACTTTGCCGACGAGTATCTTCTTGATGTACTTGCGGATACAACCGAAAGAGGTCCAACCTTCAGTGTACCTGCCTTCAGACCCCAGAGCAGAACGGATTTGCCGTTGTCATTGGCATTTGTTAAAAACCCGTTTTATCCAACAAAGGATGCTTGGCACAGGTGCTTTGAAAGAGCTCCGAGGTGCGTTGACAAAACCGAGGAGGAATACACCCAAATAGGAATTAAGCCTGAGGACATAAAGAAAATCCCCAAAATCAATCTTGAAGCGTTGTACGAATACAAAATCGGCTGTGAAAAGGATGCCGAGAGAGAAGAAGGCGACAGTCTTGCGGTATGGATAGGTGACGAAAAGCAAGCACCCGCGGAATTTATCAAGGCTTGTGAGAATTACAAGGACACCTGTACGCTTGTGTTTGACATACCTGAAGGCAAGAGCTTTAATACACGCCTTAAAATATTCGAGCACATCGGCATGAAGCTGATGATGAATGGCTTTTCCACGGGAACTATGGCAAGAATGGGCAGAGTCATGGGCAATTACATGGTGTACATCAACATCACCAACAAAAAGCTTGTTGACAGAGCAACAAGAATTGTGTCCGACCTTTGCGGTATTCCCTATGAAGAAGCAAATTACCAGCTTTTCCTTTCAAAGCTCACGCTTGAACAGCAGAACAAGGAAGGCATGGCGGCAATAGAAACTATAAAACGTCTTGGAAAGAAGGTAAAATAATATGACAAACAAAGAAATTTACTACTGCTCAAAAGAGGAGCTTATGAAAAACTCCAAAATCCCCTTCCGTGTGCTTGAAACACAGGATGCAATCAATGAAGAAATCGCACAGATCATGGTGGACGTAATCTCAAAAAACGAGGGCAAGCAGACGGTTATAATCTGTCCCGTAGGACCTATTTACCACTACCCCATCTTTGCAGAGAAGGTAAACAACCTTAACCTCAGCCTTAAAAACTGTATTTTCATCAACATGGACGAATATCTTGATGAGGACGGAAACATCATCGCCTACGAAAATCCCCTGTCCTTTAAAAAGACCATGGACGAAATGCTGTATTCAAGAATTAAAGAAGAACTGCTCATGCCTGAGGAAAACAGAATTTTCCCCGATCCTGCTCATCCCGAAGAAATGGACAAGCTCATTGACGGCTTTGAAAAGATTGACTGCGTGCTTACAGGTGTAGGTATCAACGGACACATTGCCTTCAACGAGCCTCCCGAGGCTGACGACAAGATTACCGACGAGGAATTTGAAAACATCGGCACAAGATGCCTTGACATTTCAAGAGAAACTATCGTAAGAAACGGCTGCGGAAAGTTCCACGGCGCACTTGATATTTTCCCTCGCAGATGCGTGACTCTCGGCATGAAGCAGCTGTTAAAAGCCGACATGTTCAAGGTATACCTCTACTGCGACTGGCAGTGGGGCATCATGAGAAAGGGCGCACTTGGCGAAATCAGCCGTTTTGCACCCGTAACATATCTTCAGAAGCACAAGAATGCCGAAATGATTGTTACAAAAGAGCTGTTTGACATGACAATCTGAAAATGAGGGATTAAAGTGACAAAGCTATATAAGAACGCCGTTATTGACGGAGAAGTATGCGACATACTCTGCGAGAACGGAAAAATTGCAAAAATCGGCAAAATCGAGGGCGACGGCATTGACTTAAAAGAAAACAAGGTTTATGCAGGTCTTATTGATGTGCATACTCACGGAAACATGGGTTATGACACCATGGACGAGGTGTGCCATCTTGACGAAATTTCAAAGTACCTTGCAAAATGGGGAATAACCTCATTTCTTCCCACAACCATGACAATGGATTTTGAGCTTATAAAGAAGGTTGTAAACTCACCCATACCCAAAACCGACGGTGCACAGATACTCGGCTTTCACCTTGAAGGCCCGTACATTGCACCCTCAAGACGGGGAGCACAGAATATTAACTACATAAGAAAACCAAACCTTGCAGAATTTGAAACTCTGAAAAACATCCGCATGGTAACGGTTGCTCCCGAAGAAGAAGGAGCAATGGAGTTAATAAAGGGAAGCGGTGCTGTCGTATCATTGGGGCACACGGATGCCGACTATGATACAAGCATAAAGGCAATTGAAAACGGTGCAAGCTGTCTTACCCACACCTTCAATGCAATGACACCCATGCACCACGTAAATCCCGGTCCCGTTGGTGCGGCGATTGACAAGAACATATACGTTCAGGTAATCTGCGACGGCTTTCACATACACAAAAGCGTTATCAACATGCTGTACCGTACCTTTGGAAAAGAACGCATGGTGCTTATAAGCGATTCCATGAACGCCGCAGGTCTGTGCGACGGGTTGTATGAATTCGGCGGTCAAGCAGTAAGAATTGCGGACGGTGTTGCAAAAACGCTTGAAGGTGTTGTTGCGGGAAGCACGTCTAACCTTATGAAGTGTGTAAAAAAAGCAATTGAGTTCGGAATTCCCGAAAAGGATGCGTTTGAGATGGCTTCTCTTACCCCTGCAGCCCTCATCGGTGAAAAAAGCAAGGGGGCTTTAAAGGAAGGCTTTGATGCGGATTTTATTGCGGTGGATGACGGGCTTAATCCCATTCTCACGGTTATTGCGGGAAATCTTATTTAATCGCATTTGGAAAGAAAAAAGAACTGCCCCAAAAAGAAGCAGTTCCATGTATCAAAAAACAACTTATTGTCCAATAAACGCCGCAATTACGGCAATTACTATTGAGGGAAGCAGGTTTGCTACCCTCACTTTTTTTCCGAAGACAAGATTTATGCCGACACAGAAAATCAGTACCGAGCCGATAAAGGAAAGATTTGATAACGCTTCAGCCGTCATAATCGGCTTTATAAGGGTTGACAGAGCGGTTATGCTTCCCTGAAAAACCGCCACGGGAAGTGCACTGAATACACATCCCACCCCCTGTGAGCTTGCCATGACAAGAATTATAATAAGGTCAAGAATTGCCTTTGTGACAAGCACAGAAATATCTCCCTCAAGACCGTCCTTTATTGAACCCACAATTGCCATTGCACCGATGCATACGGTGAGGGAGGAATTTACAAAGCCATCAACAAATTTTGCATCTTTGCCGTTTCCCGTTTTGATTTTAAGCCACTCGCCAAAGCGTTCAAAGCCGTCCTCAAGATTTATAAGCTCACCTATTATTCCGCCTATGCAAAGGCTTGCAATAAGAAGCATTGAGCCACCACTTACAATTCTGCCGTCAGATAACGACAGCATCCCTTCAAGTGCACCTGCCGCACCTATAAACAACACACTCAGACCGCATGCCATGTTAAGGGTTGAGCGTACTCTTTCATTAATAAGCTTGCCGAACAAAAGTCCCATAATTCCGCCTATGATAATTGCGGCGGTATTTATTACTGTACCGAGTCCTGTCATAATTTTCCTGCTTTCTCATATTATACTCAGTAATTATACCATTTTCCACCGCTTTGTCAAGTGGTACAATTCGGCAAATATTTTGTATATTTCAACAGTGTTTTTACATTTTCGTTGACAAAACGTTTTTTTGTTGCTATAATCCAAGTTAAGGAGTTGATTGTTATGAAATTAGGTGTGCTTATAGGCTTTAAAACAGACAATCTCGAAGAAAAATTCAAAGAAATAAAGGAAATGGGCTTCAGTAACGTCCAGTTCAGCAACTGGGATGACAGAAATGAAACCGATGAAAACGCTTCACTTATATTGTCGCTGTGTGAAAAATACGGCATCAGAATTTCAACCTATTGGAGAGGCTGGGAGGGCCCCGGTGTGTGGAATTTCCTTGACGGTCCTTCCACTCTCGGACTAGTTCCTGTTGCATACAGAGCGGTAAGAGTAAACAACCTGAAAAAAGGCTCGGATTTTGCAAAGAAAATCGGCGTTGACAAGCTTGCAACCCACGTAGGCTTCCTTCCCGAAAACCCTAACACCACGGAATACAAGGAGCTTATTCCCGTTCTTCGTGATGTTGCCCTCTACTGCAAGCAAAACGGTCAGAGCTTTCTTTTTGAAACAGGTCAGGAAACTCCCATCACCTTAAAGAGAACCATCGAGGACATCGGAACGGGAAACGTCGGTGTCAATCTTGATGCGGCAAACCTCATTCTCTACGGCAAGGGTAATCCCGTTGATTCGCTGAAGGTGTTCGGCGAATACGTAATGAATCTTCATGCCAAGGACGGCACATATCCCACAAACGGTATGTCCCTCGGCAACGAAACCCCCATCGGCGAGGGTGACGTTGATTTTCCGAGATTTATTGCAAAGCTCAAGGAAATAGGCTATGACGGCGACATTACCATTGAACGTGAAATATCGGGAGAACAGCAGAAAAAGGATATTGCAGCATCCAAGATTTATCTTGAAAGCCTTATCGGTTAAGCTTCGGGGGTATAAAAATGAAGTTAGGTATTATTTATCCTTTTCCGTACATTGACAAGGAAAGCTTTGCATTTGCTCAGAAGCTTGGTCTTGACGGTCTTGAATTCACGGTGGACACAGGTAATAAAAGTGAGGATTTTGTGAAAACCATCCCTTCCCTGAAATTGTGGAAGGACAAGTACCATCAGAATATTCTGTCAATGGGAAGATGGGGCAGCTGCCGTGTTGACGATGACGGAAACATAAATGAAGCAGAGCTGCAGAATGACCTCAATCTCATAAATGCCGCAAGCGAGCTTGCATGTCCCGTATTCAACTGCGGCTGCAATTATGCGAAAAACAGAACACTCGAAGAAAACTATGATATTGCAATAAGCTATTTTAAAAAGCTTGTGGAATACGGCAACAGCAAGAATGTAAAAATTGCAGTATACAACTGTCATTGGGAAAACTTTGTTACCTCTCCGAAAGAGTGGGATGCAATCCTTCCGAAAGTTCCCGGTCTTGGCATAAAGTACGACCCGACACATAACATCAGATACAGCAAATGCTATGACGAATACTTACGTGAAATGGCATTGTACAGCGACAAGTTCTATCACTTCCACGTCAAGGGAACACTTCTCATTGACGGCGAGCGTTACGATGACCCGCCTGCGGGAATGGATCTGATAAACTGGGGTGCGGTATTCGACATTCTTTACACCAAAAACTACAAGGGCACTGTCAGCATTGAGCCACATTCGGCATACTGGAAGGGTGCACGCGGAAGATGGGGTGTTCAGTTTACAACTGAGTATATTAAAAAATTCATCATGCCTGAGGATTTAATGTGAAAAACCTTCCCGAAAGGGAAGGCTCTGCCAACTGCAAAAATATGTTTTATATGGCATTTAAGGAAAACCCGCTAATGGGTTTTTCTTTTTTTGTATAACAAAAACGTGGGATTCGCAGAATACCCCGCAAATCCCAAAAGAAACATAAATCAATTATTCGTTTTCAAGCCTTATGTACATTCCCGAAACCTCAACCTTCATGCCGATTGCCTTCGTAAAGATATCCGCCTGAAGAACGGGAATTCCGTCGATAAATTCGAGCAGCTTCTTTAGCTTCTCCTCTTTTCCGTCAATTACGCAGATATCACTGCCCTTTGTGAAGATTGCCGTACTCTTGCCGTATATCGTAAGAGTTTCTTTTGCGTTATCCCACTCGTAATACATAGTGGGGATTTTCTTCAGCTCGCTCTTTGTGTCAAAGGGAATGTATAATACCCCGTCCTCCTCAAAGGGCATAACTGCCATATCTACTATCTTGCCATTTATATAAAGAACATTATGAGGAGGTGCGGCATGGAATTCTATGCTTTCAAGCTCAAAGTCGCCGACACCCCATACAGGGTCAAAGCGGAAGCCGTGAAGTGTGCCGTGCCAAGACAGATTCCTCACCTTTCTCGGGTCAACCTCAAGAGGTGCTACTCTGTCGGGAACTGATAAACATGCAGACTGGTAGTAGTTCCACTTTCCTTCCTCAAGCATGTAGGAATGCTGAATACAGCACATGGCATTGACAGGCTTGTAGGTTCGGCAATGAGCTACAATTTTGCCTACGTTCTCTGTGGAAACAGGGAAAAATTCATCGTCGTGAAGTATCATGTAGGGGTCGGACTCATCGGAGTGACCGAAAAGTCTTCCGTCCTTGATTTCGAGATTTTTCAGCTTGTGGAACTCCCACTTTTTAAGGTCTTCCTCTGTTTTGAACTCGTATCTTCTGATTACGGGATATTCAGCGGTATCTTCCGGCTGTTTTATCTGTGGTGCAAGAAGGACTCTGTCCTTTGGATGCAGAATGTCAATTCTGTCAAGCTGTTCCTCGGTGGGAATTACATCAACGTGAGGAACATCTTTTCTGAATACGCTTCTTACTGCATCAAGATAACCGAAGCCGTTAAGCTCTCCTGCAGGCATTATATATGTACCCTCTCCGTATTCATTCCAAGTGGAGAGCATGACAAGCTTTGACTTCCAGCTGTTCTTGTCGTACTTTGGAAGGATGTCATCTTTGCACCAGGTGAGAGCTTTTTCCATATCCTTTGGTGTCATCATGGGCGTGCGCTTGCCGCTCCATGCCACAAGGTTATAGCCGACACTTACCGTCGGAACAGAGTGAACATATCCCGATGCGATGTTTGTAAGGTTTCTTTTCATTGTATATTCAACGTCATAACCCTCATGTCCCCAGTTGTAGGCGTGAACCGCATCCATGCCGCACTTCTTGAACACTTCCTCATTATCGCCGCAGCACATTATTATAAGGTCCTTGTAGCCAAGCTTCTTTACTTCACGTCTTAGATAGTCAAGGCACTTTTTCACCTCATCCGTACTGCCAAGCTCCGAAACAAGTGCAGTTATGCCGTAAACTGACATTATCGCATTGCCGTCAATGGTCATATATCTGTCGTCGCTGAAGAAGTAGTCAATAAAGAATGGTACAAAATACTTTTTGAAGTCAGCAAAGCTTTTTACATGTCTTCCGCTCTGTGCCTCCCACAGAAGTGCAATTTTTACCTTGTCGGAATACTTTGCAAGCATGTGTCCCTCATAAATTGCACTTGCAAGCCTTGTTGATACCATAGGCTTTGAGGCATCGCTTGCGTACCAGCAGTAAAGCTGAAAGTCAATGCCATGCTCTGCCATGAATTTAAGTTCCCAGTCGGCGGTTTCGGTAACACCTTCATCGTAGTAACCCAGAACAGGCTTATTTTCGGGGAACGGAGTAATGCAGTCCCAACCGTAATGGCTTCCTTCACGCCACAGCGAGCAGATGTTCATGCCCACATAATAGTCACCCTTCTTTTCGGGAACAACGGGTTCGGGAACATAGTCCTCGGGAAGTGGTGGAACAGGAAAGGCTTTTAAGTGTGTGAACATAAACGTGGACGGCTTTTCGCTAACGTATTCCAGCTTCACGCCGTCAATAAAATCTGCTTCTTCATCAAAGGCAAGTGTTGTGACAATTTTCCCGTTAAGACGCACAAGTGCGGTTTTGCTGTCTGTATCCGCTTCAATCCTGAGAGTCTGCCACACATTTGCACTGTGGCTTCTGATAATTCCCTCATTACAAGAGAGTGATGTACCTTCATCGTATAAGCAGAAGGCATTATTGCCTGAGCTTAAAAGGCTGACAGTGAGCCTTGCACCTTTTTCGGGGACAAGATACTTCATTTCAAAGCCTACAACTCCTCCGGTTCTGTCAAACAGACGAGAAATTCCCGTAACTGACTCTCTTACCGCCTTAAGCTCATATACCGAATACATTGAATCGCTGTACAGAATTCTTGATACACGATTTTTTGCGTGCTTTTCTACAATGTATTCTTCAGGCAAAGCACCGTCGAACTTTGGAACAATCACATCATTGAAAATGTAATTTTTGTACATTCTCAAATCCATGCTTACGTCTGTTTCCCCAAGACTGTCGGCATCATAGCCGTATTCAAGTCTGCAAAGTGACTTTGCACTTCCCGTAAATGGCAGTGTCACCACGTACTTTCCGTCAAGGTGAAGTTTACACTCTCCCTTGTCAATGTCAAGCACCAGCTTGAGATAATGCCATTTGTTGTCAGCACCGAACACCTTGCTGCTTCCTGCATATACAAATCCATCTTTTTGTCTTAAAACAAAGGCTTCCTTCAGATTCTCTTTGTCACCCCACAGACCGAAATAAAAACCGTCTCCGCTTAAAATGCAAAAGCTTGCTTCAAGGGTAATACAGCCGCTTGTTTCTTCGGTAATATTTCTTCTGCGGAAGGTTGGATAAAGTGTATTTACGCTCTTTACGGAACGGGTGTGGTAAGAATTTGGATAAAACTCCCCTGCTCCTCTGTGGTCGGTGTCCCAGCCGCTTTCCTCATGCCTGCCATAGCCGTGGATATTCTCATCAATAAGGTGATATGCCGATTTGTTTTCCTTTCTTGCCATAAAGCTCATCCTTTCAAAAGGTATTTCCAACTTCGTTTTATAAACATTCTTTAGTTTAAATATACCTTTTCCATCTCGGTTTGTCAAGGCTTTACACAAAAAAAGAAAACCCGAATTTTCAGGTTTTCCTTAACACAAGCAATTTTCAATTATACATACAAAACTTTGTTTTATCAGAACAGTATGCCGTAATGCTCAAGGACTATTTTTACGCCCAAAAGTATAAGAACCACTCCGCCCGTAATCTGAGCACGTCTGTTATATTTTGTACCGAAGACGCTTCCCAGCTTTACTCCTATTGCCGAAAGTACAAATGTAATACAGCCTATGAAGGTTACGGCATATACAATCTTGAAATTCGGTATCATGGCGAAGGAAATTCCCGCCGCAAGTGCATCTATGCTCGTTGCCACCGCAAGCACAAGCATTTCCTTAATGCTTACACTCATGCTGCACTTTTCTTCCTCGCCGAGAGCCTCTTTTATCATGTTGAGTCCCAAAAGTGCCAGAAGTCCAAGAGCAATCCAGTGTGAAAAGGCATTTACGTACTTTTCAAATCTCACACCGCAAAGATAGCCAATTGTAGGCATAAGAGCCTGAAAAGCACCGAACCACAGTCCCACCCACAGGCAATTTTTTAGTTTGATTTTACATAGTGCAAGTCCCTTGCAAACGGCTACCGCAAAGGCATCCATGGACAGCACAACCGCAAGCAAAAAAAGCTCGAAAATTGACAAGCTTCCCACTCCCATAATTGATTTTTTTCAAGTATATCACAACAATTATCTTTTGTCAAACAAATGTGACAAAATGTATTGACATTTGTATTCTTTTGCATTAAACTGGTGTAAGAAAGATTACACTCTTACTATATTGTAAAGGAATGATTTTTATGAGTTTTGTTTTTCCCCGTACCAATGTAGAAAACGTTTCCCTCTCCCGTATGATTATAGGAACAAACTGGATGGCAGGCTACAGCCACACAGGTCCCGCCGCCGACAACATGATTAAGGAACGCCACAGCGATACAACCCATCTTGTTCCCATGTTCAAAACATTTCTTGACAACGGCATTGACACAATCATGGGTCCCTTCGGCGGTCTTCCCGTCATTTACAGAGCAATACAAGAGGCTCAGGAAGCTACAGGCAAGAAGATGATTCTTGTTGACACCCCCAACATAAACGTAGAAAACACTCCCGAAGCAAGACGTGAGGCTGAGGCTAAAATCAAGCAGAGTAAAGAACTCGGAGCAGATATCTGCCTTATTCACCATGCTGCATGCGAAAAGTTAGTAAGCAAGCTTACAGGTACTATTGACAGAATTGACGACTACACAAAAATGATTCGTGACAACGGCATGATTCCCGGTCTTTCCTGCCACATGCCCGAGCTTGTTGTATACAGCGACAACAACGGCTACGACATCCAGACCTACATTCAGATTTACAACTGCATGGGGTTTCTTATGCAGGTTGAGGTTGAGTCTGTTTACAGAATTATTCAGAACGCAAAGAAGCCTGTTATGACAATCAAGCCTATGGCGGCAGGCAGATGCACTCCCTTTGTGGGACTTAACTTCAGCTGGGCAACAATACGTGATTGCGACATGGTTACCTGCGGCTGCTTTACTCAGGCAGAGGCAGAGGAAGATATTGAAATTTCAATTGCGGCACTTGAGCGAAGAAAAGCAAACCTCGGTGTAAGAAACAGCCCCGTTCAGAACCAGACAGCCTTTGGCAAAAACTGAGCATGATATTAAAATATACTGCTTCCCGTGAGGATGAAGGCAAAACAGTAAAGCAGATTATTGCCTCACAATACGCCCTGTCCTCACGGATGTTGTCACGGTTAAAAAACACGGGCGGAATAAAAGTAAACGGCGAAATTGTAACGGTTCGCCGTATTCTTTGTTTCGGCGACAAACTCACCCTTGAGGATGACTCGGTTGTTTCCTCCAACATTGAGCCGCAGGACATTCCCCTTGACGTGATTTATGAGGATGAAAGTCTTCTTGTTGTCAACAAGCCTTACGGAATGCCTACACATCCCTCACAGGGACACCGCGATGACACTCTTGCAAACGCAGTAATGTTCAGATATAAAAGCGAAAAAGGCTTTGTTTTCCGTGCCATCACCCGACTTGACGGTGACACAACGGGGGCTGTTCTTATGGCAAGAAACGCCCTGAGTGCCCAAAGGCTTACAGACAGTATGCAAAAGGGTGAAATCAAAAAAGAATATCTTGCTTTGTGTGTCGGCATTCCCAAGGAAGAAAGCGGAATAATAGATGCGCCAATTGCCAGATGCGAGGACAGTGTAATCAAACGGAAAATCGACTTTGCAAAGGGCAAAAGTGCCGTCACTCATTACAGTGTGGAAAAGGTTATGTGTGACGGAAGGTATACGCTGATAAAGGCATTTCCCATCACGGGAAGAACTCATCAGATAAGGCTGCACTTTTCCCATATAGGTATTCCCATCTACGGCGATTTTCTATACGGCACGCCGATTGACGGAGTACGTGCATATCTTCACTGCCGCACGCTTACCTTTCCCCATCCGCTCACGGGAAAAACCGTCACCGTTACAGCAACCCCTCCCGAGGATTTTATTCCTCCCGTTACAGAGCATTAAATGAGCTTCCCATATTACCGATATAAAGGCAAACACACGTATTTACGTCGTGTTTTGCCTTTTTTTATTGTTCCGATACTTATAAAAGCATCCGTTTTATCGGTTCATTTGTTACTTGACAGTAGAGTTTTTATATGCTAAAATTTTCTTACAAATAATCCCTCAGGAGGCAATACTATGTCAAAAAAGCTTCACTTAATATGCAATGCTCACCTTGACCCCGTATGGCAATGGGAATGGGAGGAGGGTGCGGCAGAAGCGCTTTCAACATACAGAATAGCCGCAGATTTCTGCGATGAGTACGACAACTTTGTATTCTGCCACAACGAGGCACTTTTATATCAGTGGATTGAAGAATACGACATGCCTTTATTTGAAAAAATCCGTCGTCTTGTCAAGCAAGGCAAGTGGCACATCATGGGCGGCTGGCATCTTCAGCCTGACTGCAACATGCCAAGCGGTGAGTTTTTCGTAAGGCAGATTATGGCGGGAAGAAAATATTTTCTCGAAAAATTCGGAGTTGTTCCCAAGGTTGCCATAAACGTTGACCCCTTCGGCCACACAAGAGGTCTTGTGCAGATTTTAAACAAAACAGGCTATGAGGGCTATATGTTCATGCGTCCCGGTGACGGTGACAAATGGATTAAACTGCCCGCAAACGAGTTCAAGTGGGTAGGCTATGACGATTCTGAAATCACGGCAGTACGCCACGGAAGCTACAATTCAAGAAAAGGCAATGCCATAGAAAAGGTCAGAAACTATTTCAACAGTTGTCCCGAGGATGATTTTGTGCTTTGTCTTTGGGGTATCGGCAACCACGGCGGAGGTCCTTCAAAGAAGGATATTGACGATATAAACGCTTTTGCCAATGAAGTAAAGGCACAGGGCGGTCACGAAATTATTCACTCAACTCCGGAAATGTACATTGAAGAGCTTAACAAGTCGGAACGTGCTTTACCCAAGGTTGAGCACAGTCTAAATCCATGGTCTGTTGGCTGTTATACAAGTCAGGTACGCATTAAGCAGCAGTACAGAGCAGCTGAAAACCTGTTTTCTCTTACCGAGGCTATGTGCTCACACGCCGCACTTAACGGTCTTATTGAATACCCCGCCGAGGATTTTGCCGAGGCTATTTACGACATTCTTACCGTTCAGTTCCACGACTCCCTGCCAGGTTCCTCAATTCAGCCTGTTGAGGAAATGGCTCTGAGAATGCTTGACCATGCAAAGGAAATTCTCACCCGTCTTAAAGCAAGAGCCTTCTTTGCACTTGCTTCGGGTCAGAAAAAAGCTGACGAGGATAAAATCCCCGTATTTGCATACAACCCCTATCCTTACGAGATAAGCGGAGATCTTACGGCTGAGTTCATGCTTTGGGATCAGAACTGGAACCCCGAGTTTTTACAGCCGAAGCTTTACACCGAGGACGGCAAAATTCTTACTGCCCAGTGCGAAAAGGAAAACAGCACCATTCCACTTGAATGGAGAAAGCGTGTTGTATTCAACGCAACCCTCGCTCCCATGAGCCTCAACCGCTTTGACTGTGCCTTTGATACACTTCCCGAAAAGCCAAAGCCTGCATGTGACGGAAATGACACCCATTTTGTGTTTGATTCAAAGGGACTTCACATTGAAATAAACAAGAACACAGGTCTTATTGACAGCTACAAAAAGGACGGTGTACAATACCTGAAGGACGGCTCATTCAGCCTTGACGTATATCAGGACAACTACGACCCCTGGGGTATGCTTTACTCCTCATTCACCGACAAAATCGGCTCTTTCCGTCTTGCAACACCAAAGCAAGCACAGGAGTTTTGCTGTGTTGACAATGAAATTGCTCCCGTTCATGTTATTGAAAGCGGCAGCATCAGAACCGTAATTGAGGCGGTATTCTGCTACGAAGCTTCAAGAGCACTGGTAAAATACTATCTTTCAGAAAAAGACGGTCTGAAAATTGATGTTCGTATTGTTTGGGTTGAAAAGCAAAAGATGGTCAAGCTTTGTATTCCCACCTATTTCGGTGCAGACAAGTGCATCGGTGAGCACGCTTACGGAAGAGAAGAATTATTCAGCGACCTTACCGAAAACGTGTCCCAGCGTTATCTTGCAGCGACAAACGGCACTCTTGCCTTTGCGGCGGCAAACAACGGTGTTTACGGCTCATCCTTTGACGGCAAAAATGGTATTCTCAACATCACCCTTCTTCGTTCCGCATCCTACACGGCACATCCTCTGACTAACAGAGTTACCATGCCTCAGGACAGATATTTACCTTACATCGAGCAGGGTGAGCGTGACTTTTCCTTCAGATTTGAAGGCGGAAGTGCAAAGGAAATTCTCGACACCTTCCCGAGAACGGCACAGCACTTCAACATGCAGCCTATGGTGCTTTCCTTCTACCCCACAGGTATTGGTGAAAAACCCATAAGTCCCTTAAAGCTTGAGGGTGAGATTATCTGCTGCACTGCCTTCAAAAAGGCAGAGGTTGGCGAGGGTTACATCATCCGTCTGTTCAATCCCACGGGTGAAAAGCAGAGCGGATGCATTGAGTTCATGGGCAGAAAACTGTCCCTTGACTTTGGAAAGTACGAAATCAAAACCGTTCGTGCAACCGACAGCGTTCTTTGCGAAACAGACCTTCTTGAAAATTTGCTTGACTGATTTTTACGGCGGTTCGGTTATCCGAGCCGTCTTTTTTGGAACAAAATGCCTTTTTCTTACGTCTTACGGATATAATCAAAAAAGGAGTGCTGTATATGAAAAAGCTCTTTATTACCGTCACCGCAGTTTTAACTGTCCTTCTGCTATCCTCCTGCACGCATCCGGACGTCAACCCCTCCGACAATTCGGACGTTTCCCCTTCAACCGAGGAGAACAATAAGGGAGTCATAGAGTATTCTCCCGTTGATGAAGGCTTTGAAGCGAAGGCAGACATTATTGCCTGCGTAATGGTAAAGGGTGAGCTTTATTACGACACAGGCAGAAGCAGCTCCGTCAAATACCGCTGCGGTGTTATGGACGGCAGCATTGACAGCGATATCGGAGAAAACAAGCTTCCGCAAAAGGACAATCAGTCGAACTTCGGCACAGGCTACGGCTACCAGTACGGTCCGAGGGAAGGCACAATTGAGGTACTTTTAGGCGACGAATGGC
Organism: Eubacteriales bacterium; assembly: GCA_045577475.1. Lineage (GTDB taxonomy): Bacteria > Bacillota > Clostridia > Oscillospirales > CAG-382 > UMGS1387. The sequence continues at coordinate 4,685 of JAZNIM010000142.1, read as the reverse complement.
GTGTTTTTGCAACCGAGGCTGTGAGAGAAGTCTTTTTATCGGAGCATGAGGACTCCTCCTTTAACGACAACACCGTAAAGGTACTGCACAACACGGTGTGCGAAATCGGCAAAGGCAGTATGAAAACCGCCGTGGAAATTTCTGATGAGGATGCGTCCGCTTTATGGGAAATTCTCACCGTCGGCACATGGGACGAAAGCGGAACAACCGACTGTTTAAGCAACATTTCCTTGAACCTTGGCGGACACCTGTATCAATACCATTCCGACTGCGGCACTTTCAACAAATATGACCTTGGAAGTCTATCTTACTATTCATCACAGCTTCCCGACGACCTCGGCAAATCTCTGAAGCTAACCGAAGAAGAACGGATAACGGTGAACGGAATTCTTGAGAAATATGTTTCTCTTTCAACGGATGCAACAAATGCTTTCAATTAACAAAAGTCCCGTCTTCAAGACGGGATTTATTTGTAACAAATTGTTTTTTGCCCTTGACAAATGCTTTTTATTATGATAGAATATACAGGCATTTCGAGGTGTGGCTCAGTTGGTAGAGTACGTGGTTTGGGACCATGGGGCCGCAGGTTCAAATCCTGTCACCTCGACCATATCCAAAACCCACGTAATTGTGCGAAAACAGCGTAGTTACGTGGGTTTATTTTGTTTTTGCCCGTTCAAAAACGTTCAAAAAACACCAAATCGAAGCGACACAAAGTTGTCAAAAAGTTGTCAAAAAAACATTTCACGTAACCGGTATATTCACCTTTGGTAAACCGTCATTAGACCACAAAACAAAACAATCAAGGAAAACACGGAAAACATACCGTGTTTTTTGTTGCATTTAATAGAAAAAGAAAAAAGGACACCGTTATGATATGCACCTCCAAAAGTGTCTAACTTTTGGGTTCACTTCATACAGTGTCCCTCTCGGTCATTTTAAGACCGTTTTTGCCGTTTTGATTTCACCCTATAGCTGCTTCATCAAAACAAGAGAATCGTCATAATTGCCACCACGTTAAGCCACACACAACTATTTCTCTATAAACTCCGCTGTTTTGCGAATAAGCCAATAAATACTGTTGTCTTTTGTTGCTTTTTCATTCCATAAAGGAACATCCGTAATTATTCCTGCTTTGTTTAAGACTGCTATGTATTCGCTGATGGTCTTTTCCTTTTTAACAATAGGCTTTGCAGTAAGTGCTTTATATGCAATACCCAATGTCTTCAGTATACCCTTCGCAACAGCAATTCCCATTGCCTTCTGTTCTGATGCTGTGTCGATAATCTGAATGTCTTTTGAATCAACAAAAGCAGTTTCCACGATAACCGAAGGTGCATTTGTCAAACGGATAAATCCGAAGTAATCATTTCCAGCAGAGTTCTTTTTAATCTTTGCGCCTCTTGAATTTTGACCGATAGCAACAATCTCTTTCAAGACGTTTTCCGCAAGTGTTTTGCTTACCCCACCGCCATAATGATAATATGCTTCAGCACCGTCACCGCCACCTGCGTTGTTGTGAATGTCAATTGCAAGGTCAGGCTTGAACGCATTGCATTCACGAATTTCCTCGTTCAAATCGTCATTTTCATCCTTTGTACGGCTCATGCCGACAATCACACCATGTCGTAAAAGCTCTGCCTGACATGCAAGAGCAATTGCAAGGTTTAAATCCGCTTCGTGTAATCCGTTTCCGATAGCACCGGGGTCTTTTCCACCATGACCCACACCGATAAATACTTTTTTACTCATATTGTTTGTTCTCCTTCCGTTACTGTTGTATTTTCCTTTTCAAATTCCTTTTTAAATTCTGCCACAGCCGCTTCAATTAACACTTGCATTTCAAGCTCGGTTATGTAAATGCCTTTCTGTGCCAAAATCTGCGACATTGCTTCAAGTGCCTTTTCAAACTTTTCTTCTCCGTTTAAAGCCTTGTATACTTGTGCCGTAAATCGCACAACTTCCTTTGCGACTTCTTTCTTTTCTTTCGTTTCAAACCACTTGTCGAAATACTTCTTTGCAATGATGCCGAAATAGCCGAATAAAGCAGTTAAGATTGTGTACAGAAGTGTAGTTCCGTACTCGTTGATAAAGTGTAAAAACAGTTCCATTTTTCATACATCCTTTCTTTTATAAACCTATTCGTGCAATAACAAAGCCAACCACCGCAGCAACGATTATTGATATAATCTGTGTTACAAGATTTTCCCATCGTTTGGCAGGTTTGCCTGTTAAAGTTTTTACATCGTCCTTGATTTCTTTGACATCACTTTCAACAGTTTCTTCTCGCAATGCAAGGACTTTCACAGTTCCCACAAGCTCCGATAAATCGTCTTGCTTTTTCTCCACATCATCAAGCCTGTGTGCATTTGACTTTGACCTTGCTTCAACCTCAGTCAACCTCTTTTCGTGTTCCAAATCCATTTACATGTTACCGCCTTTCAAAATTATTTCGCTGTTAAATAAGTAATTGTTCCGCTTAACGTTATTTCTCCGTCTGTTTTTCTGAAATTGCAGCCACTTGCAGACGTATCTAAAACCGCATTGGTTGTGTTGTTGCTTTCTTGTACCCTTGTTGTAATTGTTCCGTTTGTTTCGGCTACAAAACATTGAAAAGTATGGTCTGCGGAAACAAAAGCACCTGAACACATACCGCCACCTGCAGACGGATAAATGGGAGCATACGGCAAACCGCTAATCGCAATGCTGAAGTCTTGGTAACCTGAATAGCAATTTGCTTTAATATAGAAACCGACTGTCACAGTATCACCAACCCTGCTGTACCAACCTTGTTGAACTGTGTAATCTGAAATAGCACCATCATCGTATTCGCTTTCGTGTGCTTCAATTACAGTAAGGTACGGCTCCCACTTGCCACTTTCCGTTTGCATAGGACAGCCGTTGATATATATGCCACCGTTAGCATAAACAGGCACTTCAAAGACAAAATCATCTTTACCCCAATGGAAAATAGGCACACTGGATATAATTTTTTCCGCTCTTGCTGTTTCCAACTTGTCTTCGACTTTGACTTGAAAAACATAGTTTTTCTCATAGTCTAAGTTTGTGATGGAACGACTTGCAACGTAACTGTTTCCGTTTTGCGTTACATCCATATTTTGCCATTCCGTGTATGCCGATTTGCCTTGTATTACATATCTGCACATTACCGTCAATTCGTTCGACTCAGCACCGAAGGTGTCGTTAAACCACGTTCCACCGCATTGAAAGAAAAAATCTCCGTTTCCGTCTATCACCGCATTGCGGATATAACAAGTTGGCTTTATATAGTCAATCATTTCAACAGTATCTTTAGCCGCTCCTGTCATGCCGTTTGAGTCTAAACAGGAGAAAACAAACTCGTTGCTTGAAACATTGCGGAAAGTGTGCGAAAAAGGAATTTCACTGCCGTATGCCGTTTGATTGCCGTTTCTCATGACAAGAGTATCAAGATTTATTGCTGCTCCGTCAAAGGGAAAAGGATTCATCGTTGCCTTTGCATCACTGTGATACTTGATTAAGATTTTATCGTTGCCTGTCAAGGCTATCGTATCGGGATTTACGTCCACAATCTCACGAAATATACTTGGTGCTCTTGCCATTTAATCAACCCCCAATCCAATAACAGCCTGTGCGGTCATTGCCGTAATCTTCAAAACGGCTTCTTCCGTCACCTTCACCGACAATCAAATATGTGTTGGCGTGAAGGTTTGTCGCAACAACACCTTTGTTGTTTGCAATCAGAATATCTTCATTGTAACGTTGTACATACATACCCGTGTTGTCAATAAAATTTGACATTTCTTCATCCGACTTCGTAATAAACAATCCGTCTTTGTCAAAGGTATATCCTGTTTTGGTTTCTACTCGGTCAACTCCGTTTTCCATAACTTCAAAAACAAGCTTTTCCGTATCTCTTGCCAACCTTGTTGTCGTTTCGACCATTGACTCAACAGCATCAACGTGACTGCGATTGTCGTTGATAAGTCCAAGCATATCGGCAAAAGTCTTTCCAAAGGAATATTTTCGCTCTATGTCTTGTGCCGTTCGTACATATGAACGGTCTTGCTTTAAACTCATTCACATTCTCCTTTCATGGGAAAAGGGAACGTTAAGCTCCCTCTCCGTTTACCAATATACATTTCCGTCTTTTACTGTGAATCCGAGTTCCGTGAAAATAGCAACTCTTTCTTCGAATGTTAAATCATGACGATTATTAAGATAATCTATAATCTCATAGTTGTAGGTATCGTCAGCAGGGTATTCTAACTTGTACAGAATAATCTTTGTTTCGTAGTCAGCATCAAGATTGTTGATATAATCAATAACCTTTGCTTTTCTGCTGCCGTTTATAGACTTTCCGTACTCATCTTTGTCTGCTTTAATGTCATACAAATCACCTGTGTAAGAACGATAAGTAATAACATCGTCTGCCACAGCTTTTGATAACGCTAACTTTTCGGGGTTGTTGTATGCCCAATTGTAAGCATCTTTTCCGTCATCGTCAGCATTAGCATAATCGCTGTAAGAAATGCCGTTAGCCCTGAAAAATTCGTACTTTTCGGGATTCTTCTGTGCAAAATCAAATTCTTCAAAGTCAGCATAGTCATCATAGTTTGACATATCAACATCCTCTTTTCTGTCAAGAATGTTGTTCATGAGAAGATTTTTCTGCCAATCCTCAA
>JAZNIM010000141.1:0-11687 GCA_045577475.1 Eubacteriales bacterium | reverse complement strand
CATGGCTATGACTCCCGAGGACAGGGGGATATATTTTACGAATATGCCTATTGTGCCGAATATCAGCATGGAAAGGGAAAGATTCAGTTTATTGATAGAGCATCACCTGTTTCTTTTCTTTTTCTTTCTTTTTCTTTCTTTTTTATAGTTAGTTTTATGTTTGGCAGGGGGGTCGACACTGCGGTGTCGAGCTTCTTTTGGCCGAAGCGTCAAAAGAAGGCAAAAACGCTTCCACTCATCGGGAGACTAAATCCTTACGGATTTCAGGTCTCCCTACGCCGTGGAGGGTTACTGGCAGAAGGAGGCTGAGGATTCCGCCCGTAAATCTCGGCAAGTCGCTCGCTACGCTCGATGGGTTGTAATGCGTTTGGCAGGTACTGCGTTAAACTTAATGCTACTGCTTGGACACTAAGGGTATAGTGGTACTTTGTGCGTTGATGTTTTAGTATTAGAATACTGGCGGTGGCATATCTCAGACCAACGCAGAAAATGGGGGGACGTGTAAGCAGTAACTCTCCACCAACGCAGAAAGCACCACTATCCGCATGGCGGTCTTAAAAAAAGCTGCCCTTTTCGACCATTATAACAACGATAAAATATACTTGTGTATCGCAAAGAAAAAAAGATACCTCTTGCCTTGCCACAACAGCAAGTCGCACCTCACCCATAGCCTCCGCGGCAAGGGAAACCTGAAATCCGTAAGGATTTAGTCTTCCGATGAGCGGAGCGCTTTTGCCTTCTTTTATCGCGGGATAAAAGAAGGTCGGAGTCCGCAGACTCCGAAACTCCTGCGACACATAAAAGTAACTCAACCTCCGCAGACGGTGCCCCCTGCGATACATTAAACTATCCACCAAAAGTTAGAGCCGCTTCCGCTGAAGCAGCCCATAACCCGACTATTCAATAGTAAACTTTAGACTTATATCCGCAGCCTTAACGGAATGTGTAAGTGCACCGATGGATATAAGGTCAACACCTGTTTCGGCTACCGCCTTCAAATCCTTGTCGCCCATGTTTCCCGATGCCTCAAGAAGTGCTCTGCCGTTTGTTATTTCAACACACTTCTTCATTTCGTCGTTTGTCATATTATCAAGCATGATAATATCTGCTCCCGCTTCAATTGCCTCGTGGAGCATTTCCTCATTCTCAACCTCAACCTCGATTTTAAGGGTGTGAGGTGCTGATTTTCTTGCATTCTTAACGGCGTTTGTAATACCGCCCGATACGGCAATGTGATTGTCCTTGATAAGAATACCGTCTGCAAGATTAAATCTGTGATTTGTACCGCCGCCGACTCTTACTGCATATTTTTCAAGAACACGAAGCCCCGGGGTTGTCTTTCTTGTATCTGCAATTTTTGCATTTGTTCCTTCAACGCATTTTACGGCTTCATTTGTTCTTGTGGCAATACCCGTCATTCTCTGAAGCAGATTGAGTGCCGTTCTTTCGCCTGTAAGCACGTTTCTTGCGTTACCAGTAACGGTGGCAATAATGTCACCCTTATTGACAAAGTCGCCGTCCTTTACGTTTGCGCAAAATTCAATCTTCTCATCAACCGTATGGAAAACAAGCTCTGCTATGCTAAGACCGCAGATTATCATGTCTTCCTTTGCGATAAATCTTCCGTATGCTTTTTTATCCTCAGGAATTGTGGTTTCGGTGGTAATATCACCTGTTCCAACGTCCTCGTTGAGTGCCATTGCTATTATTCCCGTAACAAGGGGATTTGTAAGAAGGCTCATTTATATCTTCCTTTCATTACTTAACTACATAGTGAGAGCCAATACTCTCTTTTCTTGCGATTGCTTTTTCGGTTATGATTATGGAATTTGTAACGGCATTCCACAGCCAGTAGTGAAGCTGCTTATCAAATTTACAGTCCTTGTACTTTTCTCTTATTTCATAGAACCTTGACAAAGCCTTCTCCATTTTTTCCATTTTTCTCACAGGACCTACGTACTTTGTCATAAGAATCTTCATTTCCGTAATATCCTGCTTTATCTGTCTGTCATCGGGACATGGAACATTATACTTTTCAGCCTTCGGAAGAACAAATTCATAATCCTTATTCGGTCTGAAATCACGGTTTATCTGCTCGGCGGCACGTCTTCCGTACACAAGGCATTCAAGTGTGGAGTTACTTGCAAGTCTGTTTGCGCCCTGTACACCGGTACATGCAACCTCACCGCAGGCATACAGCCCCGAAACTCCCGTTCTTCCGTTAAGGTCTGTCTTTACGCCGCCCATATGATAGTGCTGTGTGGGACGTACGGGAATTTTATCGTGCGGCACATTGATGCCGAGAGATTTACACTTATTATAAATTGTGGGAAAACGCTTACTGAAGAATTCCTCGCTCATACAGGAAACGTCAAGATACGCCGTATCCGTACCCGTTCTGTCAAGCTCTTTAAGTATTTCACGGGTAACAATATCACGCGGAGCAAGGTCACGAAGGGAGTGCTTATTATACATAAACGGCTCATTCTTCTTATTCTTGAGTATTCCTCCCTCTCCTCTTACCGCCTCGGAAATAAGAAACATCTTGCCGTTTTCCTCGCCGATTGCAAGAGCTGTGGGATGGAACTGCACAAACTCCATATCCTTTGTAACAGAGCCTGCCCTTACGCATGCCGCAATGCCGTCACCTGTTGAATACATGGGGTTTGTGGTATATCTGTAAAGCTGACCGATAGCCCCCGTTGAAATTATCACGTTTCTGCAAAGCATAACGCCATGCTCTTTTCCTGTATTCACCACAATGCCCATAACTCCGTTTTTATCGGTAAGCACGTCCACAAGATATGTATCGTAAAGAATATCTATGTTTTCCTTTTTCGCAACAACCTCGCCAAGACGCTTTGTCATAAGCATACCCGTTGCATCACCGCCGCAGTGGAGAATTCTTGAGCAGTTATGTCCGCCCTCACGTGTTACTATTATATTGCCGTCCTCATCTCTGTCAAAGGGTACGCCAAGGCGTATCATTTCCATGATATCCTTCGGTCCTTCGGTCACCAGCGTTTCAACCGCCTTTTGGTCACAGTGACCTGCGCCTGCCGTCAGCGTGTCCTTGATATGTGCTTCAAAGGAGTCGGTTTCTCTTGTTACCGCCGCAATGCCTCCCTGTGCAAGCCAGGATGAGCCGATGTCAAGTCCGCCCTTGGTTATAAGAGCAACGGAAAGCTTGTCCGACACACAAAGAGCACTGTAAAGTCCCGCAAGACCGGCGCCGACAACAATGACGTCATACTTTTGCGTACGTTTCACTTTTGCAAAATCCGAGAACAAATATCTTCTCATTGTCTTACCTGCTTTCCTCAAAATGATGATAACTCAAAATAATATCCGATAAAATCTATAGACTTATTCCATTATAACACAGCATCCTTCATATTACAAGTATTTTTTACATTTTTTTGAAATTTACAAAATTCGTCAAAAAACATGTCATTTTTTAGTTACAAAAGAAAAAAACGACTTGACAATCAGAGCAAAATTTGATAAACTGTTAAAAAATATAAAGGAAAGGAAGCTTATTTATGCAAAGAGAAAAATTTTCTTCACGCTTAGGCTTTATTCTCATTTCCGCAGGCTGTGCCATAGGTCTTGGCAATGTATGGCGTTTTCCTTACATTGTAGGTCAGTACGGCGGTGCGGCATTCGTACTCATTTATCTTGTATTCCTTGCAATTTTCGGTCTTCCCATTATGACCATGGAATTTGCCGTAGGACGTGCAAGCCAGAAGGGACCGGTTTCAAACCTAAAGGTTCTTGAGCCCAAGGGCACAAAGTGGCATATTGCCTCACCCTTTATGGTTGCAGGTAACTACCTGCTTATGATGTTTTACACGGTTATCACCGGTTGGATGCTCAACTACGTTGTAAAATTTGCAACAGGTACCTTTGCGAATAAAACTCCCGATGAGGTAGGTGCAGTATTCGGAAACATGCTCGGTTCATGGACAGAGCTTGGCTTCTGGATGATTATTGCTATTCTTATAGGCTTTGGCGTATGTAATCTCGGTCTTAAAAACGGTGTTGAAAAAATCACCAAGTTTATGATGGTTGCTCTGCTCGGTATTATGCTTGTGCTTGCGGTAAGAAGCCTTACTCTTGGCGGAAGAGCTGTAGAAGGACTTAAGTTCTACCTCGTTCCCGACTTTGGCAAGATTAAGGAAGCAGGCATCGGTCAGGTGCTTTATGCGGCTCTCGGTCAGTCCTTCTTTACTCTCAGCATCGGTATAGGCTCAATGGCTATCTTCGGAAGCTACATTTCAAAGGAAAGACGTCTTTTCGGTGAAAGCCTTAATATCTGTCTGCTTGACACCTTCGTAGCGTTCACGGCAGGTCTTATCATATTCCCTGCTTGCTTTGCTTACAACGTTGATCCCGGTGAGGGTGCAGGTCTTGCATTTGTTACACTCCCCAACATCTTTATCCAGATGAAGGGCGGTCAAATTATAGGTACTCTATTTTTCCTGTTTTTGGCTTTTGCCGCACTTTCCACTCTCATTGCTGTATTTGAAAACATCATCAGCTTTGCTATGCACGGTCTTGGCTGGTCAAGATCAAAGGCAGTTACAATCAACATGTATGCAATGATTCTCCTTTCAATGCCCGCAGTTCTCGGTATGAACGTACTTGCTGACGTTGTAAACATACCCTTTATCGGCTCTATTGATTCACTTGAGGACTTCATCGTTTCTCAGAATCTTCTTCCTCTCGGTAGCCTTGTTTATCTTCTCTTCTGCGTATCCAAGAAGGGTTGGGGCTGGGACAACTTCATTGCTGAAGCCGATGCAGGTAAGGGTCTTAAATTCCCTAAATTTGCAAAGGTTTACTTAAAGTACATCCTTCCCGTTCTCCTTATAGCAGTATTCATTTTCGGATATCTCACAAAGTTCGGAATTGTTAAATTCTGATAAACGTCAATGTTTTCGTGAGTCAAAGGCTTTAATGCTTTTGGCTCACTTTTTTAATTGTTTTTTGTTCAACGCATTGACAAACCCATGGCAAAATGGTATATTATTTCTTGGATAATTCATCACTACACGGCAGGAGGCTTGTATCATGAACAACAACATTTTAAAGGTATGTCCCTCTGATAGTGCCTATAAATTCAGACCCGAAACAGACGTTTTTTTCAGACTGAGTGACGGTGCTTTTTCCTACAGCGGAATTATTGACAAGGCTATACGCCACATCGAGAGTATTCAGTCCATGAGAGAGGATTTATGGTCTGTTTTCATCAAGCAGTTTTCCTACAATCCCGACGACGACGGACGCTGGAGATGCGAATACTGGGGCAAAATGATGAGAGGTGCGTGTATGACATATCAGTACACGCGAAGTGATGGGCTTTACAAGGTACTTGAAAATGCGGTAAGAGGTTTGCTTGCAACGCAAGACGACCTTGGCAGAATTGCCACCTACAGCGTAGAGGCGGAATTCAACGGCTGGGACGTATGGGGCAGAAAATACGTTATGCTGGGACTTGAGCACTTTATGGAAATCTGCCGTGACGAGGTCTTCAAGAAGGAAATCCTCACAGCACTTTGCCGTCACGCCGACTACATTGTTTCAAAGGTCGGTTACCAAGAAGAAGGCAAAAAGCCGCTTCCGAAGTGCTCGGCACATCTTCACGGCATCAACTGCTGTTCAATTCTTGAGCCGTTTGTCCGTCTTTACAACATAACAGGCGACAAGAATTATCTGGATTTTGCTTCCTACATAGTTGACATAGGCGCAATGGACGGCGGCGACATGTTTGAGCTTATCTGCGAGGGAAAACTGCGTCCTCACGAAATGCCCGAAACAAAAGCCTATGAAACCATGAGCTGTCTTGAAGGTCTTACGGAATACTACAGGGTTACTAAAATTGAGAAATACAAGCATGCTCTGTGCGACTTTGCGAAAAAAATTGCAACCTACGACACCTCCATAATCGGAAGCTGCGGCTGCACACATGAATTATTCGACTTTTCCGCAAAGCGTCAGACGGTAACGGAATACTATCAGGTCATGCAGGAAACCTGCGTTACCGTTACATGGATGAAGCTGTGCTTCCAGCTCCTTTGTCTTACCGGCGACCCGTTTTTCGGCGACCAGATTGAAAAATCCGTTTACAATGCAATGCTCAGTGCCGTTAACACAGAAAACCGCATCTCATGCTTCGGCTTTGCCTTTGACAGCTACTCTCCCCTTTACATGGATTTAAGAAGCCGATTTGTGGGCGGTCACAATGCCATGGAAAACGGCAGCGTTCATTACGGCTGCTGTGCCTGCATAGGCTCTGCAGGAACGGCTCTGTCTGCTCTTTCAAGCGTTCTTCAGGCTAAGGACGGGTTATATTTTAATCTGTACATCCCCGGCTATGTTGATGTAAATACACCCAACGGTTCCCCCTTCAAGCTAAACATTGACACAAAGCATCCAGCCGACTCAAAAATCACCATTACCGTAAAAGGCGCAAGAGGCGACGAGGAATTTGCAATTGGTCTCAGAATTCCCGCATGGTGCAAAAATCCGTCACTCAAGGTCTGCGGCGAAAATGTCAAGGTTAAATCGGGAGAAAACGCAACGCTTCTTCGCAAGTGGAGCTGCTTTGACACAATAGAGCTTGACCTTGAAATGGGCATGGAGCTTGTAAAAGCACCCTTCGGCGGAGTTGAGGGTGACAGAGGTCAGGGAAAGCTGGTTGCCTTCAGAAAAGGTCCCGTTGCATTTGCAAGGGACAGACGTCTTGGAGAAAAGCTTGACAGCATTATTGACGTTGATGTAAACGAGAGGGGTTATGTAAATGCCACACCCTCCTCAAAGGCTGATTTTGCCACAGAGCAGGAATACACCGTCACCATGAAGGACGGCTCAACCGTCACGCTTATTGACTTTCAGAGTGCAGGCAAGACCTGGGACGAAAATTCAATGATGACTGTCTGGTGTCCTACCGAAAACTTCTGGAGCGTTGACGAGGAAAAGCCCGTAAGATTCAACAATCTCACCTTCCTTCCCTGTGTTATTGACGAGGCAAGCGGTCTTGTTGTAAGCGACGATGAAGGCTTTGAAAACACTTACTGGCATCTTGAAAAACTGTCGGAAAACAGATACATGATAAGGCACAAGAGCGGTCTTTACCTTACAGGCGAATACGACAGCGGCAAAAAAGTTCACTTCATTTACCTTCGTGAAAAAGGAAATGAAAATCAGGTGTGGAACCTCAATCACTATGCCGCCGACAAGTACAGGCTTTGTCTTGACGGCACGACCTTAGCCTTCGTCTACTACTATTACACCAACAGATTTATGCTTCACGACTACACAAAGCCTCTTGTGCTTGGTGCAAACGACGTACCCAACAACGCTTTTGTTGTTATAAAAAACATTTAACGGAGAATTACCATGAAAAAAATTGCAAGCTTTACCGTTGACCACACAGTTCTTGATGAGGGAATTTACGTTTCCCGTGTGGACGGCGACATTACCACCTACGATTTAAGAACAAGAAAGCCAAATGCCTTTTCCTTTATGGACCATTCCACAATGCACACCTTAGAGCACATGTTTGCTACCTTTGTACGCAACTCGGAAATTGCCGCCGATGTCATCTACTTCGGTCCCATGGGCTGTCAGACAGGCTTTTATCTGCTTATCAGAAATGCAGACAACAGCAAGGTGCTCTCTGTTGTAAAGCAGGTTTTACGTGACATTATTGCTTATGAGGGCGAGGTTTTCGGCAATTCCGAAATCGAATGCGGCAACTACAGAACCCTTTGTCTTGACAATGCAAAGAACGAATGCAAGAATTATCTTGCAATTCTTGAAGGCAAGGAACACTCATTTTTATACAACTGATTTATACAACTGAGGAGGACTATCATGAAGTATCAATGGCTGGGACAGAACGGACTTGTCCTTTACACAGAAAATAAAACTATTCTTATTGACCCGTACCTTACGGATGTTTGCTCAACAAAGAGAAATTTCCCTGCACCCAAGGAAATATACGACATTAGCCCCGACATCATCATCTGCACCCACGACCACCTTGACCACACTGAAAAAGGCTCTCTTGAGCCGTTTCTCGAACGTGAAAACAAGTGCATTGAGGTAATTGCACCCTTCAATGCCTACACACTTTTGCGTTCATGGGGATACATGCAGCACAACTACATTCTGTTCAAGCCACACACAATATGGACAAGCGGCGATGTTTGCATCATGGGTGTAAAGGCATTCCACAGCGACCTTACGGCTCTCGGATTTATAATCGAAGCAGAGGGCAAAAAGATATACATTACGGGTGACACGCTGTATAACACCGATATTTTGCAGGATTTACCGAACGACTTATATGCAATGTTCGTTTGCATAAACGGCAAGGGAAACAACATGAACGCAATTGATGCCGCAGAGTTTGCAAAAAATGTCAATCCCGTAAAGGCTTTCCCCGTTCACTGGGGTCTGTTTGACAATCTGACTCCCGACATTTTCAAGTACGAAAAGGCGGTTTATCCCGAGTTCTTCAAGATTAAGGAATTATAATCTCAGGCGGTGGATTTATGTTCAGACATTTTCATGCATACCATCCCGAGGTATGGGATGCACAGGTAAAAAACGGGCTTGTAAACGAGGGCGACGGCATAAGATTCTGTCAGTCAATTGCCATAAAGGACTATCTTAAATTCAACAACCTTGCCTGCCGTGACGGTGAGCTTTACCGTCTTATTACAGAGCACAAGCTGCCCTTTTACATCGACCGTCTTCAAGGCGGAACATACTTTGAAGGGTACAATTATGATTTCGGTCTGCTTGACAGCTATCTTGACCAAATCGGCGAAGAAAACTTTTACGGCTTTCAGTTCCACGAATGGGCATCAAATTACAGGTACGACCTTGAAAAACTCCGTGAGCTTGACGAAGGCAATTGGAACGAAAAAGCAATCACCGATGAAATAAACCGAAAATACAAAATGCCCTATTTATTCCTCGAAAGCATGAGTGCAAAAGAGATGGCACACTTTGGAAATCCCAAGACAGCCGAGGAATATTACGCAATCATTACCTCTCTTTTTGAAAAAAGAATGCTGCAAAGCCGAGGTCTGCTTCATCCCGTGGACAGCTACAGCCTTGCGTACGGTCTTGAAATTGAAGGCGGTGCTAAGATTATCTGTGCAGAAATCGGTGCACAGACACCCTTCACAAGGCTTCAGGTTTGCTATGCAAGAGGTATGGCAAAAGCTCACAAAATTCGTTTCGGTACATACTATGAGCCATGGGGCGGCATTCCCTTCTCCACCTGTTCTTATCACAGGGAGGGCAAAAACGAATGGGGTATCGGCGAAAGCGTGGATTTTCCCTTTGAAGCAAAAGGCGAAAACGGCGGCTCATCCCGTTCGCTGCAGGAAAGAATGTACATCTATTCATACATGAACAACGCTGATTTTCTTGCCGAGGAATGGGGTCTGTGCAACAACTTTTACGACTGGAACGACTTTGAGCTTTCTCCTTACGGCAAGGTTAACAAAAAGTTTGCCGATTTTAGAAAGAAGTTTTCGGATGTAGGCGAAAAGCTGTGTCCGGTTGCTGTCATTCTGAACGAAAAGCACAAGGTTATTGACAACATCAACAATGCCGAGTCCTTCTGCGGTTATGAGCTTTTCGGACAGCAAAAGCAGTCGATGAAAAAGGTTAAGGAAGGTCTTGCGACTGTTTTCTGTCAGAAAACGGAAATGCTTGGCAACGAACGCAACGCCTCACTGTTCAATTCCCACATTCCCGATGCAATTGATTTACTAAACTACGGTGATGTGGACCTTAGCAAGTACAAGTATCTTATTGATTTAACCTGTTCTTCACAATTATCGGCTGATTATTCAAACCTCATTACCGCAAGTGACATTGAAACGGTGCTGAAAAAAGAGCTTCCCTGCTATGTTGAGGGCGGTCTTTTATGGATGGTAAACCAAAGAACCACAGGCGGTTACTATCTTACTGTATTCAACAACAGCGGCGTTTCAAGAACCGTCGAAAACGGTGAAACCATTGACAAAGCTGCCGACAGAACAGTGACATTAACCATCAAGGGTGAAAAAGTACCGACTGTCTGCTACGGCACAGGTAAACTCTCTTGCATTGACGACTCTTACAGGCTTACGGTTGTCGCAGGCGGGTACTGTATTTTAAAATTCTGATATAATGCAGCAAGGTGGACGTTTCCCGTCCACCTTGTTTTTATGCTATTCGTTTGCCTTACGACTAATACATTGCGTTTGCCGTCATATAGTCGTAAATCATTTTGCCGTGATTCTGCTCCTGCTTCTGAATGGAGTTAAGATAGGTTCTGGCATTCTCGTCCACAAATTCAAAAATGCAGGTGTTGTAAAGGCTTGACACGCCCTTTTCGCCTGTAAGAAGGTCGGTGCAAAGATAGCAGTCATTCTTCTTATCGTCGTTTTCGGTATTGTGGAACTTAGAAAACGTGGGCATCTGAGAATTTGAGCCGTTCTGTTCCGGAACAGTTCCCTGCTCCAACTGACAAAGTCCCTGAAGATGCTGTGTTTCAGCAGATGCAAGCTGAGAAAAAAGGTTCTTGAGCTGCGGGTCAACCGCACACTGAGCGTGCTTTGTATACTTATCAATGCAAAGCTGCTCCTGATCCTTCAAATCCTTTAAAAGACTCATTTCTTTTTGTGTAAGAGTCATATTTATCACCTCAAGGATTATTATGGACGCTTTTTCTTTTCTTATACTATCTCAGCTCAATATTTTCGTCATCCGTACCCTTTATGATTTCACGGATAACAACGTCGTAGCTGTACTGAGGATTTACTTCGATTGTAACGGTTTCACCGATTTTCCTTCCGAGAAGTGCCTTACCCGCAGGAGATTCGTTACTGATTCGGTTTTCCATAATCTCGGCACGCATGGTTGTGACAATCTGATACTGCTCCTCGCAGTCGTCCTCGGGTACATACACCTTTACAGTGTCAAAAAGACCTATTGTGTTTTCGTCCCCCTCAATTTCAACCACAACCGCCGTGTTTATCATGTTTTTAAGAAATCGGATGCGTCTTTCATTGGCATTCTTTTCCTGTTTTGCAATATGGTACTCGGCATTTTCCGAAAGGTCGCCGAAGGCACGTGTTCTTACAACCTCCTTTAAAAGCTGAGGGCGAAGAACGCAGGTGCGGTATTCAACCTCCTCCTGCATCTTTTTTATATCTACTGCCGTAAGTTCGTTATGCATTGTGTTACTCCTTTTGACTTTTTGATTATTATACTGTTTTTCCATCGGTTTGTCAAGGAGACGCATTTTATATTTTTCAGGGTGTTTCGACACTGCGGTGTCGACCTTCTTTTGACAAAAGCGTCAAAATGGAAGATAGATTTTTGTATCGCAGGATATTTCGGAGTCTGCGGACTCCGACCTTCTTTTGACCTAAGCGTCAAAAGAAGGCAAAAGCGCTTCCGCTCACCGCCTCGACTTTTGAGGTCGAGGCTACGCCGCGGCGGCTTACTGACAGGACGATACTGAGGATTGTCGTCCGTTGGCTTTTGCAAATCGCTCGCTGTCGCTCGATGGGTTGTAATGCGTTTGGCAGGTACTGCGTTGAATTTAATGTTACTGCTTAGGACACTATGGGTATAGTGGTACTTTGTGCGTTGATGTTTTAGTATTAGAATAC
>JAZNIM010000140.1:0-4937 GCA_045577475.1 Eubacteriales bacterium | reverse complement strand
TTGCCGTGCTCGCCTGTAACAATAATTCTTGCAGTACCCGCCTTGCACTGAGCCGTAATTCTGCCGTTTGAGTCTACGGTAGCAATGTCAGGTCTTGAGCTTGTCCATGTGAGAATTTCAGCGTGGTTTGCGGGAAGCACCGCAACACCAAGCACATACGGCTCATCACCGTAAGTAAGCTTGATGGAAGATTCCGCAAGCGAGATGTTGTTTATCTTTCTGTATGCAGTAACGGTTGTAGTCGCAGAAACACCTGTGGATGTTGTAGCAGTAATAATAACAGTTCCATTGTCCCTTGCGGTAAGTAAACCGTTTTCGTCAACATACACGGTTTCAGGGTCTGAGCTTGACCAAATAAGGGTGTCTGTATTTGCTGCAGGAGTTATGACTGTATTAAGCTGCAGGGTTGCATTTGTAACAGGCATTCTCAGATTCTGCTGCTGTATGGAAATGCTTTCAATATCCACACGAAGTCCCGTTTTGAAGGAATTACGGTAAACAGAAAGTGCTTCTGTAAGCTCTGTTATTTCACCTGCAAGTGTTTCATATTCTATCTCACCCGCCGAGTACAGACTTAAAGCAGCTTTTGCAGAGGTTTTAAGAATAAACACAAAATCATCATACTTTTTCTGTGTTGTCCATGTGTATTCGGGATACACATCCTTGCCTTCTGTGCTTATAAACTTGGTTACACCGATAAGCTCAAGTTCTTGATCGCTCTCCTTGATAAGATTGTAAAGGGTAAGCGCATCTCCTGTGTATGCAGGTCTTGATATAACGTTTACCGTGACAGTTGCATTCACGGTATCGTCGCTGTCACTTACAAATTTAACGGCATAATTTCCGATGGTATCAAATTCAAGATTCAAACTGCTTTCAGCTTCAACGCCGTCAACATATACAGTTCTTGTATCTTCAAAAGCCTCTCCGAAAATGTCAAGAGTTTCACTGTAAAGTGTAACAACAACCGCATCTTCGCCCTCAATCAATTCTGCCGTAATTTCTGTTACGGGTGCGGTCATTTCTTCCGTAAGATATACATTTATGCTGTAAGGCTCAGGCTGTGCTCTGACAATGCTTACCGCTTTTTCGTTGCTGTAGTCCTCATATGAAGCCGTAACGGTAAACTTGCCCTCCTGTGCACACTTGTCAATTGTAACGGTGCCTTCAATTGTGTCAACAGTAACACCGTCAACATCGCCGCTTACCGAAATAACTGCCTTTTCGTCGGTAATTGCAGGATAACCGAAGGAGTCAACAAGCACTGCATCAACATCAATCACAATATCCTCGCCAACATAGCCGCCGACGGTATACTCGTCCTCAACGCCCTCAATTTCAACCCCTGCAATGTTTGAAACGCCTGCAGCTCTTACGTATCCCGCAAGATAGGGCTGTACAAGACTTGTGCCGCCTATAATAACAGTTGAGTCAAAGTATGCCTTGGGTACAAAAGGACCGAAGGTTACCGTTCCGTCACTGTCCGACGCAAGCTGTTCATAATACAGAATATCCTCATCCGATGCATTGTTGAAGGCTTCTACGTAGTTCGTTTCATCGTAAATGCCCTTGACCAAAAAAATTATGTATTCATTAGCCGTCTCGCCTTCAAAGGTGACGGTGTAACATCCTTCCTCATCGGGAAAATATTCGTATGCCTGGGCATAGCATCCCATCCCCGCAAGGCATGCAATCAAAAGAAAGATTAACGCCGATATCGCTGTTTTCTTCATATAATAAAACCTCTCATACAGGAAGATTGATATGTGTACAAATGGGCACAAATCCCCTTTGTACATTAATACGCTTGTATTATATCACAAATTTTCAGCCATGTCAACAGAGCAACTGTAAATACATAATTTTTACAATTGCTATTGATTATTGCAAAAAGTTGTGATAGAATGTTACAGAGGAGTGATTAAAATGCTACAGAATTTAAAAAACTTTTTCATTGCCTTTCTTACGGGACTTGTAGTTTTCGGTTTGTGTGCCGCATGGATTCTCTCGGCAATAAAACATGATGACAATGACAACACAGATAATAAAAGCAAAGTGCCCGAAAATAACAAACATTCAATTTCTTCAACTGACGGTAACAGCGAGAAAATCAATGACAACGAAGATTATGAAATTCAGGAAGCCGAAAACGCTGACAGTGCCGAAGAAAACGAATAGCTTGCCGGCACAACTAACACCATCAAATAAAAAAACGGGATTGTTCCGCAACACGCAGAGCAATCCCTTGTTTTTCGTTTAAATTCAACAAAAATCAAATTTCTTCAGCATCGTCATCAAGCATTGTTTCGATTTCTTCCTTGATGAGAACATCGCTGTCTTCCGTTTCATCGTTTTCTATAGTAAGAGTGATGTCGCCGTCATCCTCTTCATCAATGATATCGTCAATGCCTTCTATCGAAAGAGAAACCCTGATTTTTTTAAGCATGATTGCAATAAACGCAAAAACTGCCGCTGCAGTAACAACTGCACCTACAATGTAATAAAACTTTTTCATAAAAAATTCCTCCTTTGAGTATATAGTATAAACTTCCCTACATGTATTATATCACACATTCCGAAAAATGTGTTAAAATTTATATGGTATTTTTGAGAATTTTATTAACATTTCAGTGCTATACTGTATAAAACACCAAGAATGCATAACACTATTCAGTATTTCCACAATTTTTTTACACAAGGAGAAGAATATGTGCGGATTTGCAGGAATTTTTAAATCCACAGCCATAACCGATTCGGATGTACTGTGTCTTAACAACATGTCCGAAAGTATAAAGCACCGTGGTCCCGATGACTCGCAGAATATAATCGACAAAAACTGTGCCATGGCATTCAGACGCTTGTCAATCATCGACCTTGAAAAAGGTGTGCAGCCCTTTACTGACAAGGACGGCAGATACACGGGAATATTCAACGGCGAAATATACAACTATCTTGAGCTGAGAAGCAATCTTATGACAAATGGTGTAATTTTTGAAACACGTTCTGAAATTGAAACCATCATTGAGCTTTACAAACGTAACGGAGCAGGCTTCATAAGCAGCCTTCGCGGCATGTTTGCCATTGTCATATACGACAGGGTTGAGAATACTCTTTTCTTCGGCAGAGATCCCTTTGGAATAAAGCCGTTTTATTACAGGGAAAACGACGAGGGTATTGTGTTTTCATCGGAATTCAAGGCATTTATGCATGACAGCAGCATGAAGGACGGCTACACCGTTGACAAAACCGCCCTTCAGCACTACCTCACGTTCCAGTATGTGCCGGAACCAAACACCATATCGCCGGACATTTTTGTCCTCCCCGCAGGACACTACGCCCTTTTAAGGCAAGGTGAAAAGCTTAGACCCGTAAGATATGCCGACTACCGATTAAAGCCGACTCCTGCAATGAGCTTTGAAGAAAAAGAGAAAAAACTCAGAAAAGCTCTTGAAAACAGTATTCAGGCGCATATGCTCAGCGATGTACCTGTAGGAAGCTTTCTTTCAAGCGGTATTGACAGTGCGGTAATCACGGCGGTTGCTTCCAAATTAAGTCCCGGAATAAAAGCATTTACAATATCCTTCGGTGTCAAGAACTACTCCGAAATGGAGGATGCGGCAGAAATTGCAAAGCATCTTGACATTCAGCATATACAAAGAGTAGCCTCCTTTGAGGATTTTATAAATGCATACGAAAAAGTTATATATCACCTTGACAGCCCCGTAGCTGACCCATCGGTTGTTGCAATATATCTCATATGCGAAGAAGCGGCAAAGCACGTCAAAGTTATACTTTCAGGTGAAGGCTCTGATGAGCTTTTTGCAGGCTATAGAGTTTACGGAACAACAGGTGCGGCACAAAAGCTCTTTGCACTTCCAAAACCTGTAAGAAGTATTCTTCACACCGCCGCCGGTATTCTTCCCGATTTTGTAAAAGGCAAGCATCTGCTTTTACGCGGCACAACACCTGTGGAGGACAGATTTGTGGGCAACGCCTTCATATTTGATGAAAAGCAAAAACGGAAAATATACAAGTGCTACAATCCCAACACACATTTCACAGATATTACCCATCCCATATATGAAAAAGTTCACAACCTTTCCATGCTGTCAAAAATGCAGTACTGCGACATCAACACTTGGCTGAAGGGAGATATTCTTGTAAAAGGCGACAGAATGTCAATGGCACACTCTCTTGAAGCGAGAGTTCCGTTCCTTGACAGAGAGGTTTTTGAAGCCGCAAGTGTGCTTTGCGACAGCGACAAATTAAGCCACGGCACAACAAAATACATTTTCAGGCATGCCTTTCGTGACATTATTAATGAAGAAACCTTCTTGCGTCCAAAAAAAGGATATCCCGTTCCCGTGAGAGTCTGGTTAAAGGATGAGCTATACGACTGGGCAAAGGGTATTATTCTTTCACCCTATGCCGACGAATTCATTGACAAGGCTGCGGCTCTCAGTCTTCTTGAAGATCACCGCAAGGGCAAAGCCGACAACTACCGTCCGATATGGACACTTCTTACATTTATTACCTGGTACAGGTTATATGTGGAGAAAGAGGCATTTAAATAAGTTTTTCGGAACTGCTTTGAAAAAAGCAGTTCTTTTCATTTCTTCTTTTCTTAAAGATAGTTTAATGTATTGCAGGGAGTTTCGGAGTCTGCGGACTCCGAAATACCTGCCAAACATAAAAGTAACTATAAAGAAAGACTGATGTATCACCGCGGCGTGGTCACGTCATCTTTTCTCTTTGCTTACGTTCTCTTTTTCGGAAAAGAAGTAGTAGGTTTCGCTGTCTGCGGACAGAAAGTTACTCTTATGCTTGGCAGGGAGTTTCGACCTCTGCGGAGGTCGAGTCATACTTTTCCCTCTGGAAAAGTATCAAAACAGCCCGCTCATCGGAAGACTAAATCCTTACGGATTTCAGGTCTTCCT
>JAZNIM010000139.1:0-3308 GCA_045577475.1 Eubacteriales bacterium | reverse complement strand
TGAAGCAACCGTAACAAACTCATCAACTGCAAAGCCGCCTATGTTGGCTATAACTTTTTTATTAAAGCATTCTTTCAGTTTCGGAAGTTCTTCCTCTATAACCTTATGTACACCGGGATTTTGAAGACCCACAGAATTTATCATTCCGCTTGTGCATTCGGCAATTCTTGGGGTAGGATTTCCGAAACGAGGTTCAAGAGTTGTACCCTTAAATGAGAAAGAACCGAGAATGTTTATATCATAAAGCTCTGCAAACTCATATCCGTATCCAAAAGTACCGCTGGCAGGAATAATAGGATTATCAAGCTCAAGTCCCGAAAGATTAACCTTTGTATTTACCATATTATCTCCTCCTTGACAAGCACAGGTCCTTCCTTACAGATACGCTTGTTTCCATACTTTGTTTTACATGAACATCCCATGCAAGCACCGAAGCCGCAGCCCATTCTTTCTTCAAAGCTGAACTGACCGCTTGTCTTTGAGGCTTCATACACAGCTTTAAGCATTGGCTCAGGACCGCAGGTACAAACGTGGTCGTACTCAACTTCATCCATAGCATTTGTTACAAAGCCTTTGATTCCAACGCTTCCGTCAACGGTGGTAACATAGGTTTTAACACCTATTGCTTCAAATTCTTCTTTACAGAATATTTCGTCAGCCTTATTAAAGCCCATAATCATTGTTACTGTCTTACCAAGCTCTATCAGCTTTCTCGCAAGATAGAACATTGGCGGAACACCAACGCCGCCACCGATGAGCAGAACTTTGTTGCCGCATTTATCAAGATCAAATCCATTGCCAAGACCTGTGAGAATGTCGATTTTTTCACCGACCTTCATTTCAGCCATTTTTTCCGTTCCGCCGCCAACAACCTTATAAATTATGGTAACGCTTTCACTGTCGCAGTCGTAAACCGATATCGGACGTCGCAGATAATAACCGTCCAACTTAAGGTTAATAAACTGACCGGGAGCTGTAATGGCACTTGAATCTCCTACAAGCTTCATTTTATAAACGTCTTTGGTAAGAGCAACGTTTTCCGATATTTCAAAAAAGCTTTGTTTCATATTTTTACTACCTCATCTTTGTAGCAAATGTTTCCGTTATACATCGTAAGCAGGCATTTTCCGTATAGCTCTTTACCTTCAAACGGTGTAAACTTACCCTTAGACAGCATTTCACAACCATTGACAACATATTCATCATCAAGCTCAAACACCGTAAGGTCAGCATTTTTCCCTACCTCAATGTTACTTCCAATATCAAACCTTGCCATGGGATTGTCATGCATAAGCTTCAAAAGCTGCTCCATTGAAAGTTTACCTGTTTTTACAAGGTAAGTATACATGACGCTAAAGGAGGTTTCAATACCAACTACACCCATGAGGCTCTTTTCAAGACCTCTTGACTTTTCCTCCTCGGAATGAGGTGCATGGTCGGTTGCTATCATATCAACAGTTCCGTCAAGAACTCCCTCAACAAGAGCAATCCTGTCCTCTTCACTTCTGATTGGAGGATTCATTTTAAAGCGTGCATCCTCAATCAAATCCATATCGTTATACACAAGATAGTGGGGTGCTGTTTCACAAGTTATGTCAACGCCCTGAGCTTTTGCATTCCTTATAAGCTCAACACTTTCCTTTGTGGAAATGTGGCACACATGATATTTAACACCGGTTTCCTTCACAAGCTGAATATCTCGTTCAATCTGCTTCCATTCGCTTTCAGAACAAATTCCCCTGTGTCCGTGAAGTCGTGCATACTCGCCGTCATGAATATAGCCACCGTTTAACAAGTCATTTACTTCACAATGTGCCGATACTATTTTATCGAGATTTTTTGCCTGAACCATGGCAGATTTCATCAGTTCATCACTTTGAACTCCCCTGCCGTCATCGGAAAAACCGCACACATCTTTTGCCATTCCGCTTAAATCAGAAAGCTGCTCGCCCTTTTCCCCAACAGTAATTGCACCAAAGGGAATTACTTCAATACAAGCGTCTTTTTTTACAGCATCAAGCTGAACCTTAAGGTTTTCAATGCAGTCGGGAACAGGATTAAGGTTGGGCATGGTACAAACATGTGTAACACCGCCGTGTGCACAAGCCTGAGTCCCCGATTTGACCGTTTCCTTATATTCAAATCCAGGCTCTCTAAGATGCACATGTACATCCACAAATCCCGGCATAACACAAAGGCTTGAACCCTCAACTACTGTTGCCTGCTCTTCGTCAACAATTTCGGAAATCTGTTTTACAACGCCGTCTTCAACAAGAACATCGCATTTTTCAAATGAACCGTTTAAATATACAGATGCTCTTTTTATAACAATTTTCATGCTTTCCTCCGCATAATTTTGTTTTTCAAATCAGTATATCATAAAACGACTTGATTGTCAACTTAAAATATGGGAATTTTTAAATTCTTAAATTAAAAATAATCAGACGATATTTTGTAAATTGTATTGACAAATCTACCAAAATATGATATCTTAATAATAAATATTTAGGGAGGTAAATTTTTATGGAATATATAGTTGGCTGCAATTACTGGGCATCAAATGCAGGAACCGAGATGTGGAGAAACTGGGACGAAAAAGCTGTACGTGAGGATTTTGAAATTCTTACAAGCCACGGCATACGTTATATGAGAGTCTTCCCCATGTGGCGTGATTTTCAGCCTATTATCCCCGTGATGGGTTCAGGCGGAGATATACAGGAGTACAGACTTGACGGCGACAGATTCCCCGAGAATCCTTACTACCTTGACCCCGTTATGCTTGAAAGGTTTTCAACATTATGCGATATTGCCGAAGAATATGACGTTAAATTCGTAGTCGGAATCGTGACAGGCTGGATGAGCGGAAGGCTCTTCATTCCATCTGCCATGTACGGCAAAAGCATATTTATGGATCCGACTGCACTTTTATTCCAGCAAAGATTTGTTGCGGGTATTGTTAGCAATTTCAAGCACAGAAAGTGCATTTACGCCTGGGATTTGGGCAACGAATGTAACGTTATGTCGCAAGTTACAAACGAAGAAGCGGCAACAAACTGGTCAGTGTTAATTTCCAACGCCATTAAAGCAAATGACCCCACACGTCCTGTTGTTTCGGGTATGCACGGACTCAAAGCACACAATTTCGGCGGTGCAAAGTGGACAATTCAGGGTCAGGGCGAAGCATGCGATATGCTCACAACTCACCCCTATCCTTATTTCTGCGAGCATGCAGACGTTGCACCTATGGCAACCTTCAGAACAGGTATTCACGCTACTTTCCAGACAAAAATGTATTCTGACTTAAGCGG
>JAZNIM010000138.1:0-11230 GCA_045577475.1 Eubacteriales bacterium | reverse complement strand
AAAAATCAGGTCCCTGCAGACTATATTAACGAGGCAAAACAGAGAAATGTAAGCGTACATAAAATACTTCGTGAAAAGGCATCCGTCAAAAAGCCGGGAGAGTCGGGACTTGTGGCACTTGACTGGTGGGGAGGAAACCGTTCACCGCTTATGGATTCGGATTTGACGGGTGTTATTGTGGGCATGACGCTTGCAACAAAGCCCGAGGATATTTACAGAGCACTTATTGAGTCCACGGCATACGGCACAAGAAAAATTATAGAAACCTTTGAAAAAGGCGGTGTTCCCGTTAAAGAAATCTTCGCAAGCGGAGGAATTGCCGACAAGGACGAAATGACAATGCAGATTTATGCCGATGTACTTGGTATGGAAATAAAGCTTTCAGGCTCACCTCTTGCAGGTGCGCTTGGTGCGGCAATGTCGGCGTGTGTGGCTTCGGGACTTTATCCCGATATGAAGACCTGTGCAGGTGTTATGAGTAAGGTTAAGGATACCTCCTACAAGCCGAATTACGAGAACAAAAAGCTGTATGATGCTCTTTATGAAGAATATAACAGACTTTTCGAGTTTTTCAGCAAAGAAAACGCTATGATGAAGCGTTTGAAGAAGATGGCGGAATGACCTTTTTTCACATGTGAATTCAAATGAATATATAATAATAAGGGGCATACATCAGGTATGCTTCTTATTTTTTTGAGATGAGGTAATAAGCTTGTCAGTTTTGCTTGCGGCACTGGTGCTTCCGATTTTGGGAACAGCCATAGGTGCATGCGGTGTTTTTGTCAAAGGAATGGAATTTTCAAAATGCAAGCCGTATCTTTTGTCGCTGTCGGCGGGAATAATGCTTGCTTCAAGCTTCTGGAGCCTGCTTATACCTGCCTTTGAGGAAGGTACGGCAGTCATTCCGCTTTTCGGACTGTGGACGGGTGTGCTTTTTATAATGCTTGTTGAAAAGCTTACTTCAAAAAGCATGAGCCTTCAGGACAGCAAATCAGCCTCCTTTATGACAGCCGTGACGGTTCACAACATTCCCGAGGGCATTGCCGTGGGTGTTGCGGCGGCAAGTGCGTTTGTATTGGGAACGGCGTCTTCAAGGGCAGCGGCACTGTCATTGGCAATAGGCATTGCACTTCAGAACATCCCCGAAGGTGCAGTTATATCCATGCCCCTTTATTACGGCGGTAACAGCAAAAAAAAATCCTTTGCCTTAGGTGTGCTGTCGGGAATAGCAGAGCCTGTTTTTGCTTTTGCGGCACTGTTCTTTTCGGGACTTCTCACAAGGCTGCTACCGTTGTTTTTAGGTTTTGCGGCAGGTGCCATGATTTACGTTACGGTGTACGACCTTGTTTGCGAGGTGTGCCGTGAAAAAGGAGAGGGAATACTGTCGCAGGTTGTATTTTTTGCGGGATTTACTCTTATGACGGCGGCGGATATGATGGTTTAGGGCGTAAAAAATCCCGACAGGACTCTGTTCGGGTCTTGTCGGGAAAATAGTATCATATTATAAACCTAAAAGCTGATTTTTCTTTGCGTCGAATTCTTCTTGTGTTATAATTCCGTCATCCAGTAACTTTTTAAATTTTTGTAATTCGTCTGCTGTGGATGATGTTGGAACACCTGCTTTGTTATTTTTAACTTTTTCCTCTACTAATTTGCGTACTTCCAACATTTCAGTCAATTGCTTTTTTCCAAAAGCAAACCGATTTTCGCTAACGTAACCTGATCCACTACCTTTTCCATGAGAACCGGCTGTTTCAAATTCGATAAAACCATCGGAAAGCATATCCGGCTCTTTGAATTGAATAGATGTTATGTCGCTGTAATAAAAAACTTTTTCACCTTGTGCAAATTTTCCGACAAGAAAATTTAAAAAGTTCTTTTTAGATGATACAATACAGCGGTCATCGTAAACTTTCAAAGTTCCTACAACATAATCGATAACATACAGTTCTTTTTCGTTAATTCCCATTTTTTAATCCTCCGTAACTTTTAAATATTAAAATGTTTGTGATTTGCATGCTCATTATAACACACCTTTTTCAAAAATGCAAGTGTTTTTTAATTATATTTTTAATTGCAAATCTGATTATAGTATTGAATTTTAATTTCGGTTAAAATTTAACTATAAGGAGGCGAACTATTATGGATTTCATAATAAAAAAACCAACCAGCTCAAACAGAACCATCAGAATGCCCGATACGTTGATAGAAACCTTGGGAAAAATAGCAACAGAACAGGGCATATCCTTTAATCAGCTTGTGGTCCAGTGCTGTGAATTTGCACTTGAGCACCTTAAATCCGATACAGATAAATGACGACAAAAAAGGGTTGCGGCGAAAAACCGTAACCCTTAATTTATATCTTTTTACCACTTCACAACTGCGAAGCCAAAATAAAGTTTTTGCGGAGCTTTTTTCAAAAAGCGACCGTACCTGTTCGGCAAAAACAAATTAAACGTTGAATCTGAACAGAACCACGTCGCCGTCCTGAATAACGTATTCCTTACCTTCGGAACGCATAAGACCCTTGTCCTTTGCCGCTGCCGTCGAGCCGCACTCAACAAGCTGGTCAAAGGAAACGATTTCGGCTCTGATAAAGCCTCTTTCAAAGTCGGAGTGAATTTTACCTGCCGCCTGAGGAGCTTTTGTGCCCTTCTTGATAGTCCATGCACGAACCTCCTGAGGACCTGCTGTTAAGTAGCTGATAAGACCGAGCAGCTCATAGCCTGCTGTAACGAGGTTGTCAAGACCGCTTGTTTCGATACCCAGGTCAGCAAGGAATTCCTTCTTTTCTTCAGGCTCCAGCTCGCTGATTTCTGCCTCGATGCCTGCACAAACGCTGATAATACCCGACTTTTCGCTGTCGGCGATAGCCTTGAGTGCCATGTAATGAGGATTCTTTGTAAGGTCTGTACCCACCTCATCCTCATTGATGTTTGCAACGTAAATAACGGGCTTCATTGAAAGAAGTGGAACTTCCTTGAGCATTTCAAGCTCGTCGTCCGAGTAGTCAAGCAGGCTTGCCTTTTTGCCTTCGTTAAGGCATGCGAGAACCTTTTCAAGCAGGTCGATTTCCTTTTGTGCGGACTTGTCAGCCTTGAGAATTTTCTTGGCTCTGTCAATTCTTCTTTCAACGATTTCAATATCGGAGTAAATAAGCTCAAGGTTAATTGTGTTAACGTCATCTGCAGGGTCGATGTGACCGTTTACGTGGATGATGTCGTCGTTTTCAAAGCATCTTACAACATGTACAACCGCATCAACCTCACGGATGTGTGAAAGGAACTTGTTGCCAAGACCTTCACCCTGTGAAGCACCCTTTACAAGACCTGCAATGTCAACAAATTCGATAACCGCAGGAGTGTACTTTTCGGGATTGTACATTTCTGCAAGCACGTCCAATCTCTTGTCGGGAACGGGTGCGATGCCAACATTGGGGTCGATGGTGCAGAAGGGGTAGTTTGCAGCCTCTGCGCCTGCGTTTGTAATTGCGTTGAAAAGTGTGCTTTTTCCTACGTTGGGAAGTCCTACTATACCAAGTTTCATAATTTATTACATCTCCTTTATTTTCAAGGGTTTCAGGCATTTTCTGAATGGCTTATACTCCATCTGTACGCCACGGTCATGCCATTATCTCTTTCATTTTTGTTTCAAATTGCTGTACTGCCTGAAGCATTGAATCATTGGTCGTATGTACGTATTTATCGAGGGTGGTTTTTGTCGATGCATGACCAAGCAAAGAACTGAGAAATTTATAATTTACCCCAACTTCTATCGCCCTCGTTGCGTAGGTATGTCTTAGAGCATGTAAACAGAACCTTTTTACGCCTGCTTCATCACACAGCTTGTAAAGATGGGTATCATAAGAAGAATTCTTTGCCGGCTCTCCCGTTCTGTAATTGATAAATACAAGGTCTTTCATCACAAGAGTCGATTTCTCGCCTGTACGCCTATCCATATACTCTAATGTCTGTGACAGAGTATCGGATTGCTTTCTTGTGTCTTTTGTGGCATAAACTTCTTGCAATATCTCATAAGCTCTGTCTGTTAACGGTATGGTGCGATAGCTTGTAGGTGTTTTTGGTGTTCCCGCTCTCCAATAGCCTCTGCTATGTCGATACTCTAATGTTTTGTTTACAGTTAGAGTGCGATTTTCCCAATCTATACAGTCCCAAGTAAGTCCAACCATTTCTCCTGTACGCAAACCCGTTTCAAGTAATAGGGCGTACTGATAATAATTATGTGACCGCTTTGCCACTTCCAAGAACTTTTTTTGTTCCTCAATGGTGAGATATTTTATGTCGTTTGCTGCTTTTACAGGCTTTGTAAACCTTACGCCATCCATAGGATGTTTTGATATTAAATCATTCATTAGAGCTGATTTGAACATCGTACCCATTGCTATAAATGTTTGCCGAATGGTAGAGCCTGCATAATCATCGTACATATCATTTAAAACCTTTTGACAGTGAAGCGGTTTTACATTAGATAACAACAGCTTACCTACTACGGGTTGAATATTTTGCTTATATCTTTCCCTGTAGTTTCGTAAGGTATTCGGTGCTAAATCACCTACGATATTCTCAATCCAAAAGTTAAACCATGCATCGACAGTCATTTGTGATGATACGCCACGCTTATTATGTTCGTCTTCGTACTTTGCCTCGGCAAGCCATTTTTTAGCTTCATTAGGCTTATCAAAATACCTTTCAACTCTTTTGCCTGTGACCTTGCTTACGAATCTTGCAGAATACTTTTTATCCTTTCTCTGATAAATTCCAGCTCCGATTTCTTTACCTTTTAAATCTTTTCCTATATTGCATCAACTCCTTTTTATTTAAAGAGTCTGACACGCTTGAATTATATCACAATATGTTTTAAAAGTCAATTAGTTACCATGATTTTGTGTCAAACTTCTATTGATTTTTCTATGTAGCTTTCAAATTCTTTTCGCTTTACAAGTCTTTTTTGCCAACATGCAAGACAAATGGGCATATGGGATCATTCAACAAGGCATCAATTCGATTTATTCCAATGTTACTGTATTCAGAAGCTTCACGTGGTGTAAGGGTTATTTTTTGCCAAACAGGGATTTCTCTTGTGTTATTTATCAATAATCATTACTCCTTAATTTTTGAATTTGCAGAGGCGTTCACTTTTGATGAAAAAACCTCTGCATTTAATAATTATGTGTTACTTGTGTTTATATATTTTACTTTTTACTCGGCTTGTGAATTCTCTAATAAAATCATCAGCATTTTGAACATTTGGAAATTCGAGATTTCCGTAGAAATTAAACGACTCATTCTTTGCCGTATCAGCCTTTGAAACAGGCATGGGAGGATAAATAATCTTGCTGAGATTGTCAAGCGTACTCTCCCAGTTTTCCATTTGACCGACATATTGACTGAAAATGTCCGTTTGCTTCGGGTCAAGCACAAGCTCATCCGCATCAACATCTTTAAAAAGATATCCCTTTCCACTGGCAATACCGCCATTGTCAAAAGGTTCGTCTTTTTTATTATCTTTGACTTCAACCAAATGTCCAGCAAATGTTGTTCTGTACTTTTTGCCGTCCTTTTCAACAACCTTGCTTTCAAAGTCTTTTACGTTAATTCCTGCTCTTCCGTCAGATACATCTGTAACGATTTGTACAGGGTTTAACGGCTCGTAATCGGCAATTCCTAAGCGATTTGCTCTTCTGCGATACTGCCCACGCAAGGAGGAATATTCGGATGTTTCACCTTGTCCGGAATACTCAATTTCCCTTAATCTTTTCTCTATCCGTTTAAGTCCGTTGGGGTCATTCTTGTTTTTGTTTGATGTTTTTGATGACCTTCCCGTAACGGGGTCTCTGTCGTCATCTTCGGATGAACTTCTTTTAGCAGAACCAACAGAAAACGCCGTCAATGTATCCGAGAAGTTTCCAACCGACTTAGATGCTTTGTCAAAGGAATTCGTCACATTGCTCGCTGAATCAGAAACAATACCCGTATCGTTCTTTATTGTGTCGGCTGTAACGTCAAACTGCTCTGCGGTTTTCTCTGCAGCTTTGACTTCTTTTTTATGATATTCGTATGTTTTTTCATAATCAAGACCTTCGCTATCAATTTTAGCATTGCGTTTTCTTTCGTACTCAGCCGCCGCTTCATAATTACCCTCTGCTACGGCTTGTGCTATGGCTTCAGAGTAATCAATAGTGGCATCGTAAACCTTTTGTTCAGTATTGGAATTACCGCCATAAATCACTGAAACCAAACGTTGCATAACAACTCCAAAGTCCTCAAGCGGGTCTACAATGTTTTCAATAGCGATAGACATTTGTTCTGCTTCTTCGTTCATCATCGTTATAAAGTTTTCGATTGATGCTTTTTCAGCAGACAGGTTATCAACATCGGCTTGTTTGTTGTTTAAAATAGACTGTTGCATTGCTTGAAGTCTGCTGTCTGAAATTTCACTTTCAAGGTCGGAAATTTCGCCTACAACACGGGAAGCTTCTTCGACATTGTGAACATACTGCCAACTGTAACTTCCGTCATCTCCTCTGACAAGCATGCGAATGTTTCTCTCGTTTAGGATATTGTTGAGTTCTTGCTTTTTCTTTTCAAGGTCAAGCTCGGCTCTGGCAATTTCGTACTCCTTTTCCTTCATGGCAAGACGTCTCTCATATTCCTTGGTTATGGACTCTTCGAGATACCACTCCTCTTCGGTCAGAGAATTTATCTTGTTTTTGTACCAAGAATTTAAGGATGCAATATCTGTAGAAAGCAAGTTTAGTTTCTTATTCAACTTTTTGTAATCATCTTCATTAAATAAGAGTTTTCTTGTACTTTCATCTAGGTATTCTGCCATTGCTTTGTTGGTGCGAAGTTCCTTTGTAATGTCGCGCTGAATTTGACGTATATTAGCCTGAGCGTCGTACATCTTTTGCTGACCGTCAACCAATGCTTGTCCTTTGTTTATAAGGATATCGTAGGCGTCTGCTTGTTTTTGAAGTTCAGACGTTGTGCGGTCAATATGCCTCTTATACTCGCTGAAGCAGTTGTTAATGGCATCGTTTACCCCATTGAGTGTATCGTCAATGACATCCTCAGACTCGTTGATGTATGCCTGAATATCGTTTTTGATGTGGATGGGTGTATTTTCGTCGTTGTATATTGACGTCAACCACTCTTGAAGGCTTTCTTGGTTTGCCATTCTCTTTTCAGCAATGGATTTTGCGAGACCTACGTCACCACTCTCAATGGCTTTTTCAAATTCACGTGCAAATTCTTCGTCTGTCCTCTGATACTCGTCCTTGTGTGTATTGAACCACGATTCATAATTGTCAACATCTTCGTCGTCTAACTCGCCGAGAGTTTCAAGCAACATTTCGCGGACGGTAGGAGGGAGGCTATCACTTTCGAGAAGACCGTTTATATATGCCCGTATTTCCTCTGAGTTTGTTTTGAGAATGCCGAAATATTTGTTAACCGCTTCAATATCACGGTCACGGATTGCATCCTCAAATGCATTTGCAGATTCTTCGTTACGATTGTCGTAAACATCGAGAATACCTTCAATTGCCTCTTCCAGTTTATCTTCGTTTTCGTCGCCGTAATCCTGAATAGTATCGGCTATATCACTGATGTCTTCGGTAAAAGAATCCGCAACATCAAACAAACTTGAAACCTCATCTTTGGTGTACCCGTCTTCCATACCTTCAAGGATTTTTTCCTTTTCAACCTCAGTGACAGAATCCCAATCTTTGCCGTCTAAAGAGGGGATGAGTTCCCAAATTCGTGGAAGAATTTCGTCTGTGAGAATTCGCTTTTCTTCTGCCTGCTGGTTTGGCAGTATATCGGAAATTGCATCATCATAGAGAGAATCAATTTCTTTGTAAAGTCTTTTGATTTCTTCGATATCTCCACTCTCAATAGCTTTTTCAAGGTTGTATTTGATAACTTCAATCGAGTCCTCATAGGCTTCACGCTTCTTTTGATTGTCTTCCAAGATTTCATCGTATGAATCCCAATAGTCAGGGTCGTCATCGTCGCCATCGCCGTTACCACTGTTGTTGCCCGTAGAATACTGAGGAGTTGTGTAAGGGTCAGAAGAATCTACGTTGCTCATTAAATCAGCCCATATCAAAGAAGGAAGATTATTATATTCTTCGGTTCCCAAGTAATACTTTTTCCCATTGTATTCATAATATGGTTTTAGTGTTCCTCCAAATCCCCCAAGTCCCCAAGGGCTATATCGTCCTTGTTCAACATCTACTCCCTCTTTTATGTTATCAATCAGGCTTACAATTGCACTATTTGACATAAACGCAGCCGACCATAGACTTTTAAGAGCATCGATTTTTCCTTTAACATTTAGTGTTGAATTGCTAAAAATCTTTTCTTGTGCCACCAAATCAACAAAAGCACTTTTTACCATACTGGTAGCTGTTGCCTCGTTATTAAGTTTTTCGCTTAAAACACTGGTAGCTTCTGCTAGATTAATGTTTTGAACTCGTTGTTCCGCTTTTGCTTTATTTACTGCATCATGAGCTACCTCATTAGCGTTAAGTACACCGTTTTCTCGTAAAACCGCTGCAACCTCTTCTTCTGTTGCGTTTGCGAGTCCTTCTGTTTTAAACTTGTTTTCGAGTATTTGATACGTCAGGTCTTTTAGAATTTCGTTGAATTCTTCCGAGCCTTGCTCAACCGTAAGAAGCTTATCATAGTATTCATCCCAAACCTCGTCGGAAAGTCCGGCGGCTTCCTTGATGTTGGAAATCGTTTCTATCGTGATGTAGCCGTCGTCAGATAATTCTTTAAATGCTTTGGACAGAGAGGAGATACCTTCGGATGTGTTTTTGAGGTCTTCTAATGAGGTCGTCATTTTATCGACATTTTTGACCGTATTATCGGCAACTGAATTTCCACCCACCATTATTTGATTATAGTAATCATTAAAAAATCCTTTAAGTTCTGGATACTTTTTAATAATACTATCAAATAATGTTCTTACATTTTTTAATGCTTCTTCTGTGTTTATATCGGGATTTGTGAAACTTTCCCAATAAGTATTTATTGCGCCCTGAATGTCTGAATTATCTATAAAAGCAAATAAAGCATCGTTAATTTCATCTAGGTCTGCACCAGACCAAACCATATCGGATATTAGCTGTTTGACTATTCCTTGTCCGCCAACACCCTCATATGAATCAACTGTATCAGCAAAAACATCATACGCATAATCAACTTGTTCTTCCCAATACTTAGCCCATTCAACCTCATCTATGCCGTAAGCCTCTCCGCCTTTATTGGTTTGCATAGTAAGAAAAGCATAATGTTCTGCTGTTCCGTAAATTTCTTTTGATGAGGGAGATAAAGAATTCCATTTAGAAAGATTCTCGTTGTATTTTGCGACATAATCTCGCATAGTTTCTCCATCTATGTCGATATTCCAATCTCTCTCAAAAACATTATTGTCGTATACTACCCTTGACTTGTCAACCTTATCTTGCTGAAGTTGCTTCTTTTGTTCTTTTAATAACGCTATGTTTGCCTCAATCTTTGTGTTAGCAATATCCCACGCTTTGCTTTCGCCGTTAAGCAACCCTTTGGTTTCGCCAATAACAGAGTTCAATTCTTCTGATATTTTCGCAAGTTCAGACTTATTTCCCTTTGCGTCAATCAATTTGTCTTGAAGCGTTTCTAACGAAGCAATTTCTTCTTCGACTTCCTGTAAATCCGCACCTATCTTTTCAAGGTCTTGTTTAGCAAGTTTTTCATGTTTACCAATTAAAGCATCATAACCCTTTACTAAACTTGCTATTGCCGCAATACCAACGACTACCCATGTTAGAGGATTTTTTAACATTGCTAAAGAAGCTTTTTTGATTTTAGTACCTAAAACTTCCCAAGACATTGCTTCTAATCCATTCTGTTTTGTTTGCATAGCAGAAGCAACCATGGATTCTAATTTTTCTCCTTGGTATCCTTGATTGATTAATTGTTGTCTAAGCAACTCCTCTGTAACCGCTCTAGTGGCAATTAATTCTTTTGTCTGAGAATCCATTAATCCAAGATTGATTAAAATATCATCTTGTTTTTCTTTGTCCAGCCCTTCGTTTGCCAACGCTTGTTGTATTAAACTTCCAGAAATGTGGTCTGACGAAGCTATTAAACCAGCATTCAATAATACTTGCTTTTGTTGTGTTTCTGTTAATCCTCTTGTTGTTAGAGCTAACACTGCTTGTTCTGCGTTCAATCCTGAAATAGCAGTCGTAAAAGCATTAACACTAGACGGGTCTAACATTCCCTTTTTAGAACCAAAAGCCAAAACCCCATAAGATATTGATTTTAAATCCTCAAACACTTTTGATGTTTGAGATAAACTATTGATACTTGTTTTGATATTCGTACTAAATTTTCATATTTTGTGGACAAATATGATTTTCTATGATATAATAAATAAAAAAAAGGAGTTTTGTATATGTATGAAATTGGTTCAATTTACAGAGATATAAACAACCCATCTGACGCAGAATCTATTAAGAAGTTTGTGCCGTTGTTAAAAACGGTGCTTGGATTTACCGATAAAGAAATAGAAAGAATGATTGAAAAGAAATTTGTAATATATGGACTTGCCAAGAACTTAACTAAAGAGCAAGTTTTATTGGCATTTCAGCCTTTTTGTGATATAGACGCACCAATGTATATCCGTGAGTATGATGATTTTTCGGGGAAACTTATTAATTCGTCGGTAAACTGGGCTTCTTTGGGGCTCGTTAAACAATCTCCAAAAGACCATTATTACGATTCTCCCATAATCCCAAGAGAAAACTTAATCGATCCTGATTACATAGTGCCTTCCAACAATGTTAGTCATCCAGCTCCACAACCCACAACCCCAACAATAACCTGTCCCTACTGCAAATCAACCGACTGCAAGAAAATCTCAGGATTATCAAAAGCAGGTAGTGTAGCATTATGGGGAATATTTGCTTTGGGTAAAACTACAAAACAGTGGCATTGTAATAATTGTAAGAGTGATTTTTAACCAACCCAAACCAATAATCACTACATACAAAAAACACCTATCTTTTAAATAGGTGTCAGTCTGTATCAAAACCCCATTTCCGCAAAGGGAATGGGGTAAAATAATGTAAAAAAACAGAAACAAGAGGAAATTTGAGAAAAAGCAATTCTTCACCGAACCTATGAATTGCATATTTTTTGAGATTCATGGCAGCAAA
>JAZNIM010000137.1:0-11307 GCA_045577475.1 Eubacteriales bacterium | reverse complement strand
GATTTCTCGGCATATTCCGACATGGCAATAGGTCTTGGCAGAATGTTCGGCTTCAAGTTCCCCGAAAACTTTGACTATCCCTTTATTTCAAAGTCCATAACCGAATTCTGGCGCAGATGGCATATGACTCTGGGAAGCTGGTTCAGAGATTACGTGTATTTTCCCCTTGGAGGAAGCAGAACAACAACCGTAAAGTGGCTCAGAAACATTCTTGTTGTATGGATGATAACAGGCTTCTGGCACGGTGCGGAATGGAACTTCGTGCTGTGGGGACTGTATTTCGGACTGCTTCTCATGATTGAAAAGCTGTTTCTCGGAAAGCTGCTTGTCAAGGCAGGCTGTGTGGTTCAGCATATATATGTTATTTTCACGGTGCTGATAAGCTTTGTGATATTCAGTGTTGAAAATCTTTCGCAGATTGGCACGTTTGTGGGCGGTCTTTTCGGTGCAGGCTCAATAGCACTTGCAGACAGCAGAGTTCTTTACCTGCTTGACAGCTTTGCAGTGCTTCTCGTGCTGTGTATTGCGGCAAGTTTACCTGTGCCGAAGAAGTTGTATAACAGAATATCCGAAACAAAGGGCGGACAGATGGCTCTTACGGTGCTTGAACCGCTGACGGTGGGTGTCATACTCATTGTGTGTACGGCACTTCTTGTTGACGGCTCCTTCAATCCCTTTTTGTACTTCAGATTTTAAGGAGGAAACGGTAAATGAAAAACGTAAAAAATATACTTACCTTTGCCGTTTTCAGCCTGATTATACTTTCGCTGTCCCTGACGTTTGTAATCACACCCGATAAGTCGGTATCAACGGCAGAAAGACGACCGCTCAAATCCTTTGAGCAGGTTAAGAGTGCAGAAAATCCCTTTGGTGAATTTGAAAGCTATTTTCTCGACCAGTTTCCCATGCGTGATTCCTTCAGAGCCGTAAAAGCCTTTGTTTATATGGATGTTCTGAATAAGAACGACAATAACAAGATTTACATTCATGAAGGCTCTGTTGTAAAAATGGAGGATAAGCTTGACGAAAAGCAGGTTGATATCACCGTAAACCTTATGAACAGCGTAATTGACAGGTATTTCAAGGACAAAGAGGTTTATTACAGCGTAATTCCCGATAAGCATTATTTTGCTTCGGCAGAGAACGGATATCCGTCAATGGATTACGGCAAGCTGTTGCATATGCTGTCGGAAAATGTAAATGCCCGGTATATTGACATTATGAACAAGCTTGAGCTTTCCGACTACTATACCACCGACTCTCACTGGAGTCAGGAAAAGATAGCGGATGTTGCACAGCTTCTTGCCTCGGCAATGAGCGAGGATGTGAAATTAATTCCCGAGGATGGCTTTAAGCTTAATACCCTTGAACCCTTTTACGGCGTATATTACGGTCAGTCGGCACTCAGCCTTGCACCCGATAAGATAAATTATCTCACAAGCGAAAATACCGACAAAATGACAATGACGGTAATCAACGATAAGGGCTTTCCCGAAACACATCCCGTGTATACTCTTGACAGATTTGCAAACGTTGACCCCTATGATGTGTTTACCGCAGGTGCACAGTCCTTTATAACAATTGAAAACCCAAATGCTTCAAGCGATAAGGAGCTTGTGCTTTTCCGAGATTCCTTCGGAAGCAGTATTGCACCGATTTTTGCGGAAGGCTATAAAAAGGTTACAATGGTTGACCTGAGATATATGTTTCCCGATGCTTTGGCAATGTTTATGAGAACAACACCCGAGGATGCGGATATTCTCTTTCTGTATTCCACAGGTCTTATAAACGGCGGCGGTACGCTCAGAGGATTTATGTCACAAAAATAAAATAAAAGCATAGAAAAATGCCTTTCCAAAATAATCGGAGAGGCATTGTTTTTTTATTCAAAGTTATTCTTTG
The DNA here is from genome assembly GCA_045577475.1 of Eubacteriales bacterium. Lineage (GTDB taxonomy): Bacteria > Bacillota > Clostridia > Oscillospirales > CAG-382 > UMGS1387. The sequence goes on along the minus strand of JAZNIM010000137.1, from coordinate 9,405 downwards.
CAGCCTTCGCACTTTCCGTCGCAGTGCTTTTCGCCTGACCAGCAGTAGGTGCAGAGCTTTTCTGCGGGAAGTCCTGTTGCTTCAATCATGTCGTCAAGACGGTGATAGCGAAGGGAGGTAAAGTGAAGCTGACGGCATATTTCGTCAACCATCGCTTGGTACTTTTCGCTTTCGGGATCGGCATATTGCTTTAACAGCTCATCGTCAGGCTCACGTCCTTCAAGCTGTGCAATAACACGGCGGGTGATAAGCTCCATCTCGGAGGTGGAACGTGAGAAATTGAGATACTTGCAGGCGTAGAGAAGGGGAGGACAACCAACTCGAATGTGAACCTCCTTAGCTCCGCTTGCGTAAAGAAATTCAGTGGTCTCTCGAAGCTGTGTGCCTCTTACAATAGAGTCGTCAATAAGTAAAAGACGCTTGCCGTCAATAAGGTCGTGAACGGGAATAAGCTTCATTTTTGCAATCAAGTTTCTCTTTGCCTGTGTGGGTGGCATAAAGGAACGCGGCCATGTGGGAGTATACTTTATAAACGGTCTGGTGTAGGGGATGCCTGAAGCGTTTGCATAGCCTACAGCATGGGCAATGCCTGAATCGGGAATACCCGATACGCTGTCGGGAGTGACATCGTCACGCATTGCAAGAAGCTGACCGCAGCGGTATCTCATTTTTTCAACGCTGATGCCTTCGTAGCTTGAGCAGGGATAGCCGTAGTATATCCATAAGAAGGTACATATTTTCATATCGGTGCCGGGAGCAACAAGAGTTTTTACGCCGTCCTCAATGTTCATGACAATAATTTCACCCGGACCCAATTCCTTGTAGTGGGAATAGCCTAAATTAAGGTAGGCAAAGCTTTCAAAGCAGGCACAGTAGCCTTCTTCCTCGCCTTCTCTGTGACCGATAACCACGGGAGTTTTTCCGTATTTGTCACGTGCTGCATATATTCCTTTTGGCGTCAGAATGAGTATGCTGATAGAGCCGTCGATAATTTCCTGAGCATAGCGGATTCCTTCAATAAAATTGTCCTTTTGGTTAATGATAGCCGCAACAAGCTCGGTGGGATTTATTTCACCGGTTGTCATTTCAAAAAAGTGGGTTTTTGGTGAAATGACGTTTTTAAGAATTTCGTTTGAATTGTTGATTTTACCAACGGTAGTGATGGCAAATGTGCCATGATGTGAACGTACAAGTATGGGCTGTGCTTCGTAGTCGGATATACAGCCGATACCCATAGAACCCTTCATGGATGAAAAATCTGATGAAAATTTAGTTCTGAAGGGAGCGTTTTCAATGTTGTGTATTGACCGCTCAAAGCCGTGCTCGGGGTGGTACACCGCAAGACCCGCTCGTTTTGTTCCTAAATGTGAATGATAGTCTGTGCCGTAGAATAAATCAAATACACAATCGTCCTTTGTTACTGCTCCGAAAAATCCGCTCATATAATTACCTCATGTTCTCTGCTGTTGTTTGAATGAATAATATAGTAATTATATATCATTTGACCGAGATTGTCAAGATTTTGATGACAGAATTAATTTAGTATCAGTTATTCTATGGAATAATGTATCCTTTTTAAACAATAACAAAAAAATCCTCTTGACAAAACAGAACACTTGTGCTAAAATTAAGAAAAACACACAATTGTTCGGAACTTGCGTGCTGAAATTAAGTTCGGAAAACTTGTTCTTTACATGGCACAGGGAGGTATTTTGTAAATGAGTACGGCAGAGGAATATATAAAAGGAAAGGGAGTAAACAGGGGACGAATAGTGCTTCACTCAGACCTGAATAACTTTTTTGCAAGCGTGGAGTGTAAAAAGAACCCGTCATTGTGGAACGTCCCCGTTGCGGTGTGCGGAAGTAAGGAGGAACGGCACGGAATAGTGCTTGCCAAAAACGAGCTTGCCAAAAGAGCGGGAGTAAAGACGGCAGAGGCAATATGGCAGGCAAAGCAGAAGTGTCCCCATCTTACGATAGTACCTCCGGATTATGACGAATATGTGCGCCATTCGGCAATGGTGAAAAGGATATATGCAGACTACAGCGACAGAGTGGAGGGCTTCGGTATGGACGAGTGTTGGATAGAGCTGACGGGAGATATAAACATAAAAACGCTGTCCGACGGCGAGAGGATTGCAAATGAAATACGAAAGAGAGTCAAGGGTGAAACGGGACTTACGGTGTCGGTGGGAGTAAGCGATAATAAGGTTTTTTCAAAGCTTGCTTCGGATTTTAAAAAGCCTGATGCGGTGACGGTTTTCGGTCCTTTTAACTATGAAAGTGCGGTGTCGGTAATGGACGTGGGGGAGATGCTTTTTGTGGGAAGAAGTGCAAGAAGCCGCCTTCACCTTTACGGCATTAATACAATAAGAGAGCTTGCGGACTCGGGTGAGCTTTTCATGAAAACCGTAATGGGCAAAAACGGAATAAGAATGCATGAGGATGCCTGTGGTGCAAATACGTCGCCTGTTGCAAGAATAGGGGAGAGTAATACCGAAACAAAGTCGGTGGGAAACTCGGTTACGTTGCCGCGTGACCTTGAAAGTCTTGATGAGGTTTCAAGAGTGCTTCACCTTTTATCGGATAAGGTTGCATGGCGGCTGCGAAGCGGCGGTTTTGCCTGTAAAACAGTGTGCATAAGCGTCCGTGACACCTCACTTATTACCACCGAAAAGCAGTGCCCCGTAAAGAGAACCTCCAACAGCATTGAAATAGCACATGCCGCAATAGAGCTGTTCAGCGAGAATTACGATGTGAATAAACCCATACGTTCGGTTGGCGTGAGGTGTACGGGACTTGTAAATATGAAGGAGCATGTACAGCTGGATATGTTTGATGACACGCAGCTTTTCAGGAACAGACGTGAGGAGGTTGACAGCGTGATTGACCAAATCCGAATGAAACACGGAAGAAAAATAATTTTTCCTGCTGCCGCAATGGGAGTGGGTGCTACATTGCCAAATCACCCTGCCTTTGCCAATGTAAATGTGTGAAAATTAACTCAAAAAAATATGAGCAACGCTAATTGTTAATAAAGTATGTTTTTTTTTTTCTAAATTGATAAAAAACATTGACATTAATTGGCAAAAGTGGTACAATTATCGGGCATAACTATATCATTTAATAAGATGGGAAAACCATCGGAAAAGGAGATTTTACACATGAAAAAACTTTTAAGCGTTGTTCTTGCAATGCTCATGGTTATGTCAACGGTGAGCTTTGCAGCGCCTTCCATGGCGGACACATTCGGTGCAACTGAAGAAGTTGTGTCGGAGAATGTACCTGCCGTAGAAGCAGACGTTCAGGATGAGGCTGCACTTGCAGAAGAATCCGAGTACGGTACACTGGTTTACACACTTGACTTTGAAGATGCGGCAGAGGGTGCAGCTATTCCTCTCGGAACAGGTGCATCGGGTGCAAAAGATTTTGCAACTGTAGGCGGTAAGGCAGTGGGAACGCTTCCCGAAGGCATGCCTACAGCGGAACAGATGGATATTTTCACATCCTTTATCGCTTCAAGCATCGTTGAAGAAACGGATGAGGCAGGCAATGTTACAAACAAATATGCCTTGCTTCAGGTAACAGGCAATAATCATCCCGGATTTCCCAGAGTATATATTTCCAGCCATGCAACCGGAGGAAAGTATGTTGACGGTACATATACCATTATGGCTGACGTAGAAACCTTGAAAAACGGAAATGTTAAAAGTGCATCCGCTGTTACATGTGTAAGAGGAAGCGACCAGAATTATGGCAGTAAGTCGATAACAGCTGTTGGTGCAAAGGCTACCATAGTTGGTACATATGCTTTTGCTAACGGCAAGCAGTTCTACGACAATAAGGTTCATGCTAACACAACAAACCTTACACAGATCCATCCTGTTCTGGTATTCCTTGGTTACACAGACAGTACAGCTGAAACAGATTATGCTGTTAAATTCGATAACATGAAGGTTTATTACAAGCCTAATGTAACTATTTCCTTTGACGGCGGCACAGTTACAGAAGAAACTGTAGCTGACGTTGCATGGCCTGACGGAATTCAGTATAATTTTGCAGATGCTCCTAAGTTTGCAAACGTAGGTAACTATCAGCACATCGGCTGGTCACTTACTGAAGGCGGCGAAAGAATTAAGGGCACAAGCATTACATTAAGCGAAGATACAACCCTTTATGCAGTATGGGCAGACATGAGGGACGAAAAGAAGGGTGACCTTCTGTATGTAATCGACTTCGAAGGCAACACATCCGTTGCAAGCGAAGATAAGATTACAAAGCATGGCTACGTAAATAATAAGTACGAAGGCAGTGATAGTTGGAAAATCGTAAAGACAGGTCAGTCACAGAACTGGACTCTTGTTACTGAAGAGGATAACACATACTTCAGAATGGAAAGAGTTAAATCCCAGTATACCATGATGCAGGTAAATGCTGCTAACAGCAAAGCTTTTGCAGAAAACGGTTACTATACCCTGGAAGCTGACATTTACTGGTGTCAGAATCCCAATACAACAGCAACAAAGTTCCAGAATCCCAGCTTCAGATATCTAAACCAGTTCTATGATACGGAAAATAATAAAAATGTGCAGTCTGCCACAAATGTTGGCACTACTGCCGGTACTGAGTATAAGGAAAAATGGTATTCACATTCCGTTGTTGAAGGTCAGAAGCTTCTTAATGGCGGTTCCGACAAAAACGGCGGTATAGGAACAATACAGGCTATACATTTCCATTCAACAGCAGAAGATGCATATATAGGTTCAAACTACCTCATGTTTGATAACATGAAGATGTACTGGAAGCCTTTTGAAGCAAAGCTTACCATTGACGTGAACGGCAATGACGAGGCACAGGCAATTGAACCCATCACATGGGATACAAAAAATGCCGTAACACTTGCAGCTGTTAAGGAATACTTCTCCGATACAGACTCCAAGAAGCTTGTTGGTATTTCTTCAAAAGCAAACGGCAAGCCTGAAGACGAAATTTGGCTCACAGGCGATGAAACTGTATATCTTCTTTGGAAAACACATACACCTGTTGTAGAAAACTCTGCCGAATACGGTAAGCTCCTTATGCACCTTGACTTTGAAACAGCAGCGGGCGTTTATAATCATACCGATGAAAACGGAAATGTTATAAGATACCTTAACGACGGCACAGGCTTCTCAGGCTATGCAAGCAATTTTGCATGCTACACAAGCACAGATTACGGCTTTGATGCTACTAAGGTTGCATTTGACGTACGCGGTGCACGTAATGAAGACTTCTGCCTTACTTCTAAAGGTGCGGTTACACAGGCAGTAATCCTTGAAACAGATGAAAATAACGACACTCATGCGAAGATTCAGCACTCTACAGGCGACTATACAATGCTTAACTTTGCTAAGAGCGGCGGACTTACAACAGAAAACGGTGTTTACACAGTCGTGTATGATGTAATGAGTGATACTCCCGACTTTGCAAATCTTACACCTACGTATGCATGGTATAATACCACAGTAAACAAGGCACAGACAAGCTATGGCTCACGTTATCCTTGGAACAATCCCGTTTCAGGTCAGTGGTCAAGAGATGTTGCACTTGTATCTCCTCATACCGATGCTGATGGCGTACTTCTTAACTTTATGGTAGGTATTGATAGTGCAGCAGGTGCAGAAAACACTTATGTTCACCTTGATAACATCAGACTTTACTTCAAGCCCTTTACAGTTGATGTAACAATTGATGCAAACGGCAATGACGACGTAGAGGATGTTGTATACGAAGCATCCACAAAGGCAATGGTAAGTGTAAGCGAACTCAACAATAAGTTTGCAGATACAGAAGGCAAGAAGTTCCTCGGCGTATCTCTCACTCCCGACGGAGAACTCCTTACAGAAGATTTCTGGGCATGGGAACCCGTTACCGTTTACGCACAGTGGCAGGATATAGAAGTTTCCGATGAACAGCACGGTAAGCTTCTCATGTTCGTTGACTTTGAAAACATCGACAAGAACGCTGATGTTTATACAACAGACTCCGAAGGCCGTGAGTTCTTGTATAAGAATGTTTCATGGGTAGGTGCAGTTTACTTCAACCCTGCATTTGCAGACCTTGATACAGCTAACATTTCAATCTGGCCTGAATCCAGTAAGTCGTACAACGCTTCTCCCGACCAGCACATGATGTTGGGTGAAGAAGAAGGCAACACATATGCTTCTATTTACGCAATGAATAACGCACTTGTTATGGCATGGATTAGAAATGATACATATACCGAGTTCTATAAGCCCGGTAACTACACGGTAGTTTATGACGTAAATGCTTCAAGTGAAATTATAAAGCTTAAGAAGTGGTATGAGCTTGGTTATACTCCTTCAGGAACAACATCAAGAAAGAATTGTCAGTTTATTAATGAAACGACAGTTTCTCTTGCAGCAGACACATGGCATAGAGATAATGTATCATATTTCCCCTATAGTATTGTCGAAGGTAGTGTAAGCAAGTCAGGAGAAGAATGTGATACACTTACAGGCTTCAATATAGGTGTGGACGTAGCAAAGGGTACAACAGTTAAGTACGATAATATCCGTTTATACTATAAGCCCGCTGCTGCAAACATCACAATCAACATGAACGGCAACACCGACAAGACTGTTGAAGCATACGTAAATGACACATCAAGCGTTCTCAGCCTTGAAGCACTTGCTTCTCATGTTGGTGCAGAAACCGCAAACTACACACTTGTAGGCTTCAGCAAGACTGCTGACGGCGAAGTTCTCACAGAAGATTTCTGGGCAAACGAGGATATGACACTTTACGCTGTTTGGGAAGCAAAGACAGTTGTAGCTCCCGAATCCTATGATGTAAGCTCAATCAGAACAGATGCTTATACTGGTATCAGATTCATGAGCTCCGTTACAGCTGCTCAGAAGGCAGAAGTAACAGAATACGGCTTCATCGTAACTCTTGTTGACCTTCTCGGTGATAAGGAGCTTACACATGACAGCGGTGTAACATATGTTGAAGGTGTTAACTACGATGTTGAAGAAGGCGTAGATAAGATTTTCAACATTGAAGATGATAACATATTCTTCACAGCAGTTGTACACGGTATGCCTAAGACGGCTGTTGGTTACCAGACCGAATTTGTAGTAAGACCCTTCACAAAGAGAGACGGTTACTACTATTACGGTGCACCTGTTCAGAGAAGCATTTGCGCCGTTGCAGAAAAAATCCGTGATAACGGCTATCCGGAGCTTAGTGATGATGCAATAGAAGTTGTTAAGGGTATTCTTACAACCTGCGGAAAATCAACCGAAACTGTTTCGGAATAAGCATAAATTAACGTAATAACCATAGGAGCTGCTTCATTGGAGGCAGCTCCTTTTCTGCCTGAAAACACAGTTGTGAAAATTTTTCTTTACAAACGGTTAAAAATGTGATATTATAATATTTATGGGTTTAAAAATAATCGGATTCGGGAGGAAAAAATGAAAGCTAACCGTTTTATATTCATATTTGCAGCCTGTATAATGATGTTGTCATTTTGTGCATCGGGAGCGGCAAAAAAGGTTACAATGTATGCACCTGACGGCAGAACGGTAATTGTGGCTGAAAGTTCGGTTGAGGATTATAAAAAAGTAGGCTGGTTCACGGATATTGAGGACGTAACTGTCACGATGTATGCCGAGGACGGAAGCACAAGCACTGTTTTTATCGCTGATATAGAACAGCAGAAACAGCTTGGCTGGTATGAGAACAAAGAAGATGTCCTTGTGACAATGTATTCAACCGACGGAAGCACAAAACAGGTATATAAGGCATTCGTAAAACAAGAAACCGAAGCAGGCTGGCATGAAAACAAGGAAGATGTCGCCGTTACAATGTACGCAGTTGACGGTAGAAGTAAGGAAGTTTTCATGGACTACGTGGAAACGGAATTAAGTGTCGGATGGTACTTGGAGCCTGTTTGCTATATGTATTCAGGGGACGGAAGAAGGATGATTGTTCCAAAGGCTCAGGTATCGGATTACAAGAGAGTAGGCTGGTATGAAACCGAGGAGGAAACATATAAGTGGGTGTACTCGCTGTCCTCAAAAACGCAGCTTCTTTTGGTGCATGTGGATAACTGGGTTAAGCTTGGCTGGAGCACAACACCTTATCCGATTGTGATAAGTGCAAGCTTTGAAAATAATTCTCCCAACAACAGTTGTATAGATTTAAAGTTCAATATTCAGAATGTAAATGCAGACTATAAAGCTATTGAATCGGTTGAATTTGATGCACAGTATCTTAATGCCAATAATAAGCCTGTGCTTGATTTGTACGGTAAGAACTACAGACACATTAAATACGATTGTCCGCCCCTTAACTGGTATGGCAGCGGAACGGCAAATACTGAGTTTTTTGCAAATGTGACAGGCTGTGAAAAAATCTGCATTACCAATATAAAGGTAACCTATACCGATGGCACAAACGAAAGCATCAGCGGCTTTATACTTGCAGGTAAGGCTGATTGACGGATTTGCTTTTTAATCGGAAATTTAATATTGAAAAATGAGGCTGTATCAATTTGTTTTGATGCAGCCTCTTTCAATTATGCAAAATGTATTATTGTTTGCCAAAGCTGCATGCGTTGTTTCTTTCACACAAAAACGAATACCTCTAAATATGTTTGATATCTTATATTATTCATTTGTTATACCTATTGAAAAAGCTGAAAATATGTGATATATTAAATTTGAATGGAAGTGGTGACATGAAGTTTTCAGTAGGACTTGCAAGTGGAGAAATTAATTTTGTTGACAGTATTATAGAAAACAAAGAACATATATATGAGGTTTACTTTTCATTTGCCGACTATCCCAACGGAAGAAATAACCAGCTTGTAAGGGAAGGCTGTTCATCGGCAGAGCTTATGGAACTACAGACAGAGAGCCTTGAAAAGCTGCATTTGGCAGGAATACCTCTGAATGTGCTTTTCAACGCAAACTGCTACGGTAAGGATGCCATGTCAAGAAGCTTTTTTAACGGTATCGGAAATACTCTTGACTATCTCTATAGAAAATTCGGCGCAAATAGCGTAACAACAACCTCGCCTTTGATTGCAAAATTCGTAAAGCAGAATTTTTCATGTTTTACCACCCGTGCTTCCGTCAATATGGAGATAGGAAGCTGTGAGGGTATGGACTATGTAAAGGAATACTTTGATTCCTACTACATGAAGCGTGAGTATAACAGGGACTTTGAGCATATAAAAAAGCTTAAAAAGTGGTGCGATGATAACGGTAAAAAGCTATTTATGCTTGCCAACAGCGGATGCCTGAATAATTGCTCATGCCATATATTCCACGATAATCTTGTGGCACATGAAACGGAAATTTCCGCAATGGATAATGCCTATAATTTCACGGGAAT
>JAZNIM010000136.1:0-23412 GCA_045577475.1 Eubacteriales bacterium | reverse complement strand
GTTCTTCTCACAGTAGTATATAAGAAAAAACAAAATAGAAAGAGAGGAACAAAAGATATGGGAAAAATGGTTGTGTATCTTACCAATCTTGGAAGATACAACGAAGGAGTATTACAAGGCAGGTGGTTAAAACTACCTGCTAGCAAGGAAGCACTTGAAAAGGTGCTTGACGAAATCGGCATTAACGAAATGTATGAGGAGTATTTCATAACAGATAGTGAAAGCGATATTATCGGCATTAACAATGTTATTAATGAGTTTTCCAATATTCAAAAGTTGAATGAACTGGCGGAGTGTTTGGAACTGCTTTCAGAAGATGAAGAACGAAAACTTGAAGCCATACTGGAATATGAAAGTTGTTCATCGGCAACGGAGTTAATTGAAATCATAGAAGATATGGAAAACTATGATTTACTTGACGGCATAGATACCGAGGAAGCATTAGGGTATTATTTTGCTGATGAATTATGTTGTATCAGCATTCCTGAGAATATTAAATGCTACTTTGATTATGAAGCATACGGCAGAGATATTCGCTTAGAGGGAAACGGCATTTTTACATCTTATGGTTATTTAATTGATAATAAATAATTTCTGATTTCTTCCGTATATACGGAATGGATTTCTGGACTTATGGGTAAAAATATGTTAGAATATATATGTAAGGCAAAACGATTTAGTTGCTAGCAAAACAAATCTTTAACTTATAATATATATTTTAATTAGGAGGAATTTCCATTGAAAAACGAAATAACAATAACCCATACAGGCAATCCAGAAGCAAAGAGATTGTGTAAAGTAATAAATAGTTCTTCTTACAGAAAAACTATAACTATTAACCAAGGACTTTCTGGCGGTCAGTTTGGATTTGTAGGAAGTGAAATTACTGTAAAGGTAGCAAATTTTAATGAGCCATATTTGAATTTTGAATTTGATAGTGTATCTAACGAAATATTTGTTGATGATATGACTAGATATATGATGTTAGAGCAAATGAACAAAAAATCAATGTTAGTTATTAAATTCAATATATATGACGGAAATAAACTCATAGCTTCGGCAATAGTGTTTCCGAAATGCCTTTCAATAGTAAATGAAAACTCTTATGAGTTAGTAAGTTTTGAATGTTGTTTTAATTACATAGAAGAAATATTTAACGAAAGGAGCAATTCAAATGGCAGATAAAACACTACCCAAGATGATGACCGTCAGACAAATAGCCAATACTGGTATTCTTCCAGAGAGTGCTATTAGAAGTATGTTAAAGAATGGCGAAATTCACGCCGTATATTCTGGCAAAAAGGCATTTATCAACTTTGATAATTTCTGTGCTTACCTACATAGTGTAGCATAATACATATAGAAAGGATTTTGAATTATGAACCATAATTATATTAAGATAGACAAAGGAATTAGGAAATCAGGCAATACATACGAGTTTAATGTTTCTTGCGGTTATGACGGAAACGGAAAGCACATCAGGAAATATACTACATTCACTCCCCCAGAGGGAGTGAGTGAAGCCAAAGCCGATAAATTGGCAAAGGCAGCATATCAAGAGTTCGTAAAGAAAGCAGAGGGTAACAAGGCTTATAATGCCAATATGAAGTTCAACGAGTTATGCGATTTGTATTTTAGGGAGTATGCCCCTAACAAATTGAAAAAGACTACTATTGAACATTACAAGAGTTGTTGTAAAAATCACTTGAAGCCAACTTTTGGTAATATGAAATTAAAGGAAATCACAACGGCAAGTATAAGTGAATTTTTAACTGGTCTTGATTGTAAGCCTTTAACTGCCAGAAAGTTCAAGATTGTATTTCATAGCATTATGAAATATGCCCGAACACAAAAGATAATATCTGAAAATCCAGTTGTAGGTTCTATCTGGAAAGAAGATGTTGAATGTGATTATGGAGTGATTGAAAACTTTTTGACAGTAAATGAAGCGAAGTTGTTATTATCATTGGTTGAGGATTATAGTATTTTTAACACCATAATTAAATTGTTATTATATACTGGAATGCGAGCAGGGGAATGTTTGGGATTAAGGTGGTCAAGCATTGATTTTGAAAACCATAGCATATTTATTGATAAAACTCTTGCTTATGCTGATAACAAATGGTATTTATCAACACCCAAAACACCTAATAGCACAAGGAATATATCTGTTGATGATACAGTTATTGAAATGCTTAAAAAACACAAAGAAGAACAAGACAAACAAAAAGAAATAGTTGGCAATGCTTGGCAACAACCTGATATGGTATTTACATCTTGTACTGGGCATTGGTACGATAGAAGTTTATTAAATAGCCAATTTAGAAGATTTGTTGATAAGAATAGCGACTATTTGAATTATGACCACAACATAACACTACACGGATTAAGGCACACAAACGCTTCTTTGCTTTTGGTTGCTGGCGAAGATATTGAAAATGTATCAAAGCATTTAGGTCATGCCAGTGCGGAAATCACATCAAGAGTATATGCCCATACATTAGCAGAAACCAAAGTAAGAATAGCAAAAACAATAGCCGATACATTAGGTTAATACGATTTCAAGGATTACGGATTATCATTTTTGATAGTCCGTTTTTCTTTTTTGTAAAACTATGGACTTTTAATGTTTTTTATGATATAATTTTTACACATAGCAGATTTACAAATCAGAATTTGGGAAGGTGGTTTCCTATGAAAAATATTATACGGATTGTATGTTGTACATTAGGTGGTGTAATGATAGGCTTTTTTGCTAATCAGTTAAATACTATTTTGGGATGTGTATGTTTCACTGTTGGCATTGCTTTGTCTGTTGGGTCAGGCACCTTGATATCAAAGCAAGATAAAGAAAATAAATAAATTCCAGTTTGATATTTTATCAGTACCACAAGCTTACCACAACTTTACCACAAAATTTTATAAAAGTTATGGATTTTAAGAGATAATACAAACGATTTGAAGAAATATAAACGGGCAGATATGAGATATAGCACGATATTAAACGATATAAATAATATCAATCTATATTTGAAGTGCTACGGAAACTCAAAGAGATAGTATTCACCTATCGAAATACAACGAAAAACACGCATTTGCGTGGTTTTTCTTTTTGCAAAAGTGCTTAAATTCGCACAAACAATACACACACAATACACACAAACAAAACTCGAATTACGCACTTTTTGCATAAAAAAACTCCCTGTAAAGGGAGAATCAAAGCGAAATGACTTTAAGAGCCTTGCCTGCTTTTTCTGCAAAATTCTTGGTAAACTTTGTTCCTTTCGACTTGCCGTCCCAGATTATAAGTACCTTGTCACAGAGTAGAACAAGCTCACGATTTCGCACTAACGGTGCGGATTTTCCGTATTTTTCGTATTGAGGCTTGATGATGACTTTGTTTAAACCGTGCTCGTCGGCGTATTTTTCAGCTAAAGTGTCAACGCCTATTGCTCCGCCTGTGAGAATTGTGTCTACGTCTTCGGTAATGTAGGGAGTCAAGTCAAAGTCTGTAATACTGCGTGAGCCAGCAATTAAAAGTTTCATAATATTATCACCTTCATAATAATTACTATATGATTTATAGACATTAAATGAAAATATCTAATAACCATTATATTCTATCATATAATAATCGTTTTGTAAATAGTTTATAATAAAATTGTGAGGTGATAATTGTGGACGAAAGCCAATATAAAATGAATTTAATCAAAGTCGGCCTGAAAATAGCCTATTATAGAAAACTTAGCGGTATGACACAGGAGCAAATGGCTGAAGCCTGCGATTTGTCACCGGGGTATGTAGCACAGCTCGAGGGACCTAATATGTTTTTCTGCCCATCCCTGAAAACGCTGTTTATTATAGCCGAGGTACTGAGCATACCCGTGTGTAAACTTCTTGATATTGAAGATTGAATTAATTGCTTTAGGACTGACAATCAGTCCTTTTTTCTGTGTAAATTTCCCAAAATGCTTGAAATGTTGATACACAGGTGCTATAATGTAGGCACTGATTAAAAGTTGTTTGGAGGATGGTCATGCTTGTAGATATAACCCTCAAAATCACACCTCAAATGCTTAAAGACTCAGAGAATATTGAAAATAAAGCACTTGTGGGACATCTGGGCACTCACTTTGACGTAATGGATAAGGAGTTTCCCCTTGAATACACAAAAAGATGCGGTATTGTGTTTGATGTAAGCAGTATTTCGGGTCGTGATATTGACACAGGCGATATTGACCTTGAAAAAGTGGAGAAGGATATGTTTGTGACTTTTTATTCAGGCTATATCGAAAAAGAACCTTACGGCACGAAAACCTACTTTTCCGAACATCCTCAGCTTACACATGAGCTGATTGATGCACTTTGCGATAAAGGAGTGTCAGTAATAGCCCTTGATTTTGCAGGTATAAGACGAGGGAAAGAGCACATTCCAAAGGACTATGAATGTGCAAAAAAGAATGTGTTCGTTGTTGAAAACCTTTGTAATCTTAAAACCCTTCTTGATAACGGAGGATTGTTTACAGCCTATACTTATCCCATGAACTATGTAGGAATTACGGGACTGCCTTGCAGAGTAATTGCTGAAATCTGAAAGTGAGTGTTTAAAATGAAAAATATAGTAAACGTAATTAATTTTGTCCGTGGAATAGAGCCTCGTCCGGGTAGAAATATCGACCTTGTTGAGCCTGTTCGTGAACAGCTTCGTGTTATGAGAGAAAACGGTCTCAGAGGTACGTTTCTTCTTCAGTACGATGCACTTCTTGATAATAGATTTGTAGAGCTTGTAAAGGAAAATTCAGACATTGCCGAGGTTGGCTTGTGGCTTGAAATAGTACAGCCTCTTGTGGAAAAGTGCGGTGAAGAATGGCACGGACGCTATCCTTGGGACTGGTATAATGACGTGGGTTTTCTTATCGGCTATGAGCCTGAGAAGCGTAAAAAGATTGTTGATGAAGCTATGAACGGCTTTAAGGACGTGTTCGGAAAATATCCCGAAGCGGTAGGCTCATGGCATGTGGATGCGGTTTCCATGAAGCACCTTGACGAAAAGTATAATGTATCAGCCTGCTGTATCTGCCGAGACCAGGTTGGTATTGACGGCTATACAATGCAGGGAGGTTTCTTTAATCAGGCGTATTATCCCTGTGAGAATAATATGTTCTGTCCTGCAAACAGTAAGGAAACACAGATTAATATGCCTGTTTTCCGTATGCTCGGTTCATGTCCCATATATGAAATTGACTGTCAGCTTTATCCCGAAATATGGAAGCTGGGACAGCCTACCTTAGAGCCTGTCAGCGAAAATTTCGGCGGTAATGAAGAATGGTGTAGATGGTTCTTTAATGAAAACTATAACGGTGCAGGCATCAGCATGCAGTATACTCAGGCGGGACAGGAAAACAGCTTCGGCTGGCCTCGTATGAAAAAAGGCATCGAAATTCAGTTTAAGATGATTAAAGAGCTTTCTGATGCAGGTAAGGTTGAGGTTATGACCTTGTCCGAGGCAGGGAAGTGGTATAAATCAAACTTTGATGTAACACCTCCGGCTTCTCAGGCTGCATTAAGCGATATGAGAGGCTATAATAAAAAGACAGTCTGGTATAACAGCCGTTTTTACCGTGTAAACCTGCTTTGGGAGGATGGAATCGTAAAAATCCGTGACATGTACGTTTTCGGCGACAAATTAAAGGAACACTACCTTGACAAACGCTGTGAAACAAAAGCATGCGAATACAGAAATCTCCCTGTAATGGACTCGCTGCTGTATACAAATCCCGACTCGGATAAGGGTATGGCGGGAATATACTTCACACAGAACGGAGAAAATATCCGCTGGAAGGATATGCAGTATAAAGAGGAAGGCAATTCCTCGGTTGTAACCCTTGTAAGTGATGAAGGCATGCTTACAGTTACTTTTGCCGAGAATGAAATAAGCATTTGCACAGATATCAAGGATTTTTGTCTTACCCCGAGTTATGATAAAAACTTCGTTTACGGCATAGATACCGACCGTGACTCAGCCTTTGGCAATCATAATAACCGTTCGGTACACCTTAGCTGTATAAAAGGCGTAAGCGTGTCAGATAACCGTATGATTTTTGATTTTTCGGATGTAAAGTACGGTCTCGGACTTACTTCAGGTAAGTTTTCTGACGATTATTCGGTAACGGTTGACGGTGGAAGAATTAATATAGAAATTCTTACCGATGCTTCCTGTTGACGTGTTTTTGAAATAAGAATATATGTATAAGAAAACGCACATCTGCTTTGATACAGGTGTGCGAGATTTTTTATAACACTTGTCTGTCTTCTTCAATTTTGAATTTTGAGGTAGTAAAGCCTGTTACCTTTTTAAAGACGGTGTAAAAATACTTGACATCCTCAAAGCCGCACATATCGGCAATTTCGCTGTGAGTGTAGTTGTTGCTTTTTAAAAGAAAAATTGCATTTTTTATTCTTAATTCGTTTATGTAGCTAATAGGTGTCTTGCCGAATTGATTTTTGAACAGCCTGTTGAAGTATACGCGGCTTATTCCGCACCTTTCTGCGGCTTCATCAAGAGAAAAATCGTGCTTTGCGTAATGCTCGTTTATGTAAGATACAGCACGTGAAATAATGCCGTAATTGTCTTCACGCTTTGGCAGAGCAATGCCCGTTTCTGCAATCAGCTTGTATAGAAGTGAAGTGCAGTGATAAATATAGTTTGCCTTTTTTTCATTCCAGAGCCGTTCAATTTCAAGAAAAAGCTCCTTCGTTTTTTGGGGATTTTCGCTGTTTAATACAGTAATGTTTTTTTCACTTTCGCCGAAAATTTCAATATGGATAAAAACAACGTCCTCCTGTCGGGTTTCCTGACGGTATGTTGCTCCCTTGGGAACAAAAAGCAGGTCGCCTTCACCTGCATGGAGTGTGTTGCCTTTATCATAAAAACAACTCGAACCGCTGAGCCTGCAGCTTATAACACTGCATTCCTTGTTGAAGGTTGTAATGGAAATGCTTTTGCGTTTTATGCGGTTGATGTCAATTATTTTTAAAATCAAACATTCGGACGATTGCATTTTATCACCTCAGCTTGATTATAAAAGGATATTGTTATTTGTTTTGTTTTATATTTTAAACTTTTTGTATACGATTGTAGGTTGAAAACTGCTGTTATGTTTCATATAATAAAGTCAATAAAGCTTTTAGAGGAAGTGGAAGTATGAAGGTTATAACGGTATTCAAAACACATGTGGATATAGGCTTTACGGATTTGCCGTCAAAGGTGCTTAAAAGCTATAGCACAAGCCTCTTGTCGGATGTGGTGACAACCTGCGAAAACGCAAAGGACACCCATAAGCCGTTTATTTGGACAATGCCGTCTTATGTGCTGTATTATACACTAAAAAACTGCAACGATGAGCTGAGAAAAAGAACAGAAAAGCTTATCAGCCAAGGAATTATCACCTGGCACGCACTGCCTCTCACAATAAGAACTGAATTTTTCTCGGGATATGAGCTGAGAAAACTGTTTTATTACAGCGATGAGCTTTGCAAAAGGTATAATAAACCAAAGCCGGTCAGTGCAAAGATGACGGATGTTCCGGGACACACTCAGGCACTTGTGGATGTGCTGTGTGAAAACGGGGTGAAATTCTTGCATCTCGGTTGTAACCCTGCAAGTACCCATCCCGATGTTCCAACACTTTTCTTTTGGGAGAGTAAAAACGGCAATAGAATTCTTACATTTTACGATTCTGATTACGGTGCAGGTGTTGTTCCGCCGAAAGACTGGAAATTTCCCGTATACCTTTGCATGAACGTAACAAGAGATAATGTTGGCGTGCATGATGAAGGAACAATTCGTCAACTTGAAAAAGAGCTTTATGAATATGATGTAAATGCCGTTCTTGAAACAGGATCTCTCGATGATTTTGCAAATGAGATTCTCGGATGTGACCTTAGCGGTATTCCTGTGATAAAGGGTGAGCTTGGTGACACATGGATACACGGTCTATCGGCATTTCCAAAGGCTTGTCAGGCAATAGGTGATGTAAGGAGGACTTTTGAAAAGGTTTCCTCGTTTCTTGAAAGCAGGAATGATACGGAATTTTTCGATTTGCAGAATGAATATATAGAAAATGTAATGCTTTTCGGTGAACACAGCGGAGGCGTTGACGTTAAAAAGTACGTTTCGGCATACCGTGACAACGGCTCTTACTCAAAGGAGTATTTGTTGCAGGCACTTGATACGGAGCAGTTCAAATACGCACAAAGCGGATGGAATGACGAGGTGAAATGGGCACTGAATGCTAAAAGTGCTGCACTGAAGCTGAAGGAAAAGACAGAGAAAAAGTACGGTGTTTCCTTTGATAAACAACCGGAAACAAATAGCGAACAGTATTCCATTGAATGCGATGCATACGGCATAAACGTTGTTAACAACGAAAACGGCAGAAAAGTCACCGTCAGCTACCTTTACGAGGTTGTTGGAAGAAATACAATCGACTGCTTTCTTGACAGCTATCTTACACATAAATATAACTGGGCACTTGCTGACTTTGGACGTTACCGTATGGACGGTGTAAATACATATCCCGACGTTGAAAACATGACCTTCAAACCAATACTTAAAAATATGAAAAAAGACGGTAGCACCGTCTGTGCAGAATATGTGACGGATAAAAAGTCACATTTTGAATACGGAAACTGCATGGGCTTGTGTGTAAAAGCCGAGCAAATCGGCGAAAAAGTAAAAATCACATTGATAATCAATAATAAACAGCCGACTCTGTACGTTGAAGGCGGATATGTGTGCTTTGACATAAATGAAAAACTGACTGACCTGACGGTAAATAAGTCGGGTGTTGACATAACCCCTTCGTCGGATGTTGTAAAAGGTGCGAATACCGCATTTTTCGGGGTAGATAAATACGTAAAGGTAAACGGCGTTACGATAGAGCCTGTTCATACACGCCTTGTGTGCTTCGGTGAGCCTAAGGTTTACAGAAATAACACAAAAGCCTTTGAAGAACCCGATAACGGCAAGGTGCTGTTTAATATCTACAATAATATGTGGGCAACAGGCTCACCGCAGTGGGTGACGGGTAGCTTTAAGTTTGAGTACTATCTTTCGTTTTAAGGAGAAAAAGCAATGTTTGATTTAATAGGTAAAAAAGCACTTGTAACAGGCTCAACACAGGGCATAGGCTTTGCGGTTGCAAAAAAACTTGCTGAACAGGGTGCACTTGTCTTTGTAAACGGACGAAGCGAGGATAAAACACTTCAGGCAGCCAAAAGAATACGCGGTGCAAAAGTTGCTGTATGCGACCTTTCTCTTGACGGCTGTGAAAAGCAGCTTTATGAAATAACGGGAGAAGTTGACATTCTCGTGCTCAATGCATCTGTGCAGATAAGAAAGAAATGGAATGAGATAACGGATGAGGAATATGAAGCACAGATGAACGTAAATTTTAAAGCACCTATGAAGCTTATTCAGATTTATGCACCCAAAATGCTTGAAAACAGGTGGGGAAGAATAGTTACCGTTGGAAGCGTTCAGCAGGCAAAGCCCCATAAGGATATGCTGGTGTATGCTTCTTCAAAAGCGGCAATGTGCAGTATGGCGCTTAATCTTGCAAAGCAGTTTGCACCTTTCGGCGTTACCGTCAATAATGTAGCACCGGGTGTAATAGATACGCCGAGAAATGAAAAGGCACTCGGTGATGAGCAGTACGCAAAAAAGGTTCTTGAAGGAATACCTTCTTCATATGTTGGAATGCCTGAGGACTGTGCGGCACAGATACTTTTGTTATGCTCGGATGAGGGAAGATATATGACAGGGGAAAACATTTATATCGATGGAGGAATGAAGCTTTGAGGCACATATATATAGCCTCCTGTGAAAAGGACGGCGGCATTTATCACGGTAAGCTTTATGATGACGGAAGGTGCAAAATATGCAGCTTTTCGCCCATGGATAAGCCTATGTATATGGCAGTCATGGACGGGCGGATGTATGTTCTTCTGAAAGAACCCTACAGTGACAGCGAAAACAGTGCGCTTGTTTCCTGTGATATAAATGAGGACGGAAGCCTTGGAGAAACGTCACAAATGACGTCTACGGAAGGCAAGGTTGCCTGCCACCTTTGCGTATTTGAAAAAGGGGTTTACTGTACCAATTACAGCTCGGGGAGCATAAGCATCATCGGTAAAAAGACGGTGACACATTCGGGACACGGAATAAATCCCAAAAGGCAGGAAATGCCTCATACACACTATATAAGTCCCACACCCGACGGCAAATATCTTGTTTGCTGCGACCTTGGACTTGACAGCATTATCGTATATGATAAAGACCTTAATGAGGTGTCAAGAGCAAATGTCCCAAAAGGACACGGAGTAAGACACGTGGTCTTTTCGGATGACGGAAAAATGTGCTTTGCGGCAAATGAGCTTGAAAGCACCGTCAGTGCCTTTAATTATGAGGATGGGAAACTTACCCTTTGTGATACCGTAAGCACATTGCCGAAGGACTGCAAAGCCGAAAACTATCCTGCGGCAATAAGATATAATAATGGGAAAATATACGTATCCAACCGAGGGCAGGATTCAATATCGGTACTATGCTTTGAAAACGGCAGACTTATACTTGACGGCAGCTTTTCCTGTGGCGGACATTGGCCGAGGGATTTTGATATTTTCGGAAATATTCTTGTGTGTACCAATGAGCTGTCCGGCAGTGTGACATTTTTCAAGCTATGCGACGGTAAAGCTGAAAAGCTTGGTACAATGTTAAATATTAATTCACCGTTATGTGTTATTGAAAGCTAACTTCAGCCGAGTATACGTGAAAATAGGGCGAACCCCAAAATCGGGTTCGCCCTTTCTGTGCATACAGCACTTTATGCTATTTTCTCACAGGCTTTTCGTGATACAGCGTCAGCTCGTTGTAAATGTTCCTGAACTGTGAAATACTTACTCCGAAAAATGCCTTAAAACGCTTTCGCAGATATGTTTCATCACATAGCCCCACGCTTTTTGCAATTTCCTCGCAGGAAAGGCTTGTTTCCATTATAAGAGCCTTTGCCTTGTTCATTCTCATACAGTATAGAGCATTGCGGAAGGTCTGCCCCGTGGCGTTTTTGTATACACCCGACAGATAGCTCATGGAGATGCCGAAATCCTTGGCAATTTCCGAGAGTGATAAAGCATCGCCGTACCTTGCTTCAATTATGTAATCAAGCTTTTTGACATAATAGTTTTCGGTAGTATGTTTGTATGCAATAAGACTTCTTCGGGTGCTTTCGTCAAGAGCGGATAACAGCTCAAACCATACGGAAATGCACATCGCCTTGCTGCTTGGCTGTTCGGAAACGCTGAGGCTTATGTATTGGTTGAGAAGCTTTTCAAAGTGGGATATTTCCGCATTTTCCTCTAAAATGGCAGGAAGCAGATAAACGGAATTGTTTTTTGCGTCCTCTTTTGTAAGAGTGCATCTTTGAACATTCAAGTGCTCAAATTTCACCGCAACGCTTATTATTTCGTTCTTTACTCCTTTGTCGCAGTATGCTTTTGCGTATTGCTGTCCCGGAACACAGGAAAAGTGGTGACCGCAGGTGACAGTGCCCTGATTTTCGCCGAAATCAAAGGTGGTCTTTTCAGATTTTGCAATACTGAACTCAATAACATTTTCAGGATTGCGGTTTTCCCATATGTAGTCGTCAACTACCGTTGCACAGGCAAAAAATGTTTTCGGCAGTCCTTTAAAGGATACTTTGTAACCCAGCATTAATGTCACCTCCGAACTGATTATTACATAGGTTAACGGTTTTGTCAATTGTGATTAAGTAAATTTATATTAAAATATTACCTAAAATCATAAAATAATACATTGAATTTGAAGAGTCGATTTGTTATCATAATAAAAAAAGAGTTATCTGAGAGGTGTATGTTATGAGTTATAGAATATATCCTGTTACTCCCACAGAGTTAAAGTGTGATGACTACAGCGTAAAAATTAACGGCAAGGAAGTAGAGCTTGATACCGCAAGAGTTTCAACACGCCCCTTTAACCGCCGCTGGCCGGGGCATCAGAGAGATATTGACCAGTCCCATCCCGTAAATATTCTGAACCTTGCTTCGGATGAAGAGCTTTTGTTTGAGGTTACACCCAAGAAGCCTTTTGATAAGGTTGAAATTCGTCCGAGAAGCCTTGGAGTAACGCCTGTGGTTGAAAATGGAGTTATTAAGTTCAGCATTAAAAAGAACGCATATTTTACAGTTGAGCCTTACGGCAGAGATAACGCACTTCACGTGTTTGTTGACCCCATGCCCGATTACAGCGGTGTTGACTTCAACAGCCCCGACGTTATTTATTTCGGCAAGGGTGAGCATGATGTAGGACAGATTGTTCTTAAAAGCAATCAGACTCTTTTCATTGATGAGGGAGCGGTTGTTTATACCTGCGTAAAGGCAACGGATGCGGATAATATAAAAATCCTCGGCAGAGGTATTCTTGACAACAGCCATAATAAGGAGCAAATCCTTTTTGAAGCTAACGAAAAGGGCAACACAAAGGCTGTGAATAATGCAAAGCGTCAGCATACCGTACAGATTGAATATTGCACCAACGTAAAAATTGAGGGCATTACCATGCGTGACTCCCTTGTATACAATATCCGTCCGATGGCGTGTGAAAACCTTGATATTTCCAATGTTAAGATAGTAGGTAACTGGAGATATAACAGTGACGGTATTGATATGCATAACTGTGTAAATGTTGAAATCAATAACTGCTTTATAAGAACCTTCGATGACTCAATCTGCGTGAAGGGCTTTGATTGCTACTATGCAGGTGACGTTGAAAAGGCAGTAAAGGAAGCGATGTACCGTAACGGCAAAGCATACGACGTGTTCAAAAATGTTCATGTTTCAGGCTGTACAATCTGGAATGACTGGGGCAAGTGCCTTGAAATCGGTGCAGAAACAAGAGCCGAGGAGATAACAAATATAGTATTTGAAAACTGCGATATTATCCACGTAACAAGTGCCGTTCTTGACTGCTGTAACGTTGACTATGCTGACGTACATGACCTTACATACAGAAATATAACCGTTGAATATGATGACGAAATCTTCTGTCCCTCAATTCAGAACAGTGACGAGGAAGTGTATGTAAATAAGTATCCCGATTATGCACCAAGCCTTATGTACTGCCTTGTTGAATGTCATCCCGAGTATTCCGCAGGAGGCGGCCGCAGAGGTATAAACCGTGACGTTACTTTTGAGAATATCCACCTCTGGGGCAGACAGAAGCCAACTCTCCGCTTTATCGGCTATGATGCAGAGCATATGTCAAAGGATATTACGGTTAAAAACCTGTATCATAACGGTGTGCTTGTAAAAGAGCTTGAACCATGGCAGATTGTTACAAATGAATTTACTCGGAATATCAAGTTTGAGTTTGATGAATAAAGCTTTGTGAGCTGTGTCTTTTGATGCAGCTCATTTTTTTGTGAAAATTTGAGAATAGCCGAAAAAAAGAACTGCCGTATGGCAGTTCACAAGTTTAAATTATCTGAAGCTCATCCCTTGAAGGAAGGGGAGGGAAGTTTTTGCAAATGCTGTCCTGATACCAGTAGGCAACGGAGGAAATATCATCCTGCAACGGCAGATAGTGAAGCTTTCCGTCAGCACCCCTTCTCCAGCCGATAGCCTGAATTGTGACCCTCAAATCCTTTTTGAAATAAATCGGGTCTGTAATGTGCCATCTGTACATTGAAAACCGCTGGTTTGCCCTGTAAAGACCGTCGGGACGAATAATCTTGTTTACACCTGCATAGGGTGTGCAAAATTCCTGATACTTTCCGCCAACGTCAAAATTCCATGAACCGCAGAAGTAGTCCTCTGTACCCGTTCCGCAGATTGTGGGATATTCCTTGTCGCCGTCAAGATAAAACTTAATCTCGCCTTCTCCCCACCAGCCGTTGTTGTTGAGTCCCCAGAACATGTATGTGCCGACATAATGACCGTTTCCTTCAACACCGTCAAGAATTGTATAAACCTCTTTGTAGGGAAGGGGATTTACACGTCTGAACTGTGCGTGAAAATATCCCCGTCCTTCGGGAACCTCGCCAACAACATAGTCAACCTGATAGTAAAGAGTTACCCTGTCATGGTGGAGATTTTCAACGGTTATTCTGCAGTTCTTATAGAACGGCATGTCCCAGTAGCAGTTGAAGCCACGCTTGGGATTTACGCAGACGGGAAGGGAAGTGAGCTGTGCATATTCCTGATATTCGGCAGATGCAAAAAAGTCGCCGAGAGGCACTTCAACAGACGGTGTATCACTGTCGTCCCAGTACATTCTAAGTATCAGCATGCGGTTTTCGGGACAGTTGTCCGTCATCCAGATGTGTTTTATGATGCCTGCTTCCTTGATGTTTGCAACCTCGAAGGTTTCACCGCTGTTAATGCCAACGCAGGGTGATATTTTCCAGCCTTTTCCAAGGTCGCCTGCACATTCTTTGTTAGCACCTGTTTCCGCCATACCGCCTTTGCCTTTTTCGCCGTTAAAGTTTTCGGCGGAAATGGATCTTGATTCAAAGTGACTCATTTTTGATAATTCCGGCATTGTTTATCCTCCGATACGGTGAATTATTTCCCCGTTACTTTGTAAACCCCGTATTAAACACCCTTGTTCTCAAACTCGGTAATTCTTGCAACCTTGTCCTTTGAACGGCATTCGGGGTCAAAGGTAACGGAAAGGTATTCCTTGATAATGCATTTTGCAAGCTCAACGCCAATAACCTGTGAGCCCATTGTAATGATGTTTGCGTTGTTGGAAAGCTGTGCTCTCTGAGCCTGATAAACATCGTGCACGCACGCTGCATATGCACCCTTTACCTTGTTTGCGGCAATAGACACACCAATGCCTGTTCCGCAAAGAAGAATACCTCTGTCATATTCCTTGTTTACCACTTTTTTTGCAACCTCAAAGGCTACATTTGCGTAGATTGTGTCATCAGAGCCTAAGTCAAAAACCTCATGACCAAGACCTTTTGTGTACTCCATAAGAGTCTTTTTAAATTCTGTTGCGTTAGGGTCGCAGCCAAATACTACCTTCATTTCTTTCTCTCCTCAGTTATATATTTCATCTGTTATTTTCTGTGCTATTTTTTCAGATAAGCCTTTGTCCCTTGCAAACTGCAAAATGGAATATCTCGGTCTTACGGTGTGACCGTTGATAAGGCTGTTGTAGAAAAGCTCGCGGTTAACACCGATTTCCTTGGGACTTGTGGGTGCACCTACAATGCTAAGAAGCTTTTCTATTTCTGTATGGGGAGGACACTTTTCTGCAACACCTTCGGGAAGAACATCCTTCAGTTCTTCAAAATAACGTGCAATTATCACCGTTGCAACGCCAACCTGTATGCCGTGATGATTGGGGTTGAGCCCACGTTCGATAAAATCCATTTCCCAATAGTGAGAAAGCATGTGCTCTGCACCTGATGCAGGGCGTGACAGGTTTATAAGTGCCATTGCAACGCCTGTAAGGGTAAGTGCTTCAAAGAGATTTTGCAGAGCTTCGCCGTCCCTGTCCTTGATTTTTTCTGCTGTGCCAAAGCACTTGTCAAGTGCTCTTTGAACAAGAGTTACGCAGGTATCGCAGCGGTAATCGCCGTTTGCCTTTACTGCAAGATCCCAGTCGGCAATTGCGGTGATTTTTCCCACAACATCGCCAAAGCCTGCCTGAATAAGGTCATAGGGGGCGGTTTCAATTATGTTTGTGTCGCCTACAATACCGTATGCAAGATGTGCAAGGGGAGAATGCTTGTAGCCGTTGCATATAATTGGTGCACCGTCCGAAACGTAGCCGTCCATTGAGGGAGCGGTAGCAACAACGATATAAGGCAGCTTTGTACGTGAAGTGACAAATTTTACCGAGTCGTTGATAACACCCGAACCTACTGCAATCATAAGACTGACATCAAGATCCTGCTCCTGAACTATGCGTCCGAGAGTCTTTTCATCGGGAATAAGAATGTCTTTGCCGCAGTCAAATAAAAGCTCCTTTACGTTAAAGCCGTCGTTTTTAAGCAGCTCAACAACCTTTTTTCCTGCAACCTTATATGTATTATTATCGAAAACGACAAGTATTTTGCCGTCCTTGAAAGGCTGTGCCATTTTGCAGATGTCCGAAATTACGTCATTTCCGATGCTCATGGCACTCATACTGAATTGATGTGTCCTACCGCAGGAGCATTCAAATTCCAGCTTTGGCATTTCGTTGATGCCCACGTTAAGTATTTCGTTCAAAACAAGTCCTCTCCTTTTAGCCGTTTTGCAAATCAATTTACTCCTGTAATTATACACGCTTTTTTATTGAAAATCAAGGGTGTTTTCTGTTTTCTTTAGGATATTTTCAAGATGTTCCTGTGAATTTATAAAAAATGCCCGCCTGTTATTTTACAGACGAGCATTTCTTCTATTTTGTTTTTTTACAATATATCCGATTTATCCCAAAAGCATTGTTTTCACAGGACGCTTTTTCCGCCGTCCTGCTTTACTCCGTTTATAAACACATTGCTTATATCTATATTTTCAAAAAACGATTTATCGGTTGCTTTTTCTATTCTTATGTCCGGTTTGCAGTCTATGGATTTATCCATTATAACGTTTATATCACGAATTTTAACATTTCGTATCTTGGTGCGGCTGTCTTCATAAGAAATATTACCTTGCCAGTTACGTCGGTTATCTGTGATAAATATAAGCTTAGGAACTCCAAGCCGAAAATCTGACGGATATTTTGCACAATCATCTTGCTGAAAAACAGGAGCTTCTGTATGAGCGGAATATTCAATATTTAAATTTTCAACCAACACATCGTGTACATCTGCCCACTGTCCGTTTGAAATGGCAATACACGTTCCGTTATTGTGTATTATATCGCAATTTTTCCAAACGATATTTTTTATTTCCTTGCAAGCTGTCGCAAGACCGATGTCTATGTTTTTGCCCCAATCGCACCAAAAAACACAGTTTTCTATATATGCATTTTCCGTGTTCATATCCGAAAACGCAGTGAGCCCTTTCATACACATACAATCGTCAAAAGAACGAATAAAGCAATTTTTCACTTCAATATTTGAGGAATTGAAAAAATCTATACCGTCAGTATTGTATTTCCAAATTCCCAGAACATTCACGTCATTTATATAAATATTATCGGTCGCGAAAAAGCTTATGGCATACGAGGCTGTATCAGTAACCGTAATTCCCTGTATGGATATATTTTTGCATTGATACATTCTTATTCCGCCATAGGTGTGTACAAGTGACGGGTTAAATGCATTCTCATTATCAAAGCCGACATCTCCGTGCTTTTCCGTGCGTGTTTCCCAATCACCGCAAAGTATACCGTTGCCGTAAATTGTGATGTTTTCTACGCTGCAGCCGTAAAAAGAGCCGTGAACCACCGCATCCTTGGATATATAAACCGAATCGCCGTCCTTCAGCTGTACAAGACCTATATAATAATGCCCCGAATCAAAGCAATATGTAGGCTTTTCCTGAGGTAAAGGAAGCTCCTTTTGATAAATCAAATGAATTGCGTGATGATGACCGTTGAGCTCCAGAGAATATTTACCGTTTTCTTTGATTACAAAATCTACTCTCTTTTCATTTTGAGTTATTTTGGCTTTTTTAGAAAGAGGTCTTACTATAGCTTCCGAAATACAAAAATCCGTCTCTACAGATATGTTCAGCTCGCCATATCCGAAAATACGCAGCATATATGCAGTTTCCGTTTGGGATTCGTCTCGCTGCTTTCCCGGCCATGTTCGATTGAAAGGCTGTGCTGATACTTTAACGGTTTCCGGTTCTGTGTACACCCCGTTTACAAAAATTTTATAAATTTTAATTCACCCGTCCTTTATAAGTTCATTAAACGGTCGTATTTTTAGCTTCAGAAGCCGTATTTTTCACGTTTATCCGATACAAGCAATGCACCGTTATCCATAACAATAATGGCTCCTGTTACCGATTTTGCAGCACTTGAAGCAAGATACAGAACGGTTTGTGCTATTTCTTTTACATCTACCCATTTTTGCAGCGGTATCTTATAGTATGTACTTTCTTTTTCATCAAGTCGTGATGCACCCGTATCAGTCCATCCGGGAGCAATTGTATTAACACGTATATTGTACTGTGCAAGTTCAATTGCCATATGCTCTGCAAGCTTTGTGGCTGCCGCCTTTGCTGAGCCGTATACCGACACATCTGCAAAATGTGCTTTAGCGTTATTTGACGAGATTAAAATAATATTACCGCCTGTCGCCGTCATCATTTTTGCAGCTTCCTGCATACAAAAGAATGCCCCTTTATAGTCCACATCGCAAATAGCGTCAAACAAATCCTCTGTTGTATCCAAAAAAGTGGATTTCATTGTAACACCTGCGTTATTTACAAACAGGTCAAGCTTGTCTCCAAGCTCATTGCGATAGGATTGAAACATATTCTTTATCTCTGATACCTTTGAAATATCAGCCCTGATTCCCACAGCTTTTCTGCCAAATTGCTTTCCGATTTCTGCAAGCTCTTGTATGCTTTCATAGCTGCTGTAATAGCTTACTGCCACATCATATCCGTTTTGCAACAGCGTTACTGCTATTTGTTTTCCTATTCCGGTTCCTCCTCCGGTAACAAATGCTTTTTTTGACATCTTATTCCTCCGTCAATCAAAATACTCCTTCAATTCACCGTACAAATCATCAAACAAATTATCGAAGTACTTATCTGTATTGTAAGATGGCTTTCTGCAATAGTCCGACTTGATAATTCCCCTGAGCTTTAAAATTCTCTTTTCAAAGCTGATGATTTGCTCCACATTTTGACGTATATGGTTAAGCATGGGCAAAAGAGCATTATGTATTCGTATGGCTTCCTTTCTGTCACCTGAAACATAAGCATTATATATTTTTAAATATACATCATACATTGAACAACCGGGCATTGCACCCATTGCGCCTCTATCCATACATTCAATCATCTGAAATCCTGCATTACCCACAAATACTTTCATTTTTCCGTCAGTCAGGTTCATAAGGGTTGTAACGTAAGGACCTGCAGGCTTACACTCTATTTTGTAATATTCGATATTCGGACATTCTTTTTCAAGCTTAACAAAGGTTTCAGGCGGAATTGTAACTCCTGTTTGCTCCGGAGCATACTGTGCCATAATCGGAATGCTTACTGCCTGTGCAACAGCCTTCATATGTTCATAAAGATATGCACCGCCCGGTTTCAGGAAAAACGGCGGCAGCAGCATCAGACAATCCGCACCTGATTTTTCAAAAAACCTTGCTGTTTTTACAGCAACCTCCGTTGAATGGTCGGTCACGGAAATTATCGTTTTTCCGCCTGCCTCTTTGGCTGCTTTAACAGTTACCTCAACCATCTTTTTACGTTCGTCATCCGTCAGCTTGTAATATTCGCCTGCAATTCCGAACAAGGTTACTGCATGGCACCCTCCGTTTATCAAATGCTTAACAAGATTATCAAGATCCTGATAATCCACTTCTCCGTTTTCCGTAAAAGGAGTAGCTATAATAGGGCAAATCCCCTTAATGTCGCTCATAATGCAACCTCCCTCAAAATTGCTTTTTTATTTTGTTGATAATATTTTCCGACGCTTCATAAAATATGCCTACATCAACTGAGTACGAAATATATTTTACACCCAGCTTTTTCCACTTTACGGCATTTTCAAGAGTATCGGTAAATGTTCCCACCGTGACATTTTTCTTTGAGCATTTATCTATAATCTCAAGCATTTTCTCTTCAACCACCGGATTATCAATCTCTCCCGGCACTCCCAATGATTGAGATAAATCATACGGTCCGATAAACAATACGTCTATGTTGTCAACCTGAAGTATTTCATCAATATTATCAATTCCGTCCTGTCCTTCAATCTGAAGAACAACCAGCGCATCGTTTGCTTTTTTGAAATATTCAAAGCGATTTTCGGCAGAATAGTCTGCTGCTCTCACAAAACGGCATACACCTCTGTTTCCTACAGGAGCAAATTTTGTCCGCTCCATTACTTCAAGTGCATCCGCCTTACTTGTTATCTGCGGCACCTGTATGCCTCCTGCTCCTATATCAAGAGCTTCACTCATTACCGATTGACAGCTTTCTTTCACTCTCACAACAGGAAGAAGTCCGACAACCTGTGCCCCTCTAATCAGATTCTGCACATTTTGTATGCTGTTTGGTCCGTGCTCCAAGTCTATAATTACATAGTCAGCTCCCGCATGACCGAGCACCTCTATAAAAGCAGGATCACTTGTTTTGCAAAAAACACCTATAACTCCTTCGCTTTTCAGCTTATTCTTAAATTCCGAAATAATATCATACATACTGCTTTTCATATGTTTTCATACCTCATTTAACATTTTGCATATAAGTAAGATCACAGCCTTCATCCGCTTGCGTTACATTATCAATAAAGTTTCTCACAAAACCACGTGTAATATCCGAATGCTCCTTACGCTTGACGCTTTTCATTCTTTCTGCCAATTCTTCATCACCTATTTCAAGCTCAAGCAAATTATTGTCTACATCAATATGAATAATATCTCCGTCTTTAACAACTGCCAAAGGACCTCCCACCGCACTTTCGGGCGCCACGTGTAAAACTTGAGTTCCAAAGCAGCCTCCCGACATTCTGGAGTCTGTTATTCTTACAAAATCCTTGATTCCCCGCTTATTAAGCTTCGGCGGCAAAGGCATATAGTTTCCGTTTTCAGGCATTCCCGGAGCACCAACAGGTCCATAGCCTCTTAAAACAATTACCTTATTTTCATCCATATCTGAATTTTCGTCCAGAAGATATGCCTGACATTCTTCCAAATCGTCAAATACTCTTGCTTCTCCCATGTGATTTAACAAATGAGGGCTTGCCGCACTTCTCTTGATAACTGCGCCCTTCGGTGCAAGATTTCCGTATAAAACCGATATTCCGCCTTTTTCGTTTAAAGGGTTATCCAATGGGCGAATTACATTTTTATCATAAGGCATATCTATGTCTTTAAGATTTTCGCCAACAGTTTTTCCCGTAACCGTCAAGCAATCCGTATTGAGCATTTCTTCCATTTCTTTCATCAGAGAAGCAACTCCGCCTGCATTATGGAAGTTTGTTTTAATATTTTTTGTTCCGTGAGGCTTTACATTGACAAGTACAGGTGTCTCATTGCTTATTTCTTCAAAATCCATAAGCTTTAAATTAATATTTGCACGTCTTGCAATTGCAATAAGATGAATAATTAAATTTGTAGAGCCGCCTGTTGCCATTAACACTTTTATGGCATTTTTTATTGATTCTTCATTTATAATGTCAAGGCACTTAATATCCTTTTTTACCAGCTCTACAATCTGACGGCCTGTTTCTTCGGATATTCTCAGCTTTTCTCCTGACACTCCAAGGCAGGATGCAGAGTTTGGAAGAGCAATTCCCAGTGCTTCGCACACGGTCTGACAGGTATTGGCAGTTCCCATTATAGGGCAAGCCCCGGGGCTTCCGTAGAGGCAGCCTTCGTGCTTTGTCATTTCCTCAAGAGTAATTTCACCCGAGGTATATTTATTATATAAATGAAAGCTGTCTGTCCCGCACACCAACTGCTGTCCCTTATAGCTGCCCGGAAGCATTGCGCCTCCCGGCAAATATATTGTTGGTTTATTTACGCTCACCGCCGCCATAAGCTGTGCAGGAACATTTTTATCGCAGCCGCCGATTAACACAACTCCATCAAAGGGGTGTCTGGCAATCAGCTCCTCCGTTGTAATTGACAGCAGGTTTCTGTACACAAGACTTGAAATATCAAAAAATACCTCGCAGATTGAAAGGGTATTTACTTCCAGAGGAAAACCTCCCGCTGCCCAAACACCTCGTTTGACAGCCTCAGAAAGCTGTCTGAAATGTACATGTCCGGGATTTGTTTCCGCCCATGTGTTTATAATACCGATTATCGGCTTTTCTATATCCTTATCCGTATAACCCATTGACTTTAACAATGCGTTTCTTATAAGCCCTGTTCGGTCTCCTCTTTTCTTCCATTTGTCAGAATAATTATGTTCCATTTTCCTGTCTCCTTGTTTTATATTAATACACGGCTCTGTTCGTCTGTGTAAAAAACTGCTTGTATTTTACCATCTGCATATCAAACGTGTAAATTCCGCCTGTTTCTTGCCCGTAATACAGTGGAATTTTTAATATATGCAGCATCTGAATCTCGACAATTTGAGTGTTGATTTTTTACATCAATTCAATAATACTATTACGGTAATAGTTTAGCAATACACTTTTTTGACAAAGTTATGGACTTTTTTGACTTTTTGTGTTATACTGTAGTCGGTGATTGATATGAATGACAAAACAATGCTTGAGGAGTATACGGAGCTTCAGGTTAAAAGCGATATGGGTATGTATTATTGCGGAAAACGAATAAATACGCCAAATCACGAGTATGGACCTGAGATAAGAAGCCATTACCTGTTTGTTTTGGTAAACAAAGGGAAAGCACAAATGCTTTCACACAAGCAAATCACATTTGGTGAGCACGATTTGCTTATAATGCTGCCCGGAGAAAAAATACATTACAAGGCTCTGGAAAAATGGAGTATAAGCTGGCTGGGTTTATACGGAGAAACGGTTACTGAATATATTGATATGCTATGCGTCAAGCCGGAAAAGCCAATAATACATATCTCCACATATAACGAGCTGAAAGCGGTTATGGATAAAATCTACAATTTATCGAAAGAGACAACATCAGCCGCCAAGCTGTCTATTGTGGGACTTATATACGAGTTTTTCTCTATATTATTAAAATGCTCCGGACACAATGTTAAAACAGATTCAATAAATACCGCTTTAAAAATTATTGACTACAACTACTGTGCGAATATTTCTGTAGAACAAATTGCAGAAAATCTGTCTGTCAATCCGTCATATTTTTCTCGCAGATTTGCTCAAACAGTGGGAGCATCTCCAAAACAATATATCACGGAAAAACGCATCGAACGTGCAAAAGAGCTTTTGATTTCCACAAATGCAAGTGTTTTTGAAGTATCAAATTCCGTTGGATACGAAGATCAATTTTATTTCTGCAGAATTTTCAAAAAATACGCTTACATGTCCCCAAGCGAATACAGAAAGAAAAATCATCTCTCCTAAAGCTGCAATCAAACGGTGATTATTTGATTTTAGAGTAATTATTCGGTTAAAATTTAAAAAAATGCGTAATACCTCATATTACGCATTTCAGACTGTATCAAAATTGCCCATCTTTGCCAAATAAGAACGGAGATGTCGATTGAACAAGTCCAGTAAAAACGGACAATAGAAAAAAACACCCTCCTATG
>JAZNIM010000135.1:0-4185 GCA_045577475.1 Eubacteriales bacterium | reverse complement strand
CCCATGGGATATTTCATGGTTTCCTCAGACCCGTCAATGCAGGAAACGATGAAGCGTATTTCAAGCGGTATTTTAGGCTTTGACGTTACGGTAAAGCTTGAAAGCAGTGATAACAAGCAGAGCGGCGCAGGCTTGTCTTTCCCCGAAATATAGTTTAACGGGAGGTTTACAATGAAGATTTCAAGGCTTTTTGCGGCTGTCATAATTATATCCGTTATTGCGGCGGTGCTTTGCGGATGCACGGGAGGAAAAACCATTGTCGGCAAGTGGATTGACGACAAAACAGAAGGAGCAATAGAATATACCGCTGACGGCTATTACTATGAATACGCCAACGAAGGATTTACCTATGTAAAGACAAAATATACGGCTAAAAACGGAAAAATCACATATTATCTTGACGGCGACAAGCCTGAAAACGGCTACAGTGTGGATTACGAAATTACAAAGGACGGTAACCTTGTTATCGGCGGAGAAATTATATACCGCCCCTTAACCGTACCCGAAAAGGACGAAGAAAAGTGAAAACTGTAACATTATATACTGACGGTGCCTGCAGCGGAAATCCGGGACCCGGAGGCTGGGGCGCCATACTTGTATTCAACGGTGTTGAAAAAGAGCTTTCCGGCGGAGAAAAAGATACCACAAACAACAAAATGGAGCTTACGGCGGCAATTTGCGGCTTGTCTGCACTCAATCAGGCTTGCATTGTTGAGCTGTACTCCGACTCAAAGTATCTTATTGACGGCATGACCAAAAACTGGGCACGCTCCTGGCGTGAAAAAGGCTGGAAAAAGTCTGACGGAAAACCTGCTCTCAACATTGAGCTGTGGCAACGGCTTCTTGAGCTTGACGAGCTGCACGAAATTCGCTATCACTGGGTTAAGGGGCATGCAGGTAATCCCTACAACGAAAGATGCGATGCGCTGGCTACGGCTTTCTATGAAAAGCTAAGTTAGTGTTATCAAGAAAAGCTGATATATGTAATTTTAGGGCGAACCCAATGAGGGACCGCCCTTTTTTGTTTTACAGCAGTATGCAGATAAGACCGCCTGCACCGTCATTTATGATTTTGGTGAGGGCATGGCAAAGCTTTTTGCGTGCTTCTACGGGCATATGGCTGAGCTTGGCGTTAAGGCTTTCGTTTATAAGCTCATGGAGAGTTTTGCCAAAGAGGTTGGACTGCCAGATTTGTGCAGGGTCCTCCTCAAATTCACGCAATAAGAATTTTACTATGTCCTCCGATTGCTTTTCACTGCCTACAATGGGGCTTACCTCGGCTTTGATGTCGGCACGCATTAGGTGTATTGAGGGAGCGGAGGCTCTGAGCTTGACACCGTATGAGCCTGCCTGCTTTACTATTTCAGGTTCTTCAAGTGTCATATCCTCAACACAGGGTGTTACAATGCCGTAGCCTGTCTGTTCAACCTGCGTAAGAGCTTCCTCGAATTTTTTATACTTGTTACGTGATGCTGCAAGCTCTGTTACAATGCTTACAAGATCCTCGTCACCTTCTATGGAAAGACCTGTTTCGTCACCTAATATCTGATAGAAAAGCCTGCGGGGTACATTTACCGACAGATGTCCTGTTCCGTCGGCGGGATTAACCTTGCCTGCCTGTATTTCTGTGCCGAATTTGCTGTCGTACAGGTCACTGAAGGCTTCATTTATCTGGCTGAGCCGTGAAATTGATGAGGCTCTTTCGCTTATTCCGTCCATGATGGTGCTGCGCAGAGGATGCTCTGCGGACAGCGTTGACACCCATGCAGGCACCGAAAAATGAAGCTCCGATATGGGGAATTCGTAAAGCAAATCACGTATAATGTCGGTTATATCCTGCTCTGTCATTTCAAGGCAGTTGACGGCTCTGACGGGGACACCGTATTTTTCGCTGAGGTTTTCGGCAAGCTCCTTTGCTTCATCGGAGTCGGGGTTTTCACTGTTGAGAATAACCGTAAACGGCTTTTTGCTTTCCTTCATTTCGGCGGCAACCCGTTCTTCGGCGTTTTCGTAATCAGCTCTTTCAAGCTCGGAAAAGCTGCCGTCCGTAGTGATAAGGAGTCCTACCGTTGAGTGCTCTCTTATAACCTTGCGTGTTCCCATTTCGGCTGCCTGCTCAAAGGGAATTGCCTCGCTGCTCCAGGGAGTCATAACCATACGTGGCTTTTCTTCCTCCATAAGACCCAGTGCACCCGGAACAATATAGCCTACGCAATCAATCATTTTTACGTTGAACTGTGCACCGTCGTCAAGCTTTACCTTGGCAGCATCATTGGGAATAAATTTCGGCTCGGTAGTCATTACCGTTTTGCCTGCTGCACTCTGGGGAAGCTCATCACGTGCTCTGCTTGCCGCAAACTCATTTTCCATGTTGGGTACAACAAGGGTATCCATGAAACGCTTGATAAAGGTGGATTTTCCTGTTCTTACGGGACCTGCTACGCCTATGTATATCTCTCCCGCTGTCCTTAGTGCTATGTCCTTGTATATGGATGCTTCTGTCATGCTTTTTTCCTCCGTTTACGTGTGTTTTGTTTGTACAATCTATGCAGGAGCAGCTCGTTTTAGAATTATTCCTGAGTTTTTTTATTATTCATATTGACAAATCTGAAAAATTAATTATAATAACAGTTGAACAATTGCTCAACTAAGCAAAGGAAGTGTAAGTATGAATAAGCAAACGGACAAGAATTATACATGTGACTGTGAAGTGATACATGAACAAACGGTGGAGTCGGTAAGAAAAAAGCTGGAGGATAAGGACACTTATCTTGATCTTGCGGCTTTGTACAAGATGTTTGCAGACGGCACAAGAATACAGATTTTACATGCTCTTGAACAGCAGGAAATGTGCGTGTGTGACCTTGCGGTGCTGCTTGGCATTACAAAATCCGCTGTATCCCATCAGCTCAAGGGGTTGAGGCTTTCAAATCTTGTAAAATTCAGACGTCAGGGACAAATTGTGTTTTATTCTCTTGCCGATGACCATGTAAAGCTTATTATTGATATGGGACTTGAGCATTTACGCCACTGATTTTGAAAACAACAAAGATTAATGTCAGACTGAGCAATCAGCCTGCATTATTAACAGGTATAGTTGAATGGTTGAGCAACTATGCTTATATTGCGGTGAAGGAGCGTATTTATGGAGATTAAATATTTGCTGAGAGGGCTGGACTGTCCCCATTGTGCATCGGTTATTGAGAGGGAAGCGGCAAAAATACCGCTTGTTAAATCGGCACAGGTGAATCTTATGAAACAAACCCTTGTCATGGAAATTGAAGGGGGAAATGATGGGGATATTTATGAAAAAATAAAGGAAATTGTTAAAAGAAACGAGCCTGAGGTTGAGGTTTTATTATTTACGGAATCGGAAGAAGCGGCGTGCCATGCACATGAAGGCTCTTGCGGTTGTGACGGACACAGTCATGACGGTGAGAATGACGGCATGAAGGATGAAGCGGTACAGCTTATTCTCGGAGGCATGCTGTTTGTACTGGCGGTGGTATGTAATGCTTTATTCAGACCTGTGTGGTATGCAAGCCTTTTGATGTATCTTGTGCCGTACCTGGTTCTTGGGTGGAAGGTTATTGCAGGTGCTGCAAGAAATATTCTTAAAGGCAGGATATTTGATGAGAATTTTCTCATGAGCCTGTCTACCGTCGGTGCATTTGCCATAGGAGAGTATACCGAGGGGGCGGCGGTCATGCTGTTTTACGGCATAGGCGAGTTTTTGCAGGATTTGTCGGTAAGGCGTTCGAGAAAATCCATAAAAAGCCTGCTTGACATTCGTCCCGATACGGCGGCGGTTGAAAGGGACGGGGCGGTCATTGAGGTACATCCTGAGAAGGTTGACGTAGGTGAGGTTATAGTTGTAAAGCCGGGGGAAAAAGTACCTCTTGACGGTATTGTTTTACAGGGAAGCTCATCACTTGATACAAAGGCATTGACGGGAGAGTCGAGACTGAGGGATGTGTTTGAGGGCGACGGTGTTCTTGCGGGCTTCATAAACGGCAGCGGTGTGCTGAAAATCCGTGTTACAAAGCCGTATGCACAGTCTGCGGCATCCAAAATCATCGACCTTGTGGAGAATGCCTCCGCCAAAAAGGCAAGGACGGAGAATTTTATTACTACCTTTGCACGTTACTATACGCCTGCGGTGGTGCTTTTTGCACTTTTACTTGC
>JAZNIM010000134.1:0-16148 GCA_045577475.1 Eubacteriales bacterium | reverse complement strand
TGATGTCGTTCTTTGCACTGAGAAAATCTGCGGGAACTGCCTTTGAGAATACAACAGCCATTTCAGCTCGGGTGATGTTTCTCTTGTAGGAGTCAAACTGACCGTCTGTGATAATGCCGTTCTTTATGGCATAATCAACATAGCAGTCGTACCAGTTTGTACCGCTCTGGTCAAAGCTTGTACCCTTTGAGGAGTACGCATCGTTGACACGTGCAGCAATTGTGATTGCCTGAGCAACCGTTACGTTGCCTGTAGGACTGAATACAGTATCGTCCGTACCGTTCATAAAGCCAAGCTCATAAGCAGATGCAACTGACTGTGCATACCACTTGTCGCTTGTGACGTCGGAAAACTGTCCGTCCTTGTAGGTGTTGGGTTTGGTAAAGCCTGCACCAGATGCGGTAATCGAGGTTACTGCAAGAACTGCCGCAAGAGCCGAACCGAGAAAGAGTTTCTTTTTCATCTTTTCTCTCCTTACTTTTATTTGTTTTAAATAAAACACATTTTAATTTGGAACAGGATTATTCTTCAAACAACCAATCTATAACCCTTGTATCCCCGTATGCAGGCTCCCATGAGCCGTGATTAACACCGTGGAATACGGTGAATTTCGGGTTTTGACCTGCATTTCTCATGGCATCAACCATTTCGTAACTGTTTTTTGGAGGAACAACAGTATCCTCGTCACCGTGGAATGCCCAAACCTTTGCTTGTATTCTTGAAGCACGCCAAGGTGTACCGCCGCCGCAAACGGGTGCTGCCTTGTAGAATAATTCGGGTGCAAACATTAGCATTTCCCAGGTGCCGTAGCCGCCCATGCTGATACCGGTGATGGATATGCGGGACTTGTCAGCCTTGTACTCATCTGCCATTTTGTTGATAAATTCTTTTAACATAGGCGCAAGATTTACCCATACATATTCATCGGGACATTGGGGGCAAATCAAAATTCCGGGAACGTCGATTTTTCCCTGTCTTATGTATTTGGCAGGACCGTGAACGAACAGCTTTTCGTGGTCATGTCCCCGTTCACCTGCACCGTGAAGGAAAATGACCATTGGCAGGTTTTCCTTGTCCTTCAGCTTTTCGCTTATATGAACGGTGTAGCTGATGTCACCGAAATAGGGATGCTTGTAAACCTTATTCTCCATATTTACACTCCTTTATCAGAATAGCGAGATTTGTTCATCATTATCTTCATCAGCTTCAGCAGGCTTTGCTGCAGCCTTCTTTGCAGGCTTTTGTGCTTCCGTTACAGGAGCAGATGATGCAGTAGTACCAAATAAATCAAGTTGGTTTGTTTCTGATACATCATCAAAAACGCCGTTCTTTCTCATGATTTCAATAACGCCCTTGCCGATTTCAGCCTTCATGCGTAAATCTTCAACAGAAAGTATTTCACCTGCCTGACAGGCTTCATATATAGATTGTGCCGCAGCATCACCAAGTCCGCCCATACTGCTGAGGGGACAGCGTATCGCTCCGTCCTCGGGCAGGAACCATGTGGCATGAGATTTTGTAAGACTGGGCTTCATGAACTTAATTCCTCTTGCATAAGCTTCGTTTACCATTTGTAGAATTGGAATCATATCAGCATCCTTTGGAGAAGCTGTCTTTTCTCGGATTTTCTTTTCGGTTTCGTTGATGAAGTCAACAACCGCCTGTTTTCCTTTGCAGCAAATCTCAGCATCAAAGCCTCCCGGAGCAACAGAAAGAAAAGCGGCGTAGAATTCAAGGGGTCTGTGTACCTTGAACCAGCCAAGACGAAGCGCCGACATAACGTAAGCTGCCGCATGTGCTTTGGGGAACATGTACTTGATTTTCTGACAGGAATCTATGTACCAATCGGGAACGCCGTGCTCCTTCATGGTTTCAATGTACTCAGGCTTAAGTCCCTTGCCTTTACGAACGTCCTCCATGATTTTGAATGCCGTTCCGTTTTCAAGACCGTACTGAATAAGACGCACCATGATGTTGTCACGGGTTGCAATTACGTTGGAAATGGTGCATGTGCCGTTAAGAATCAAATCCTGAGCATTGCCAAGCCAAACGTCGGTGCCGTGGGAAAGTCCCGATATCTGAAGAAGGTCGGAGAAGTTCTGAGGCTTTGAGTCTTCAATCATCTGGCGAACAAACTTCGTACCGAATTCAGGCAGACCGAATGTGCCCACATTACTGCCGATTTCTTCGGGAGTGACACCGAGGGATTTTGTGGAAATAAATAATTCCATAACCTCAGGGTCGTACATGGGAAGCTCAAGAACATTGAGTCCTGTGAACTTTTCCATCATTTTGTATTTTGTAGGAACATCGTGTCCCAGCTCGTCAAGCTTGAGAATGGTATCATGCAGGAATTTAAAAGCAAAGTGGGTAGAAATAATGTTGCTGTTGGGGTCTTCGGCAGGGTGCTGAATGGGAGTAAAGTCATAAACCTCGTATTCCTTCGGTACAACGATGATGCCGCCGGGATGCTGTCCCGTTGTCTTTTTAACGCCTACACAACCGTTGGTAAGACGCTGCTCCTCAGCTTTGTTGAGGTTAAGACCTCGTTCTTCAAGATATTTTTTAACATAACCGTAGGCATTCTTGTCGGCAACCGTACCGATTGTACCAGCCTTGAATACGTTTTCTGCACCGAATAATTCTTCGGTGTATTTATGTACCTTAGCCTGAACATCACCCGAGAAGTTAAGGTCAATATCGGGGGATTTGTCGCCGTGGAAGCCAAGGAAGGTTTCAAAGGGAATTTCGTGACCGTCGCCCATCATTTCAGTTCCGCACTTTGGACAGGGTTTTGGCGGAAGGTCAAAGCCTGAGCCGACAGAGCCGTCGGTAATAAACTCAGAATATTTGCACTTGCTGCACCTGTAGTGAGGCGATAGTGGATTAACCTCGGAAATACCGCCCATAGATGCAACAAAGGATGAGCCGACAGAGCCTCTTGAACCCACAAGATAGCCGTTTTCTTCGCTGTACTTAACAAGACGTCTTGCGATGACATACAGCACCGCAAAGCCGTGCTTAATAATGGAGTCAAGCTCCTTTTTAAGCCTGTCCTCAACAATCTGAGGTAACGGGTCGCCGTATAATTCGTGTGCGTACTTGTAGCAGTTGCTCGTCAGTTCTTCTTCCGCACCGTCAAGATGGGGTGTAAATGAACCGTCGGGGATGGGGAGGATGTCCTCTATCATGTCGGCAATTTTGTTGGTGTTGGTGACTACAATTTCGTATGCCTTTTCCGGCTCAAGATAGTCAAATTCCTTGAGCATTTCTTCGGTGGTTCTGTAGTACAGCGGAATGTGCTTGTCCGCATCGCTGAACTTCTGACCCGCAAGAAGAATTTGTCTGAAAATTTCGTCACCTTCCTCGTTGAAGTGCACGTCGCCTGTTGCAACAACGGGAATGCCAAGCTCATCGCCAAGCTTTATAATTGTTTTGTTAATGTCAATTAATGCTTCACGACCCGAAACAATGCCTTTGTCAATCATAAACTGATTGTTTCCGAGAGGCTGAATTTCAAGATAGTCGTAGAATTTTGCCATCTCGCAAAGGTCTGCCCAGGGTTTGCCCGAAAGAACAGCCTGATAAAGCTCACCTGCTTCACAGGCAGAGCCTATAATAAGACCTTCTCTGTGCTGCTCAAGAACGGTTTTGGGAATTCTCGGATGTCTGTGGAAGTAGTTAAGGTTTGAATAAGAAACCAGCTTGTACAGATTTTTAAGTCCCACAAGATTTTTAACTAAAATAATCTGGTGATAGCTTTTAATCTTTTTCGGGTCGCATGTTCCTGCCATGTTTTCAACCATTTGAGAGAGCTTTGTAACACCCTCCGTGTCAAGCTTTTGGGTAAGCATTCCGAAAATTAGAGCAAGCATGTGAGCATCCTCAAATGCCCTGTGATGGTTGAAGTCGCCGAGATTGAAGTATTTGCCCACGGCATCAAGTGTATGTTTTTTAAGCTCGGGATTTACGTATCTTGAAACCGAAACCGTGTCTATGTATAAAGGCTTGAACTCAATGCCGAGGCTGTCTGCAGCCGTTCCGATAAAGCCGATGTCAAATGTGGCATTGTGTGCAACGTATATGCAGCCTTTTGAAAACTCAAGGAACTTTGGAAGAACCTCTGAAATATCGGGCGCATCCTTGACCATATCATCATTTATACCTGTGAGCTTTTCAATTTCCTCGCTGATGTGAGTGTGGGGATTAACAAAACTTTCAAAGGTGTCAAAAATC
Source organism: Eubacteriales bacterium (assembly GCA_045577475.1). Lineage (GTDB taxonomy): Bacteria > Bacillota > Clostridia > Oscillospirales > CAG-382 > UMGS1387. Next base: position 11,912 of record JAZNIM010000134.1, on the reverse strand, counting down.
TCGCCGTTTTTAAAGAGCACTGCACCGATTTCCGTAATTTTGCAGTCCTTCGCAGAAAGACCTGTTGTTTCAATGTCAAATACGCAGAAGGTGTCTGTCTTGAAATCGCCGTCACCTTCGCCGAAAACTGCTTTTGCCGTATCGTCAACAAAGTAGTCCTCAATGCCGTATAAAACCTTTATATCAGCTTTTTGCTTTCTGATTGCCGCAAGTATTTCGGGAAATGCCTGAACATTTCCGTGGTCTGTAACGGCAACTGCCTTGTGACCGTAACGAACCGCCGTTTTAATTACATCACTGCAGGAGAAAACGCTGTCCATGGTTGAAAGGTTGGTATGTAAATGAAGCTCAACTCTTTTTTCTTCGGCGTTGTCGGTTTTCTTTATTCTCTTAATGAATCCGATGGCAAGGGGATTAAGACACAGCGAACCGTCAAACTTGTCAAGCTGTGCTCTTGCCTTCATTATAATGCATTTCCCGTCCGAGATTTTGCCGTATTCTTCGTCCTTGTCCGCGGCATAGAACATTTTAACAACGGCAGAAGCATCGTTGTCAGTGACGTAAAAGGTGACAATACACTTGTCCTGCTTTTTGGTAAGCTTTTTTTCGTAGCCGAACACCTCGCCGCAGATAACAAAGGTGTCTGCCTCAAGTGTTGCATTTCTTACGGGAATGACGTTAATGTCCTTGACGGTGTTGTAAACATTTTCGATTTCAGAAATGTCAAACATCATGCCGCCGCTTATAACAGTACCGTCCTCTGTGTTAACGCTTGCAAATGCTTCCTTGTTGCTGTTGGCACTGTTAAGAGTGGAGTTTGCAGTTTGCTCAAGAGCCTGTTCTTTCACATAATCGGGAACGGGCATTTTAAAATCTGGAAGGGAATCAATGCTCGGCAGGTCGTCATATGTAAGCTCGGTAGTACCGCAGAACTCAACATTTCTGTGCTCGCCGAACATTTCTTCAATGATGTCGGAAATAAGATTGTCAAAGCCTCCGCTTAACAAAAGACCTTTGCCGCCGTTCTGAAGATTGATGTAAATTGTACCTGCTTCGTCACTGACCTCAGAGCCGTCAAGCTTTTCAATGTAAGCACCGTTGAAAAAGCCGTTGCCTGTTGAGCTGCGCTTTGTAAGCTCTAAAAACACATGCTCAATGTAGCTGACATCAAAGGGAGTATTCATAAAATTCGGGTGAATTTCCATACGGTTCAGCTCATAAGCACTTGCAATATCGTTTTCAATATCAGACAGCACGTTGAAAGGAACGTAGGATGGAAAAACTACGTTTGTGCTTATAATTCTCAGTTCCTTGTCCGCCTTTGCAGTGTAAGAAACTATTCCCTGAAGGATAGGTAAATCACCGTCAGAGGGAGAATATTTGCTGAATAATTCAAGAAAACTTTTTGCCATTAATATGTACGTCCTTTGTTATTTTTCGTTATGAAGATTCTCGGCTTCTCTCATAAGTACATCAAAAAAGTCGCTCATTGGTACTTTTCCGATAATCTCGCCTTTTTTAAACAGCAAGCCTTCGCCCTGACCGCCTGCAATGCCGATGTCAGCCTCTCTTGCTTCGCCCGGACCGTTTACTGCGCAGCCCATAACTGCTATCTTCATGTCCCAGTCCTTGTCTTTGAGAGCGTCTTCAAGACGCTTTGCGGTGTTAAATACATCTATGTTGCATCTTGAACAGGTGGGGCAGGAAACAATCCTTACGCCTTTTCTTATGCCGAGAACTCTGAGTAAATCCTTTGCCGCTTCAACCTCACGCAGTACGTCGTCCGAAAGGGAAACACGTAATGTGTCGCCGATGCCGTCGCAGAGAAGTGAGCCTATTCCTGCGCTTGACTTGATTAGACCGCTTCTTTCCGTACCTGCTTCGGTAACACCCAGGTGTATGGGATAGTCGCACATTTGGGCAAAAAGCCTGTTAGCCTTGATTGTTGATGCAACATCCGAGGATTTTATGGAAACAACCGTGTCGTAAAAATCAAACTTTTCAAGCAGCTTTACATGGAACATGGCACTTTCGCATAAGGCTTCGGGAGTAGGCGCACCGTACTTTGCAAGAATGTGCTTTTCAAGCGAGCCGCCGTTTACACCGATTCTGATGGGAATGTTCTTGGCTTTGCAAATGTCTGCCACAGCCTTTACTCTGTCCTCAGAGCCGATGTTGCCGGGATTAATTCTGATTTTATCAATACCGCTTTCTGCGCACATAAGAGCAAGACGGTAGTCAAAATGAATATCAGCTACAAGGGGAATGTGTGTGTTCTCCTTAAGATAGGGGATGCTTTTTACGCAGTCCTCGTTTGGAACGCTGAAACGTACAATGTCGCAGCCAGCTTTTTCAAGAGCAAGAATTTGCTGTAAGGTAGCTTCCTTGTCCTCTGTTTTTGTATAAGTCATGGATTGTATTAAAATTGGATGACCGCTTCCGAGATAAGTGTCTGCAAGCTTTACGCTTCTCGTTTTTCTTCTTTCCATATTTATCGTCCTTTACCTGAATAGCTTTACAATATCGTTGAATGTTACAAAAATCATAAGTGTCATGAGAAGTGCAAGACCGATAAAATGCACGATTCCTTCATATTTGGGGTTTATTGGTTTTCTGCGAATCATTTCAATAACGAGGAAGAATAATCGTCCGCCGTCAAGAGCAGGCAAAGGCAGAAGGTTGACTACGCCAAGGTTTATCGTTATAAGCATCATCATGTAGATGAGTGATGAAAAACCGTAGCTGGCCGTTTCCTTGACCTCGCTTACAACACCCACAGGACCCGATACTGCTTCCATTCCGTATTTGCCGGTAATTGTGTCGAGAAGGGAAGTCCATATCATGCGGACAATCGCAACGGATTGGAATATTGTCTGTTTTGCCACCTCGAGAGGCGTTTTTTTCAAAACTGTCGGCATGAAAAACGCGGCATTTCCGAAAACAATTCCTTTTTCGGTGCTTGTAGGAAATGAAAAATCTTTAATTACTACCTTTTCATTTCCTCTTTTTACAACAAGGTCAACGCTTTCGCCGCCAATGTGTATTGCTTCATAAACAAGGTCGTGTCTTACAAAAATGTTCCGTGAGCCGACCTTTATAATCTCGTCGCCAATCTCAAGTCCCTTGTACTGTGAAATATCAAGAAGATTTCCGTTTTCATCACCGAAGTTAAAACGTTCAATTTTTGTGGAGTATAAATCACCGCCGAATATTATAAGACCCAGTGAAAGAATAAGACCGAGAAGAATGTTCATTGCAGCACCTGCGGCAATAACAAAAAATCTTGCACCAACGCTTTTGCTGCCAAGAGCCTTCTCCTTGTCGGGACACTCGTCCTCATCCTCGCCGTACATGCTGACATAACCGCCGATCGGCAACAGACGTAAGGAGTACCTTACACCGTCCTTGCCTGTATGCTTAAAAATTGCAGGACCCATACCTATGGCAAATTCATATATGCCGACTCCAACCTTTTTAGCTGCAAGAAAATGTCCAAGCTCATGAATAAAAATAAGTATGCCGAACATTATAATTCCAATTAAAACGTAAAGTATGGAAAACACCTCCAAGCGTAAATACAGATATATTCTATGCAGAAAATACCTTTATATGCTTTCCACGCCCGAAAGAAGCAGGTCAACAAATTGCTTTGCCGTTCTCGGGTTTCTTCCGCCGTGTCTGATTGCAAAAGCCTCGGCTCTTACATACAGCTTTTCCTCGTCAAGTGTAATTCCGCCTGCATCTGCAAGGTCCTTAACAATGCGGCAGTATAAATCCTTGTCCGGCTTTGAGTATGTAACGGTAAGACCGAATCGTGCAGAAAGGCTGACAATTTCCTGGATTTTGTCGCCGATGCTGATTTCATCGCCCTGTCTGTCGGAATTTGACTCTTTGATGAGATGACGGTGGTTGCTGGTAACGTAAATAATTGTGTTGCTTCCTCTTGTGCTGACACCGCCTTCAAGGGTTGCTTTTAGGGCACAAAAATCTCTGTCATCGCTTGCAAAGGTAAGGTCGTCGATAAAGAGAATGAACTTCAAAGGCTTTTCAGAGATGTTGTCAAGAAGCTCTGGTATGAGATGAAGCTGTTCCTTTTTAAGCTCAATGATTCGCAGACCCATGTCGAAAAATTCGTTGCCGATAGCCTTTACCGTACTGCTCTTTCCCGTACCTGCATCGCCGTAAAGAAGTACGTTGTTTGCAGGCTTTCCTTCAAGCAGTGCCTTTGTGTTTGCAATAATAAGACTTCTTTCTCTCTCGTAGCCTGAAAGGGAAGACAGCTTCTGCGGGTCGGGATTTTTTATGGGAATAATCTCACCGTTGTCCCCCAGAATGAACATGTGATACTTTGCATAAATGCCAAAGCCTTTTTTGTGAATTTCGCCGAGTCTTTCACGGTAAATGTCACCAAAGGATAAATCCTCGGTTTTCCAATGACACAGGGTGTCGTCGCCTGTAAATTCACGAAGCTGAGAGCCGTCAAATCTTGAAAGATATTCAAGCACATTTAGCTCTCTTTCAAGCAAAGGCTCAAGCAGCTCACCATCGCCGAAGCCTGTGATTTTATAACGGGTATAAAGGTTTTCGTCCTCTAATATGAGGTTCAGAATGTATCTTGTAAGATTGCCGCCGCCTGCCAGAAGGCTCTGTGCAAAGTCGCAATATCTGTCGGTAATTTCGTTTTTGCTGTCTTCGTTGCAGTCAAAAAGGGCAATCAATTTCTGTATTGTTTCGTCCTTCAGTATGTTTCTGAAAATAACAAGACTGTGGAGCTTTCTTGAGTTATGTACGTTCATGCGAATTCTCCTATGTAAAATAATACAATTATAATTATAACATATATCAAGTTTTATACAAGGTTCTTTTTTTAAATATATGTAAATTGTAGAATATAATAAAAAAATCCCATCGCCTAAGCGATAGGATTCTTCCTTTGGTGCAGGTAAGAGGACTTGAACCTCCACGAAGTTGCCCCCACTAGAACCTGAATCTAGCGCGTCTGCCAATTCCGCCATACCTGCAAAGATTACGCCGCATAAATTTTACACGGCTGCGACAACCGAGGCAGAGCTTACTTGAATTTCAGCTTTTTCTGCAACAGGTATATCATACCACAAATAATTCTCTTTGTCAAGTATAAGAATTGGAAATTTTCAATTTTTTTGAAAAATCATGGGGCAGAAGTAATCAAAAATTAAAATAGTCCTTTTTTTGTCTGAATATCGGTTACTTCAAAGCCTGCTTCCTTAACGGCAGACTTAATAATTGCATCATCAATATCCACGGATACCTTTGCAGTACAGGTTTTCTTGTCGAGATTTACTTTTGCAGAATTAACTCCTTCAAGCTCCGAAATAACTCTTTCAACAGTTCCTGCACAGTGAGCACAATGCATTCCTTCAACGGTTATAATTTTCTTAAGCATGATGAATTCTCCTTTGATGAATAAGTTTTATTAATTGAATTTGAAGCGTTTAAGAGTAAGTGCGTTTATGACAACGCAAATTGAGCTTATGCTCATTGCCGCAGCACCAATCATGGGATTAAGTGTTATACCGAACATGGGGTAAAGAACACCTGCTGCTATCGGGATACCGAGGGAATTGTAAAGCAATGCCCAGAAAAGACTTACCTTGATGTTGGTAATCGTTGCGCGGCTTAGTGCTATTGTCTTTGGAACAGAATACATGTCGCTGTGCATGAGAATAATGTCAGCCGCCTCAATAGCAATGTCCGTACCCTTTGATACGCTTATACCTATGTCAGCTCTTGCAAGGGCAGGAGAGTCGTTAATACCGTCGCCGCACATGGCAACAACGTTTCCGCCTTCCATGTATTTTCTTACATACTTTTCTTTTTCATCGGGACTTACCGAAGCGCAAACCTCGTCGATGCCTATGCTTTTTGCAATGGCATTTGCCGTAATTTCGTTGTCGCCCGTAATCATTACACTGCGAACGTTCTGTTTTTTCAAAGCATCAATTGCTGCCTTGCTGTCAGACTTGCTTTCGTCCCTGACGGCAATGCATCCGATGTATTCGCCGTTTTTTGCAAAGAAAAGGGGAGTTTTGCCATCGGAAGAAAGTTTATCAAAGCTCTCTGTAGCTTCGACAGGCACAGTAATGCCCGATTCTCTCAGCAACAAAAGATTTCCGCCAAAATAATTGTTTCCGTGCAGAATTGCCGATAAGCCTTTACCGGGTATAGCCTTGTATGCTTCTGCTTTGTCCAAAGAAAATCCACGCTTTTCGGCTTCGGCAACAATTGCACCGCCAAGCGGATGCTCCGACATGCTTTCAATTGAAGCACAAACCTGTAAAAGCTCATCTTGTGTAATATTGCCGTTTGGAATAATATCTGTGACAACGGGTGTACCGTTTGTTAGAGTACCTGTCTTGTCAAAAAGCACCGTGTTTACTTTTCCTATCTGCTCAAGCTTTTTAGCACTTTTTATAAGAATACCGTTTGAAGCCGCAATTCCAGTTCCTACCGTTACGGCAAGGGGCGTTGCAAGACCGAGCGAACAGGGACAGGAAATAACAAGCACGCAAATTGCTCTTGAAAAAGCAAACTCAAAATCTTGACCCGCTATCATCCACACTGCACATGTAATTATTGAAATCAGTATTACAATAGGAACGAAAACAGATGAAATTTTATCCGCAAGCCTTGAAATCGGAGCTTTTGAACCTGAGGCATCCTCTACAAGTCTGATGATACCGGATATTACCGTTTCATCGCCAACCTTTGAAGCACTTACCGTAAGCGTTCCGTTTTTGTTGACTGTACCTGCATTAACGGAATTTCCTTTTGTTTTGAAAACAGGCATACTCTCACCTGTAAGACTTGATTCATCCGCATAGCTTTCTCCCGAAACAACAATTCCGTCGCAAGGAAAATTTGCTCCCGGCTTTACAATAACGATGTCGTTTTCTTTTAGCTCATCAATATTAATTTCAAGCTCATTGTCATCCCTGATAACCACCGCTTTTTTCGGAGTCAGGTCAATAAGCAGGTCAAGTGCTTTGCTTGTGCCTGCCTTTGAACGTCCTTCAAGATACTTCCCGATAGTAACAAGCGTTGGTATCATGGCGGCGGTTTCAAAGTATAAATCATGAATGTAGTGGTGATTGCCGCCTAAAATCTGAACAATTGCAAAAATTCCGTATACAAGCGCCGCAACAGAGCCAACTGCAATTAAAGAGTCCATGTTTGGAGTTCTGGCAATAAGATGCTTTATGCCGCCCGTAAAATAACGGTAATTTATTATCAGAATTGGCAATGTCAAAGCAAGCTGAACAACTGCAAGAATTATAGGCTTTTCAAGAAAAGAAGGAGTGGGAAGACCCCACATATGACCCATTGAAACATACATTAAGGGAATCATTATGAGAACAGAGCAAACGAGTCTTAAAAACAACATTTTCTGCTCCTTCAAGGCTTTTTGCTGCATTATTTTTCGTTTCTCGGCAGCACTTTTTGCCTTTTCAATGCCGAAGCCTGCTTTTTTTACTACAGTGAATATATCTTTTTCACAGACCGTAGTTTCATCGTATTCAACCTTCATCACACCCGATAAAAGGTTAACTGAAGCATTTTCAATGCCAAGTGATTTTACCGCACGTTCAACTGCCGCACCGCAGGCTGCACAGTTCATGCCGCTTATGTCGTATGAAGCCTTCAAGCAAACACCTCCATGAAGTTAGTCTAACATAACTTTATTAATAAACATATCATTATTTGAAAAAATATGTACAATTCTTCGGTAAAAAATATCACAAAAAATAGTATTTACAAAAAGGGGGGAAATGAAGTATAATAGACTGGAAGTGAGGTGAAGCTCATGCTAAGAATTCTGTGTGAAAGCAACTTTTATGAAAGTCTTTGGTGTCAGAGAATTCTTGAAGGAATTGTAGTAACACTCAAGAAAAAACGCCGTCAGTATGAAGTAATATGCGATGATGAGTATATTAATCCTTCTTGTGAGGATGAGATTTTTCTTGTTGGCTCAAACGATAAATGGATAAATGAAAGAATTGAAATATTTAACAGTGTGGGTGTTGTACCCATAGTTGTCTGCAATCAGAACGGACGAATATGTAAGGGAAAATATCACAGCGTAACCACCGATATTGAAAATGCAATGAGCGAGCTTTATGAATTTCTCATTAAAGACGGAAGAACAAGATTTGTGTTTTACGGTCTGAATGAATCGTCTGCTTCTGACAGAGGAAAGGCTGAATGCTTTGGTGCTCTTTGCAAAGAAGGTATGGCTGTAATTGAAAATAACGGCAGCATTGATGATGCTTTTACGAAGCTGTATGGCAGAATTAATGAATTCGACACCGTAATCTGTGCGAATAATTTTGTGGCTGTTCTTCTTGTAAAGCGTTTGCTTGAAGTGGATGAGAAGCTGCTGAAAAGGATTAGAATTGTAAGCTGTGCAAAAATAATGCTTTCATCGGTATATGATGATTACATAGTTACGCAGGGAACCGATTTTGAGGAGCTTGGAAGGGTAAGTGCCGAGCTTTACGAGTTTCTTTCCAACAAAGAATATGTTTCATCCGTTACATTGAGCGTAAAATGCCACGGTATTGAAAATGCTAAAAACGTGATTCGGCGGGAGTCGGAAATTAAAACTGTTTCCGAGGACGCTTTCTACAAGGATAGCACCATACTTTCGGCATTAAAAATTGACAAGCTTTTTTCTGTTTGCAAAAACGAGGATTTGCAGATTTTAAGATTGATTTGTATGGGCAAAACCTATACTAACATTGCTGAGGAATGTTTCATGTCCGAAAGTAATGTTAAATATCATGTAAAAAAATATGCCGAGATACTCGGCTTAAAGGGCAGAGAAGAGCTTCGTAAAATGCTCAAGGAATACATTATTTACTGAATTGAATAATAATTTGCTTAACACCGCTTTCCTGTGAAGGCGGTGATTATTTTGTAATACAGGGACAAACGCAAGGACTTAGGGATTTGCAATGTTTTTTTGATGTTGATAGAATTATAGTCAAGTTAATAATTAAAGAAGGTGAAGGAATGTTTGTTTACTGTAAACGTTGCGGTTTAATAAAAAAAGCAAAAGAAGCAAAAGAGCAGTGTGAAGTCTGTGAAACCGTAATGACTGAAGTACCGTCCGAGTATTTGAATAAAAGCGGATTTATGTTTGTTTCCCAAGAATTGAGAAAACAATTTGAAGACAAAATCCGTCAAGACGAAGAATTTGATACCGAGGCTTATGAAAACAGAGATAGAATTCTCAAAGAAAAGGAACAGTTACATAATGAGCAGGTAGCTCAAAAGGTTGAGGAGTATCATAATAACAGAGTAAAAATTGCCTGTCCCGTATGTCACAGTGAGTCGCTTGACAAAATTTCAAATGTTGGAAAAGTTGTCAAGGTCGGCGTATTCGGAATTTTAGGTGCAGGGGATATAGGCAAAAAATACAGATGTAATTCCTGTGGATACAGGTTTTAACCCATAAAAAAATTATATTAACGGAGGTTTAAAAAATGGGATTATTTGACAAGGTAACAAAAACAGCATCAAACGTTGGAAGCAGCATGCTTAAAGGTGCGGCAACAGTCGGCTCAAGTGCAGCGGTTGCTGCTCAGGAGCAGTCAGAGCTTATGGCTTTAAAGTCACAGGTAAATGTAATTGAGCAGGAGCTTAATTCATCCTATGTTCAGATAGGAAGAAAGTATGTGGAATACGTTGTACAGAGCGGCGATATGCCCGGTATTGACGTAAGTGACATTCTCAAGCTCATTGACCCCAAGATGACCAAAAAGCAGGAGCTTGAGCAGAAAATCATAGAGCTTGAAAAGGAAATCAAGCAGAAGAATGTGCTCAGAGAAAAGCAGCAGGCAGAGGAAGAATTTCTTGCAGAAAAAGCAAAGCTTGATAAGGCACTCGCTATGGATGTTCTCAGTCAGGATGATTATGATGTTAAGCTTGCACTTGCAAGAAAGAAGGTTGACAACTTCGAAGCTATCAGAAGAATTGAACAGCAGGCTGAAATGGGCTTGATTACAAAAGAAGAAAAGGCTCAGAAAATCGAAGAATTACTTAAATAACACAAAAGGGGTTGTAGCAAAAATAATTGTTACAACCCCAATTTTTATCAATAATTTGAGCACCCAACATATTTATTATATCATAACGCTGTTTATAATGTCAACGATTTTTTGCTGTGCAAAAACGATTTCTCCCATATGTACAAAAATTAATTTTAAAGTTTGATTATTCTGCCGATTGATTTTTGTTTAACAATGTGGTACACTATAGTCGAAGAAAGGAAGGACAGTCCAATGAACAAGTAATGAAGGCTTTTGGTTAATTTGAATGTAAACTGAGTAAAGGGATTTTATAAGACAGGACACAAGACTGACGCGGCGGCGTAACGCATAAATATAGATTTTAAATAAGGTTAATGTATCCCGACAGAAAGTCTGTAGCTTAGTTTAATCAGCTTAACCGTAAAAAGCAGGATTTCACCTTAAGTAAGGAAAAATTGCAGGATAGAGCATCGGAAACAAAAGGAGAATTAAAGAAAATAGCCACAAATAGTTTGTTGTAAAAACAGATGCTTTAAGAATTGCAATGACTGCACTTTCGGTAGACAATGAAAGAGAGGATAAAACTATGACACTTGATTTCAAGAGTGAACAGAAGTGACCCTCGGCTGTGTGTAAAGAAACATAGTCGAGGGTCACTTCCTTTTTCTTTTCCGAAAAAGAAAAAGGAAGCAAAAAGAAAAGATATTTGAAGTCCGAACAGTCCCAACCAATCATTATACTTGCGGAAAATAAAATGCAAAGTAAACAAAAATGCGGACCGAAGAATTACCCTCGATCCGCTTATTTTTTACTCCCAGATTACTATTCTTTGCTTACCGTGCTTAAATTCTGCAAAAGGACCTGCTCTGAATATTTCTGTTCTTGTATTTCCTAAAAAATCCTTGGTAAAGTCTATGTCACTTCCGTCAGGATTGTCGTATGGAACATCGGAAATTCTTGGCACACCCAAGAATTTTGTTGTAATGTTCGTTCCAATAAAATCACAGACTTCCTCGGGCATCTCATAATTGAGAAATACTTTTCCGTCCTCGTAAGAAATTTCAAATCGTGGAATTCTGTCAATCTTGACAGCCTTTTCCCATTTGCAGGGTGCAGACTTTGCTGCATACACGTTTGTGTCAATGTATATCGGCTGTGGTGTATTCATAAATGCTTCATAGCGTAGCTCACAATTGGTTGACTTTATTGTTTTCAGGTAGTCCTCTGCTTTGGTGTTTGAGTCGTAGAATGAATTAAACTCCTTTACAGGACTGAAAAGCTCTCCTTTGTAAGTACCGAGATAAATGTTGTTGTATACTCTGTCATCTCCGCCGTGAACAACGGTAAATCCCTGAACAAGCGTGCTGTGCTGATAGTGATAGGGGGTAGCACGAGAAGTTTTGATGTACGGTACGGCATATCCTGCAAAAACGTTATTGATAATGGCTGTACCCTGTGCCTGATTGACAAAGCTCATGTCCGAAAGAAAGATATTGTTGTCAACTGTACAGGGTCCATGAGAAACTTCAATGAAAAAATCAAGCCTGTTGTTGTGTAAAAGATTTTTTGTTACACGAGTTCCCTGGGCCTGCCAGTCAAGCCAGAGTGCTTTGCAGGCAATATTGTGAATATAGTTGTTTTCTATGAGCACATCAATGGCAGCATGAAGCTTGATACCGCCTATTTCATGTCCCCAAAATTCTTGCTTTACTCCGATGTCGTAAATGTGATTGTGTGAAATTTTGCTGAATACACCGCCGAGATTGCCGACAATGCCTGCTTGTCCGCAGTCGTGGATAATGTTATTTCTGATGGTGTGGGAGAAGTCGGATCGTAGCCATG
>JAZNIM010000133.1:0-10119 GCA_045577475.1 Eubacteriales bacterium | reverse complement strand
AGTTTCTTAATGTTCCCGTTTATCAGCTTCTCGGCGGCAGAGCGAACGATAAAGTAAGAATTTATGTTAACGGCTGGTTCTCGGGTGCAAAGACTCCCGGAGGGTTTGCCCAAAAAGCCAAGATAGCCGTTCAGAGAGGCGTAACAGCAATGAAGTGGGATCCATTTGGAAAGACCTATATGCAGCTTTCCAATAAGGATATGCAGACTGCCATTGACTGCGTGGGAGCTGTAAGAGAAGCGGTTGGCAATGATGTTGACCTTCTCATTGAGTGCCACGGCAGATTTGACGTTGCAACAGGTATAAGAGTATGTCACGAAATGGAGCAGTTCAAACCCATGCTTGTTGAAGAACCCGTTCCGCCGGATAACCTTGAAGCACTCAAGGCTGTAAGAGATAAGTCTAACCTTCCCATATCCGCAGGTGAAAGACTTTACTCACGCCGTGACTATCTGCCTCTGTTCAATATGAGAGCAGCAGACTATATCCAGCCTGATATCAGCCATGCAGGCGGTATTATGGAGCTTAAGAAGATTGGTGCTATGGCAGAAGCAAACTATATCAGCTTTGCACCTCATAATCCTTCGGGACCTGTTGCAAATGCCGCAACACTTCAGCTTGCAGCCTGCTGTCCCAACTTTACAATCCTTGAAATTATGTACAGCGACGTTGCATACCGTAAGGATGTTACTAATGAGGAGCTTGAATATAAGGACGGCTATATTACAATTCCTTCAAAGCCGGGTCTTGGTATTGAAATCAATGAGGAAGAATGCTTAAAGCACCCTTATCAGGTTCATACTCTCAGACATTATACCGGTGCTCTTACCGATATAAGACCTCCCGAAACAGCGTTTTACTTTTAATTAAATCATCCAACGTAGGGGACGGCGTCCTCGACCTCCGGATTGAAATTTAAATATTTAAGGAGAAACTAAAATGAAAGCAGTATTTATAACAGGTGCACAAACAGGCACAGGCTACGGCATAGCAGAAAAGTTTGCAAAGGAAGGCTATGACGTATTTATCACAAGCCGAAGAGGCGCAGAGGCTCAAAGAGCAGCAGAACAGCTTTCCAAGGATTACGGCATTTTTTCCAAGGGCTATGAATGTAACATAGGCAGCGAACAGCAGATTATTGATATATTCAATGACATTGATAAGACAGGCAGATTTGTTGAAACTGTAGTTCTCAACGCTGCAAATATGGGCTTCAACCCTGCAAATCCCGCAGCAGGTCAGGAATTCTTCAGCGTACCTCTTGAAGAAGTACGTGCTGTTTTTGAAACAAACCTTGTTTGGAACTTTTCCATTATCCGTCAGGCAGCTATCCGCATGAAGGAGCATAAGAAAGGCTCGGTTGTATTCCTCAGCTCCAATACGGCTTACAGAGCTATACCCAACCGTGCGGCATACTCCGCATCAAAGGGCGGCATCAATGCATTCACAAAGGCACTTGCACTTGACCTTGGTCAGTACGGCATCAGAGTAAACGTTGTACTTCCCGGTACAATCAAAACCGAACGCTGGGTACAGATGGGTTCAAAGCAGATTGTAAACGGCACACTTACACCCATCGGCGATATTTCAGATTATGAGGACGTAGCAAATGCAGTATGGTTCTTCGGTACAGATATGTCAAAGAACGTAACTGGTACAGAGCTTATCGTTGACGGCGGTATGAGCATCCAGCTTTATCCTAAGGTACTTCCCGAATATAAGAAAAAGGCACTTGGTATCGAAGACTAAAAATCGGAGGTAATACAGATGCAGGTTAAACTTGAAAAACACGGCGGTGCCGTTAAAATCAATGTTGACGGTAAGATTATAGAACCGCTGTCCTTTAAATCCTTCAGACCTTCCGCAAAAAATATCAGCGACTTTTATAAGGCAGGCGTTCGTGTATTTGACATTCTCACCAGCGGAATTATCTGTAAATTAGGCGTTCCGTACTCGCTTTTCGGCGAGAGCTGGATTGACGATAATACATATGATTTTGAGCCTGTTGACAGACAGATTGAGCTTTTCCTTGAAAATGCACCCGAGGCTTATTTTGCACTTATGATTCAGATTGATACCCGTGAATGGTACTGCAAAAAGCATAATGTGCCTTATACCTTCACGCATCTTTCACAGGAAGTGCTTGACAGAGAATGGCGTGAGGCATCCAAGGAATACCTTCGTCAGGTTGTACGCCATACGGAAGAAAAATACGGCGACAGATTTTACGGCTACTTTATCCTCGGCGGTCAGACAACCGAATGGTTCAGTGCCGATGACGATGAGGAAACCTATCCAACAAAGCTTGAAGGCTATAAAAAGTATGTTGGCGATGAAAACGCAGTTATTCCCGAAAAAGCCGAAAGAGATGTACCTAAATCAAGAGTATATCTTGACCCCGTTAAGGAAAAGAACCTTGTAAGCTACAGAAAATTCCACTCTGAAATTATTGCAGATGCCATTGTGGAATATGCACACGTAGTTAAGGAAGCGACCGACTATAAAAAGCTTTGCGGCGTGTACTACGGCTACCTGTTTGAGCTTGGCGGAAAAAGACTGTGGGATGCGGGAACGATGAGCTACGAAAAGGTGTTCACATGTCCCGATATTGACATGATTTCAAGTCCCTCCAGCTATGAGCACAGAGCTTATGATGACGTAAGTGCGATAATGCTTACAAGTGATACACTTGATATCAGAGATAAGCTGTATTTCCTTGAATTTGACCATATTACACACCTTGCACCTCAGGTTGTTCCCGACGGAAACGGTATTCCGATACCGGGACATGACTCGAAGTTCAAGTCAGAAAGCGAAACCGTTGATGTTATGCGCCGTGACTTTATGCTTTGCTGTGCAAGAAGACTTGCACTTTGGTGGTTCGATATGTTTGAGGGCTGGTTCTATTCCGACCCAATGATGGCAGAGGTAAAGCGTTTTATTGAAATAGCTAAGGAAGTAACAAAGCGTAATACCAAACCAAACTCCGAGGTTTGCGTAATTGCCGAAGGCGGCGAGTCGCTGTGCTATGTAAATAAGCTTGCAATGGTGAATAAATACCTGCTCGGATTGCAGAGAGAGGGACTTGGCAGAATGGGTGCACCTTATGATGTGTACTCGGTATGCGACCTCGACAAGATTGACTTTTCAGTCTATAAGCTCGTAATTTTCCTTGATGAGTATAAGATGAGCGACTCTACACGAAGCATCATTAATGAAAAAATCAAGAAAGACGGCAGAACGGTTATGTTCTACGGCTGCGCTGACGGTATCACGGATGAGGGCATTGACTTGGCAAAGGCATCAGAAATGATAGGCATGAGTGTTGCCATGGACGAATGTGCCGAGAATAAAGCTTGTGCATTCGGCGAGGAATACGGCAATCCTCTTTGTCAGACAAGACTTCATTGCGATGATAAGTCTGCAAAGGCTCTCGGAACATTTACCGACGGAAAGGTAAGCCTTGCAATTAAGGAATATGACAATTATAAGTGTGTATTCTGCTCAATTGCACCGCTGACGGGTAAAATATTTACGGAAATTGCAAAAATCGCAGGCGTGCATATATATACCGATAAGTGCCCTGTATACGTAAACAGCGAGGTAATCGGTCTTTATATGAATATCGGCGAGGACGTGACGGTAGCTCTTCCCGAGAATGGTACTTATGTTGATGCTTTCACGGGCAATGAATATACATCGGTGAATAAGCAGTTTACAATACCTTACGGCAATTACCGTTCCGTAATGCTGTTGAAAAAGTAATCTGAATTTTGGATAAATAACTAAGGGATGCCTTTCGGCATCCCTTTTGAGTTAATGTTGAAACTGTATTAAACTATAACTTCCATACCGTCATGTGCAAGCTGAATGTCAAAAGGAAGCTTTCCGAAGATTTCCTCATACCCTTCAATTCTCGGTTCATGCCAATGGTTTATAAGCATTTTCTTTGTATCGGTTTTTGACATCATTTCCCACACATTGCAAAGGTCTGCATGCGCCATTTCGCATACGACAAGGTCATACTTTCCCTCGGTAACCTTTTGGTAATCATCGAAGCCGTAGCCGATGTCACCTGTAAATAAAACTTTTCTTTCTCCGTCATCAATTATGTAACCGAAGGAAAAGCGTGTTTCGTGTTTAAAATGATTTGTTTTTACGGCAGTTACCTTGATGTTGCCGTCATCAAATATAAGATCAACTTTGGGGACTTCAAACTTGACAATTGATTTCATTCGTTCAACATCAACGGTGTTTGCACCCATCCACGTGTAAAAGGCTTCGGCAACAACCTCGTCTGAGATAAAGCAAGTACACTTGTCATTGTATCTGTATCTTAAAAGAGGTCCGATTATCTGCGGAAGGCATCCGATGTGGTCAAGATGGGCATGTGTTATGAATATTCCCCGAAGGCTGCTAAAATCCTTGCCAAGTGTTGCCATTTGGTATTCTACAGGTGCGCCTGCATCAATAAGATATGACTTGCCTCTTACTTCAATAAGTGTAGCGGACTGAAATCTGTTTGGCTCTGCAAAGCCGTGACTTGTACCTAAAAATGTGATTTTCATAAGTATCCCTCTCAGTTATTTTCAAGTATATCGGAAATTCTCTTGCAGGCAAGACCGTCGCCGTAAGGATTGGAAGCCTTGCTCATTCTGTCGTATTCTTCCTTGTTTGTAAGAAGCTCCTTGAAGGCATTGTAGATTACTTCTTCGTCTGTTCCCACAAGCTTAAGTGTTCCTGCCGCAATGCCTTCGGGACGCTCAGTTGTGTCACGCATGACAAGAACGGGTTTTCCAAGGGAAGGTGCTTCCTCCTGAATTCCGCCGCTGTCGGTGAGAATGAGATAGGAACGTGCCATAAAGTTGTGGAAGTCAAGAACGTCAAGAGGTTCTATAATTCTGATTCTGTCGCAGTTACCCAGCTCTTCCTGTGCTGCCAGTCGAACAACGGGGTTCATGTGAATGGGGTATATAGCCTTGACATCCGGGTTTTCGTCAATAATTCTTCTAATGGCTCTGAACATGTTGTGCATAGGCTCGCCCAAGTTTTCACGTCTGTGAGCTGTGATAAGAATAAACTTTGAATCCGACAGCCACTCCAACTGCTCGTGTGTGTAGTCATCCTTAACGGTTGTCTTGAGTGCATCAATTGCGGTGTTACCTGTAACATGGATTGTGGATGCATCCTTGCCTTCCTTGACAAGGTTTTCCTTTGCCTTTTCTGTGGGAGCAAAGTTGTACTTTGAAATAATGCTTACAGCCTGTCTGTTGAATTCTTCGGGATAGGGGGAATAAATGTTGTATGTACGAAGACCTGCCTCAACGTGACCGATGGGAATCTGAAGGTAGAAGCAGGCAAGAGCCGTTACAAAGGTGGTCGATGTATCGCCGTGAACAAGTACAACATCAGGCTTTTCCTTGTCAAGCACTTCCTTAATACCCGAGAGAATGTTGACTGTTATATCAAATAAAGTCTGTTTGTCCCTCATTATGGATAAATCGTAGTCGGGAACTACATTAAAGGTGTTAAGTACGCTGTCAAGCATTTGTCTGTGCTGACCGGTTACACAAACCTTGGTTTCTATGTTGCTTCTGGATTTGAGCTCGTTTACAAGAGGACACATTTTAATAGCTTCGGGACGGGTGCCGAAGACAAGCATTACCTTTTTCAAAGCAGTATACCTACCTTTTCTTATTTTCCCCAAAATTATAACATATGTGATTGTTTTTGTCAATGAACAACGAGGAAAATAAAGGGTTTTACTTAAAACATTTTTTAAGCTTGTCAATTGCCGCATTTTCAATTCTTGAAACATAGCTTCTTGAAATTCCGAGCTTTGCGGCTATTTCTCTTTGTGTCAAGGATTTGTTGAAGCCTAAAGCGTATCGCATAAAAATGATTTGCTTTTCACGTGGACTCAGATATAATTCAATGTACTTCATAAGCTTTTCAATTTTAATTTTAATATCAATTTTCTCGTCAATGTCATCCTCAACGCTGAGAATATCCATATAGGT
Organism: Eubacteriales bacterium; assembly: GCA_045577475.1. Lineage (GTDB taxonomy): Bacteria > Bacillota > Clostridia > Oscillospirales > CAG-382 > UMGS1387. The sequence continues at coordinate 4,099 of JAZNIM010000133.1, read as the reverse complement.
TAGGGGATTTCCGTCCTTGTCGATGTCCAGCACCTCGTTTATGGAGGTTTCAGACAGATGCTTTTTTTGTGCTCTGAAATACATGAGTATTTCGTTTTGCAGGCACTTTACGGCATAGGTTGCAAATCTTGCGGAGCTTTCGGGATTGTAGGAATCAATTGCCTTTATAAGACCGATTGTGCCAACCGAAATAATATCGTCGGGGTCATAGCCTGAATATGTATACTTTTTTGCAATGTGTGCCACAAGGCGAAGATTTCTTTCTATCAGCACAGCCCTTGCGTTTTCGTCACCGTTTTTTGCTTTTTTGAAGTATTCTGCCTCCTCGGCTCTTGACAGGGGAGAAGGAAAGTTTGCTGTCGGTGTAACCCGTAAGAATAAAAAGAAAACGCCTTGAAGAATTTGTGTAAGCATGTGAGTCACCTTCCGTTATAGATTATGCTATTTTATGCGGCAGTGCTTGTATAAGTTTACATAATCAGGAAATTTTTGCTGTTTTTCTTAATAGAATATAACGGTGATTAAAATGATAATAACTGTAAGTGAAGGAGATACCCTTGTTTCAATTTCCCAAAAGTATTCCGTTCCTGCCGATAAAATTGCTTCTGATAACGGAATAGGCATTGAGGATTCTCTTGTGATAGGTCAAAGCCTGATTGTACTTCCTGCCAAAGAATTTCTTGTGCCGTCCAAGGATACAACGGTACAAAAGATGTCAACCGAAACAGAAAAATCTGAAAAAGAGCTTTACAGAAATAATTTTTTCCTTGGCGGACGACCGGAGATACCGGCATACTCTTATGTTGTATTGGAATATGAAAAAGAGCCTGAAGTAAGTAAAATCATAGGGGGATATGCCTATGAATTCATAAGTGTTCAAAGACTGCTTTCCGTTATAAATTATCTTACGTATATAATGCCCTTTACCTACGGCTTTACAAATGAAGGCAGCCTTGTATCGCCGAATGACGAATTTATAATAGAAACTGCAAAGAGAAGGGGTGTTATGACACTTATGCATGTGTCTACCCTCACCGAGGAAGGCGTGTTTGACAGCGGACTTCCATCAAGACTGTTTGCAAATCCCGAGTACGTAAATAATCTGCTGTCGAATATAATGCAAACGGTTGAAAATAAAGGCTATGACGGCGTGGATGTGGATTTTGAATTTTTGCCTGTATCAGAAAAAGAAAACTATATTGATTTTCTTGCACAGCTGTCCGAACGGTTAAAAGAAACAGGAAAGATTCTTGTGGTAGCACTTCCGCCGAAAACGAGCGATGACCAACGGGGTATGCTGTATGAGGGAATAGATTACGGTGAGATAGGAAAGTATGCAGATTATGTTCTTCTGATGACCTATGAATACGGCTACCGTTTCGGCCCGCCCCTTGCCATTGCACCCATACCTTCATTAAGACGGGTGGTTGAATATGCCCTTACACGAATTCCACGAAGAAAACTGCTGCTCGGAATTTCAAACTACGGCTACGACTGGTCATTGCCGTTTGTGCGTGGAGAGTCGGATGCACCGTCAATATCAACGGTTGAAGCCGTAAATCTTGCAAGAAGGTACGGCTCTGTCATAATGTTTGATGAATACTCAAAAGCACCGTACTTTTTCTATACCGATGAAAACGGAAACAGACATGAGGTTTGGTTTGAGGATGCAAGAAGCTTTGAGGCAAAATTGAATCTTATTGAAGAATACAACCTGCCCGGCGGTTTTATATGGGAACTGATGAGGGAAAACCCTCAGGGCTATGTTACAATTAACAGCTATGTGAGCATAATGTGAAAATAGTTATACTAAGGTGAAAATAATACAAGAAAAACCTTGGAATAAGTATTGTGTTTTCGTAAAAATAATGGTAAAATGTTGGTGGATTGGAAAAAACAGGAGGGTTATTAAATGAATATTTTACCGCAAAGACAGGTGCACCTTGACTTTCACACATCCGAGTGCATCGACGGCATCGGAAGTAAATTTGATAAAAAGCAGTTTCAGGAATGCCTGAAAAAAGGACATGTAAATTCAATTACGGTATTTGCAAAATGCCATCACGGCTGGGCGTATTTCCCGTCTGAAACAAATCAGATGCACCCCGGTCTTAAATTTGACCTTCTCAGTGCAATGCTTGAAGCATGTGAAGAAATAGGTGTTGCAGCTCCCGTGTACATTTCGGCAGGACTTGACCAGAATTATGCAGTTAACCATCCCGAAGATGTTGCGGTTGAGAGATTTGATCAGGGATATCCTGTAATTCTTGAGGAAGAAAACGGTCATAAGTACATAGAAAATACGGCAGGCTGGAGAAGAGTATGCTTCAATTCTCCTTACCTTGACGTGCTTGCCGCACAGGTAAAAGAGGTTATGGAAAAATTCCACCCTTGCGGAATATTCCTTGATATAGTAGGACCCCGTCCCTGTTACTGTAATCACTGTAAAAAGATTATAGCCGATAGGGGACTTGACGTTAACGACCCTGCAAGCTACGACACGATAATTGAAGAAACATATAAGAAATACTACGAAAAAATCAATTCGACTGCACGCTCTGTTGACCCTGATGTTCGTATATTCCACAACGGCGGTCATATACTTAACGGCAGACGTGACCTTGCACACGCAAATACTCATCTTGAAATCGAGAGCCTGCCCACAGGCGGCTGGGGATATGACCATTTTCCTAAGAGTGCAAAGTATACTGCAAGGCTTGGAATGGACTATCTCGGTATGACAGGAAAATTCCATACAAGCTGGGGAGAATTCGGAGGCTTCAAGCATCCAAATGCACTTAAGTATGAAGTTGCACTCTCGCTTGCAAACGGAGCGAAATGCTCTGTGGGCGACCAGATGCACCCGTACGGCTTCCTTGATGAAGCAACCTATGAGCTTATCGGAGCAGCGTATGCCGAGGCTGAAAAGGTGGAAGAATACTGCTATGACGTTGAGCCTGTTGCAGATATAGGTATTCTCTCTGTTGAGGGACTTTCGGGTGTAAAGAATGAGCTTTGTGATATCGGTGCATGCAGAATGATGCTTGAAGGTAAGTATCTGTATGAGGTGCTTGACTCGGAATGTGATTTTTCAAAGTATAAGCTGATTATTCTTCCCGACAAAGTGAAGGTTTGCGGTGATGTGGGAGAAAAGCTTCGCACCTTTGTCAACAATGGCGGTAAGGTGCTTTGCACAGGTTTATCGGGACTTGATGATAACGGAGAGCTTGCATTTGACCTTGGGGTAAAATACAAAGGCGAAAGCAAGTATAATCCCTCATACTTCAGACCCGATTATAAGGCAATGGGTATTTCTTCTTCAAGCTATCTGTTTAACTGCAGACTTCAGAACGTGAGTCTGTCCGATAAAGATGCAAAGGTTCTGGGCTATAGCAGAAATCCCTTCTTCAACAGAGAACCGCAGCACTTCTGTTCTCATAAAAATACTCCTTATGTCACCGAAGATAATGCCCCGGGTGCAGTAGTCGGCAAGGACGGCGGATATATCGCATGGGATGTATTCACAAGCTATGCCGAGATTGGAAGCTACATTCTCAAGGATGTTGGAATGAACACGGTTGACGCTATTTTGGGTGAAGAAAAAACACTTAAAACAAGCCTTGCTTCCTTTGGTGTTGTAACACTTAATGATCAGACTGCAAATAACCGTCTTGTGCTTCATTCTCTTTATGCAACACCTGTTACAAGAGGTAAGAATGTGCAGATTATAGAAGACCTCGTTCCTGTTTATAATACAAGCTTTGAGATTAAAACAGACAAAGCAATAAAATCGGTTAAGCTTGTACCGCAGAATAAAGAAATTGCGTTCAATCAGAATGATGGCAGAGTTTCATTTGATATTGAAGAATTCACCTGCAGTCAGATTGTTGTTCTGGAATACTGATTTGTAATAAACTACATCCGAATATAGTAACAGCCCCCAAGAGTGTATGACTTTTGATATGTACCCAGTTTTCTGGACACATTGTTTAATTAAATAGTCAAACATTTACGGATGCTTTCCTGTATAATACAGGAGGCATCCATTTTGTTTTGGCTTGAATTCTCCTATTGTTGTAATAATCTATGTATTCAGCAA
>JAZNIM010000132.1:0-13264 GCA_045577475.1 Eubacteriales bacterium | reverse complement strand
GGGCAACGACTCCTACGGAAACCAGCTTGCTGACAAGTATGAAAACGAGGGCATAGACACACGCTTTGTGATAAAGGACAGAACTGCAAGAACGGGTCTTGCGGCAATTATGGTTGAAGAAACGGGACATAACAGAATTGTGGTTTACCCCGGTGCAAACTACAATCTTTGCTTAAAGGACTTGGAGGGAGCTTTTACCACATATCCGGATGCACTTCTCATGCAGCTTGAAATTGATACTGAGCTTGTTATTGCAGCTTCTAAAATGGCAGAGGAAAACGGTATAAAGGTTATTCTTGATGCGGGTCCCGCAAGGGCGGATTTTCCGCTTGAAAGCCTCGGTAAGCTTGAAATTCTTTCTCCCAATGAAACGGAAACACAGATTCTCACGGGCATCAACCCCAATTCCTCCGACAATTGCCTGAGAGCGTGTGTAAACCTGATGAACAGGGTAGATGCAAAATACATTGTTTTAAAGCTCGGCGAGAGAGGCTGCTTTATTTATGACGGTATTCATTGCACACATGTTGCTCCCGTTGAAATTGGTGCGGCAGTTGATACAACGGCGGCGGGCGATGCTTTTACGGCGGCACTTACATATAAATACTGCGAAAACGGCGGAGATATTGTTGAGGCGTGCGAGTTTGCAAATGCTGTCGGTGCATATGTTGTAACAAAACCCGGAGCATTTTCCTCCATTCCCACAATGAAGGAGCTTCGTGAATTTCTCAGCAACAAATGAGAAAATCCGTCATATAATAAGTTACAAATCAATACTTGAAATATTTTGAATAACATGATATAATTATACGATTTTAAAGAGAAGAGGGATTTTTGCCATGGCTAAGTATAAAAAAGTATTGCTAAAGCTTTCGGGTGAAGCACTTTTAAACGGTAAAAAGGACGGCATAATAGATTTTGAATTTGTGGACAGACTTGCAAAGCAGATTAAGCGTTGCGTTCAGGACGGTGTATCAATGGGCATCGTTATCGGCGGCGGCAACATCTGGAGAGGTGCAGGTAAGGAGATTAACCGTACACGTGCAGACCACATGGGTATGCTTGCAACTGTTATCAACTCTCTTGCAGTTCAGTCTGTTCTTGAGGATAACGGCGTTGAAGCAAGAACCATGACGGCACTTCAGATGAATCAGGTCGCAGAGCCTTATATCAGAAACAAGGCTGTTACACATATGGAAAAGGGCAGAGTTGTTATTATTGCCTGCGGTTCGGGAAATCCTTATTTTTCTACCGATACGGCAGCAGTGCTGAGAGCAGCAGAGCTTGGCAGCGAGGTTGTTCTTTTTGCAAAGAACATTGACGGCGTTTACTCCGCTGACCCCAAGAAGGACCCCAATGCGGTTAAGTACGATGAAATCAAGTACGACGACATCATCCACCACGACCTTGCGGTTATTGACAGCACCGCATCCACCTTCGGACGTGACAACAAGCTTCCCATTCTTATTTTCGGTCTTAATGACCCCGAAAACATTTACAGAGCTGTCAACGGCGAAAGCATAGGCACAATTGTTAACGTTTAGTATTTAAATCTACATAAAAAACAGGAGGTTTCGGTTATGAAAATCGATACAAAAGTTTACGAAGAAAAAATGAGCAAGTCCATTGCAAGCCTTGAATATGAATTCGGCTCAATCAATGCAGGACGTGCAAGCGCAGCGGCTCTTGACAAAATTACAGTTGAATATTTCGGCAGCAGCATGCCTATCAACCAGATTGCAGGCATCAGCATTCCCGACCCCAGAACACTTCTCATCACTCCCTGGGATGCATCAGCACTCAAGGAAATCGAAAAGGCAATTCTTGCTTCCGACCTTGGAATCAATCCTCAGAATGACGGCAAGGCTATCCGTCTTGCATTCCCTCAGCCTACAGAGGAAAGACGTAAGGAGCTTGCAAAGAAGGCCGAAAAGCTTGGTGAAGACTGCAAGGTAGCTATAAGAAACGTTCGCCGTGATGCAAACGACAAGATTAAGGACATGAAGAAAAACGGCGAAATGACAGAGGACGAACAGAAGGCATCCGAAAAGCTTGTTCAGGACGTAACAGACAAGTTCACAAAGCAGGCTGATGCGGCTGTTGAAGCAAAGAAGAAGGAAATTCTCTCAATCTAAGCAAATTCAACTTCCTTTTACGGCGGTACTCAGTCGGGACAGAGGTATTATAATTATGTTACAACGGATAATTACCGGAGCAATCCTTGCGGTGCTTGTCATTGTTCTGGTAGTGTTTTCAGGCACATGGTTCTTTCCTGTGGTAATGACGCTTCTAACGGCTCTTGGAACCTATGAGATGCTCGGTTGCGTGGGTACTAAAAAGGTGTACCTTATCAGCATTCCCACGCTTATTGCATCAATATCAAGTGCGGTGTGTGCATACTTTTTCGGATATGCTGCGTGTCTTGCCATAATAATGATGTATCTTACGGCACTGCTTGCGATGTGCGTGTTTTTTGATGAAAAGGTCAAGGTAAACGATGTATTTTGTACCTTTACGTCAACGCTGTATGTAATGCTGTGCTTTGCGGCGTTTATTACAATCAGAAAAATTCCCGACACGGGCTTATATCTGTTCCTGCTTATATTTGTTGCGGCATGGATAACCGACACCTTTGCATATTTTACGGGTGTATTTATCGGGAAGCATAAGCTCATACCGAGAATAAGCCCCAAGAAAACGGTTGAAGGCTCGGTGGGCGGGATTGTATTTTGCGTTATCGCTTTTGCGGTATACGGAAATGTTCTTCACAGGTTCTTTGATGTTCAGGTGAACTTCCCTGTACTTATTTCCGTAGGTTTTGTAATGAGCATCATTTCCCAGATTGGCGACCTTATCGCCTCGGCAATCAAGAGAAGCTACGGAATAAAGGACTACGGAAATCTGTTTCCGGGTCACGGCGGTGTTCTGGACAGATTTGATTCAATTATGATACTGTCCCCGTTCCTGCTCTTTGCGGCTGAAACACTTAATATTTTTGGTTAAAGCTTAATAAAACGTAAAACCCTCTCGTTGGTGTAAAAACCTTTGAGAGGGTTATTTTTTGCTTTTCGGATAGTTTTCTTTTACATCGGTAAGTCCGAGAATATAGTCAATACTTGTGTTATGGAATTTCGCAAGAGCGATAAGCACTTCCGTTGGAATATCCCGTGTGCCAAGCTCATATCGGGAATAGGCGACTTGGGTGCAGTACAAATATTCAGCTAAGTCTTTTTGAAGCAAATCCTTGTCCTCGCGTAATTCACGTATGCGTTTGTACATTTTCCACACCCCTAAGCTGTTTGCTGAGAAAATTATACAATAAACCGAAATGGTATATGGGTAAATATACCAAATTGGTTTGTGGTACGCAGAACTGCAAAGAATTGTATATAATGTATTCACGAAAGTCAAAAAATGAACTATGGAGGAATTTTAATGAAAAGGTTTTTGGTTTTGCTATTGGTGTTTGCACTACTGATTAATACAGTGGCTTTCGCTGCGCCTGAAATGGCAGGGACGGTGGAGAGCAGTACAGAGGTTGAAGAAGAGCGAGTTTTTGAAGAGGAAAACACAACCGATAAAACAGAAGATGACGATGTTTTGTTAGGCGAGAACAAAAAAGGAAGTGATTTTTCAAGCAACTCATATATAGCTGATAAACTTGACGATTTGTTTGAATTATTACCGTATGGCAGTTATCCCTATTTTACAACATATGGGGACAAAGGCTGTGGGAACAATTCGTGCAGTTATTGCAATGCAAAAAATGTTGTAAATCAACACCCTTCTCTTAAGGATTTGGGATTGAATTCATCAAAAGTGTCCGGATATACTTGTTTTGGATTTGCTCAATTTGCTTATTACTTTATTTTTGGGATACAAGCAGGCGAATATGGAACGCATAGTCAGCAAGACAATTTATCTACGTTAGACAGAGTTTTTAAGCTACAATCGTATAGTGTAGCATCTTGCAAGGAAGCGTTTCAGCAAGCTAGAGCTGGTGATATAATTCAGGGTCACGGTCAGTATACTGAAAATGGTGAAACAAAAAATAGAGTTCATTCTATGATTTATTTGGGTCCCAATGATAGCAATTCTTTTTGGGTAATTGACAACAATTGGAGCAGTGATGGTAAGGTAAAAATTCACACTGTAACATATGAGTATTTTACGAACAGATGGAATACCAGTGCATCCGTTTACACCTGCCCGGATGAATATTATCCTGCATCTTCGGCTCCTGAAAAAGACGATTTCGATGGTAGGTATAAAACCTATTATTACGATGCAAATAAAACGAAACAGTTACATGCAATTTATACATACAAATGTACCTGGCAAGAGGCAAAAGCATTATGTGAATCATATGGTGGACACCTGGTAACCATCAATAATGCGGAAGAACAAAGTGCTGTTGCAAATATGGCAGCTGATGCCGACGGTACAATGTGGATAGGAGCCTATAGAGATAGTGCGAATACAGCATCGTACAAGTGGGTTACAGGTGAAACATTTGACTATACCAACTGGGATGATGGAGAACCGTCGGGTGTGTCGGGAGAAAACACGGAACTTTATGTTGGAATATATGGTAATGATGTTGATTCCACGTATGCGACATTCGGTAAATGGAATGATTTTTCAGAAACGACATCAACAGTTGACGGATTTATTTGTGAGTGGGAACCATATGAGGTGACGTATAATGCTAATGGCGGCATCGGAGCACCTGCATCACAAACACAGTTTTTTGATGAGAGTCTTACGTTAAGTAGCTCAGTACCTACAAAAACGGGTTATGTTTTTAAAGGCTGGTCAACATCAAATGACAGCACAGTAGAATATGCACCCGGTGCAACCTATACTGCAAATGAGGATGTGACACTTTACGCAGTATGGACTGCAAACACGTATATGGTAACCTACAATCCCAACGGCGGAAGTACAGCCGCCGTTGGCAGGAGTGTAGTATACGGCTCGACATACGGTTCACATCCGATACCAACTCGCACAGGTTATACTTTTAAAGGCTGGTACACCTCTGCAAGCGAAGGAACTAGGATTACAAGTGATTCAACCGTAAACATTACAGCAGATCATACTCTATACGCTCATTGGACTGCAAACACGTACACGGTATCTTACAACGCAAACGGTGGAAGCGGAGCGCCGGAAAGTCAGACAAAGACACACGATGTAGCTCTTACCCTGAGAACAAGTGTTCCCACGAGAGCAGGCGGTACCTTCTTGGGCTGGTCAACAACTGCAGATGGTGATGTAGAATATGAACCTGGTGAAAACTACACCGTAAACGCGGATGTTACACTTTATGCTGCTTGGGTAATAAAATTCCATACAATATCTTATGAATTCAATGGCGGAAGCGGTTCGCCGGCTGCTATAGCAGGGGCATATGGAAGAACACTTGAGATTAGCACTAATGTGCCTACGAAATCGGGATATGAGTTTGTTGGATGGTCATCGAATAACACCGGCACGGTGGATTATCAACCCGGTGATAAAGTTTATAATGACCGTGATAGAGAACTTGTGGCTGTGTGGCAAAAAACAGATAATTCAGATGTTGTTTTTTCTGCCGATAACGAAAGCATGATGTATCATTTTTCAGGTGTTAATATGTGCTGGCCTGTAAAGGATGATTCAACCGGCGAAACATACTATCAAATGAGAATAACCAACAGCACAAATCCGCTTATTGCTTTTCCGTATGAACGTTTTGAAGCAGAAAATTACAAATTCATGATTGTTGACTTTTCCGTTGAAGCAGATGAAGGTTTTGATGAAAAAATGTCAATTTACTTTAAAAATGACGTTTATACTGAATTAAATGAAGCTAAGACATTTAAATACTCATTTAAATCCTCTACTGAGAAAACAAGACATAATGTGATTTTTGATCTTTCCGACAATGAGTATTGGACCGGATTGGTTGACTATGTGAGGTTTGATCCTACTTCAAAATCAACAGGTACAGTTAAACTCTACAGCATTACCTTTACTGATGACATTTCATATAGCGTTAATTTTGACTTGAACGGCGGAAGTGGAAACATACCTTCTCAGGTTAAAAGCCATGACACAGCACTTACACTTGATTCCACAATTCCTACCAAAACAGGATATACTTTCTTAGGCTGGGCGACAAGTGCAAACGGCGAAGTAGAATATGCATCAGGTGCAAGTTATACTGCAAATGAAGATGTAACACTCTATGCTGTATGGAAACAGGATGAACAACCCACCCCCGACACTCCCGATATTGACCCCGATGCACCAAAGGTGTTGGTTTCAAGCGTTAAAACAAAAGCGGGAAAAAGGGCAACAGTCAATGTAAGCATTGAAAATAACCCCGGAATTGCTGCGCTTCAGTTTAGCGTGGCGTACGACCCGAAAGTTCTGTCGCTTGTTAATGCCACGGATGAGAACAGCGAGGTAAGACTTGCTGCAACGCTTAACCCCGATTTTTCAAAATATCCTTATGTGGTAAACTTTTACAGAGCATCAAATGATAGCTCTAACGGTATTCTGTTCACCATGGAATTTGATGTAAATCCCGATGCACCGGTAGGCGTATATGATATTGAACTAATCATTGAAAAATCCTATGACCAGTATTTCGCTGATGTGGAATTTGCTGCTGTAAAGGGCAGTGTTACCGTGATTGATGTTGCTTTGGGCGACGCCAACGGCGATACTGAAATTGACCTTCGTGACGTGGTGCTTCTTGCACAATACTGCGCAGGTTGGGACAGTGCAAAGGAAATTGCACAGGCAGATGCACTTGATGCCAACGCCGACGGCGAGGTGGATATACGTGACCTTGTGCTTCTGGCACAGTTTTGCGCAGGCTGGGGTGTAACCCTTGGTTAACTTCATAAAAAAATAACAAAATATATAAGCCGTTTTGCCTTCAAAGTAAGAAATTTACATTGACAAGACGGCTTATAAATGATATAATTACAATAACTATAGGTGTCACTATGCCTATTTGCAAAATTATGGTTTAAGGAGCGAAAAACATGAAGAAAAGAATTCTATCGGTGCTTCTGTCCTTGCTTATGATTGTAAGCCTTGTTCCCGTCGGCGTTTTTGCTGAGGGCGAAGAGGTTCTTACGGTTTATGCGGACAGCAAAGCGGTTGATTACGGTACGGAAGCCGTGACAATCAATGTGTATATTAAAAATAATCCCGGCATTTCGGGCTTGAAGTTCAGCGTTGAATATGATAAGGATGCGCTTACTCTCGTTAATGCTACGGATGAAAACAGCGAGGTAAGACTTGCTGCAACACTTAACCCCGATTTTTCAAAATATCCTTATGTAGTAAACTTTTACCGTGCTGCAAACGATAAGTCAAACGGTATCCTGTTTACTATGGATTTTGAATTGAATCCGGAAGCAGCTCCCGGCGTTTATGACATCGACTTTGTTGTTGCAAAGGACAGCGATGTTATTAACCAGACATTTGAGAATGTGGAGTATGCAGTAGAAACCGCCTCCGTTACAATCCTCGGCGAAGATTTTAATTCCAAAATCAAGCTTACCGATAAGACTGTAACCTATAACGGTGAGGTTCAGAGCCTTGAGCTTTCAGGCGCAAGCTACCTTCCCGATGAATATGAGGTGGAATACTTCTGCGACGGCGAAGTGTTTGAGGGTGCAAAGGATATAGGTACTTATAATGTTGAGGCAGTTCTTACTGCTCCCGGTTATAATGAAAAGACCTTTGAAGCTACTCTTACAATAAATCCCAAGGCTCTTACATATTCGGGAACAGTAGGTTCAAGAGAATATGACGGCACAACGAATGTTAATTTCACAAAGAATGAAATCAGCGGCATTGTTGAAGGCGATGATGTGACGGTTGATGTTGTTGCAAAAATGGCTTCCGCAAACGTTGCAACAAGTGTTGCGGTTGTTATGAGCTTTGATATTTCGGGAAGTGATGCAGGTAATTATAAGCTTCCTTCCGTTCCTTCACTCAAGGGTGCAATCACACAGAGAGCTGTTACCGTAACGGCAAATGGCTCAAAGAAGGTTGGCGATGAGGACCCCGTGCTTGAACCTGAAATTTTAAGCGGTTCTCTTGTTGAAGGCGATGAATTTACAGGTGCTCCTTCAAGAGCTGCAGGTGAGCAACCCGGTGTATATGCCACAAAGAAGGGCACACTCAGCCTCAGCTCTAACTATAAGCTTACATTTTCAGCCGGCGAATTTGAGATTATAGATAAAGAAGAACAAGGTTTTGAAGCATATATAGGACTTTACGGCAGCGACGATTTAACACCTGTTACTGAGGTGGAATACGGAACCGATGGAACTTACGGCGTTGTCGCAGTTATAGATGAAGATAACTGTGTTTCGAATCTTGCTGAAACGATATCTTCTGTTTCCTCTGATGAAAATGTAGTAATAGTAAATTCTGAAACCGGCGAAATTACAATAGTCGGTGCAGGTGAAGCGGTTATTACAGTTACCGTTCCCGGCGACGATACATATAAGCCTGTTGAAATTGAGCTTCCCATTACCGTTACAAAGAGAGCTATTACAATTACAGCCGATGATAAGGTGATGAAGCTTGGAAACGATATACCTGAGCTTACATATACTCTTGAAGGCTCGGTTGTTGAAGGTGACGAGCTCGGTATCAATTTGTGGGTAGATGCTGAAGAAGAAATAGGCGAATATGAAATCAACGTAGAATACACTCTTGATAACGAAAATAATTACGAAGTGACCACCGTAAACGGTACACTTAAAGTTATTGACAAGCTTCCTCAGAACAACATCGAAATTTCCGGTGAACCCATTGAGATTACCTACGGTGATGAAGGCTTTGAATTTGCAGTAGAAACAACAGACGGTGCAGATTTACTCGGTGATGTAATTGTAGAAACAAGTAACCCCGATGTATTGGCTGTTGACGGACTTAGTGTTTCCGTGTTGAACGCAGGTGAAGCAACAATTTATATTACCGTTGAAGGTAATGAGGACTACGCAAGCTACGAATACGAGCGTGACTTTACAGTATATAAGAGATCAATTACCGTTCAGGCGATTGACTGCGAAAAATATGTGGGTCAGGATGACCCTGAGCTTGAGTACGAAATTATAGACGGCTCACTTGTAGAAGGCGATGAAATTACAGGTTCTCTTACAAGAACAAGCGGCAATACGGCGGGCAGGAGCTATGAAATTAAGCTTGGTACTCTTACAGCAGGCGGAAACTATGATCTTGAGCTTTACGGCAAGGCATATCTTAAAGTCCTTCCGAAAATCAATCAGATTTTGGATTTGGTTACAGTAGGCAACTTTGAGTATGGCGATCTCGGCGAGCATTTCGTAAAGGTAGAGTGCGGAGATAGCTATAATGCCGATGCTGAAATAATAATTACCTCCTCCAATGCTGACGTTGCTTACTTTAATGAAGACGGAGCTTTGGTGATTAATAAGGCGGGTACGGTTAAGTTTACTGCTTCCGTTTCCGGAAATTATATGTATAATGACTGGACAAAGACTGTAACCGTAACTGTTGCCAAGAAGCCTCTTACAATTACGGTTGACGACAAGTCCAAGAGAGAGGGCAACGAAGACCCTGCACTCACTTATACCGCAACCGAAACAGCAATCGGCGACACCCTTACCGTAACACTCGAAAGAGAAAACGGTGAAACAGTGGGAGAATATGACATTGTTGTAACATATACTCTCAGCAACAAAGACAGCTACGATGTAACCGTAAACAACGGTACATTCACAATTCTTGATAAATATCCTCAGGAAAATATCAGCGTATCGGGTATTCTCGAAAGCGTAACCTACGGCGATGATGATTTTGCGGTTGTTGTAGAAACAACAGACGGTGCAGAGCTTCTCGGCGATGTTACTCTTGAAACCTCAAACAGCGATGTTCTTGCGGTTGACGGACTTAATGTTGATGTTAAGAACGCAGGTAAAGCAACTCTTACACTTACCGTAAAGGGTAATGAAGACTATGCAGATTACATCTATAAGAAGGAAATTACCGTTGCAAAGCGTAAGATAACCGTTTCCGCTGATGAGATTACCAAGTATGCAGGTCAGGATGATCCTGAACTTACCTATACAATTACCGAAGGCTCGCTTGTAGAAGGCGATGAAATCACAGGTGCTCTCACAAGAGCAAGCGGTAATACAGCAGGCAAGAAGTATGAAATCAAGAAGGGCACTCTTACAGCAGGCGATAACTATAGCGTTACTTTCGTAAAGAATTACCTGCATGTATTGAAGAAGCTTGATCAGGATGTTGCATTTACCGCTCCCACATCCGCCACCTACGGCGATACGGGTCTTACATGGGGTGTTGTGTGCGGTGAAGAATATAATGCAGATGCTCCCATTACGGTTGTTTCAAGCAATGAAAGCATAGTTAAGGTTAACGAGGACGGCACACTTACAATCACAGGTGTGGGTAAGGCGGTTCTTACGGCAACCGTTCCGGAAAACTACAAGTATAATCCTTGGGAAAGCAAGGTAACACTTAATGTTGCAAAGAAGGCTTTCACAATTAAAGCAAACGATGCTTCCAAGAAGATTGATAACGAAGACCCTGAACTTACCTATACTCTTGAAGGTATTGAAGAAACAGATGATCTTGTTGTAACTCTCGAAAGAGAAGAAGGCGAGACTTTAGGCGAGTATGACATCAACGTAACTTATACAATGGTTAACGAAGGATGCTACAGCATAAGTGTTCAAAAGGGTACATTTACAATCATTGATAAGTATCCTCAGACAATCACAGCTCCCGAAAAGCTTGAGCTTACATACGGCGATGAGGCAGTTGCTCTTGAAGCAGTAAGCGACCTTGAAGGCGCAGTGCTTGAATATGCACTTGATTCGGAAGAAGTAGTAAAGTTTACAGAGGACAATAAGCTTGCAATTGTTGGTGCGGGCGAAGCTACTGTTACGGTAAGTGCCGAAGGCAACGACGACTATGCAGATGCGACAAAGCAAATCAAGGTTACCGTTCTTCCTAAGGAAGTAACAGTTACAATTGATGCAGAAGCGAATGAAATCTACTACGGCAATGAATTTGAATACAGCATCAAGTACGCAGGCTTTGCATATGAAGAAACGGCAGAAGTGCTTGAAAGCGTAGCTGATTTAGCAGATACTGACTTCAAGGCAGGTAATTATACACTTGTAGCAAGCGGTGCGGCGGCAAAGAATTATACCTTCACATATGAGTCTTATGAGCTTACGGTTAAGCCTGCAGAGATTAATGTGAGTGAAATATTCTTCTATAACAGAGAATTCTCCGAGGGTATGGACAAAGCCGTTGACTATATCAGTATAAGATTCACGCTTGATAACGGCACAATGTACGATAGTGATGATGTTGACTTTGAGGTCGAAGCAGAAACAAAGACAGATATTACAGCGGCAGGAACATATCCCGTTCAGTTTACGGTAAGCATAACAGGCCGTGATGCTGCAAACTTTGTCATGGTGAACGAAGGTAAGTTCGGCTTTGACAGTGATGATTACACCGTTGAAATTCTTGAAGTCTACGGTGCAAATGAGCTTGCAGGACAGCTTGAAAATTATGTTAAAGACGGAGCTGTTGACGGCGGTATGGGCAATATCATGTTCCATGAGGTTCCCGAAAACTTCACAATCACCATTAAGGATGAAATTACTGACGGTGAAAACGTACTCGTTGATGAAAACGGTAACAGAGTTGCTGACGGTGAAGGTACATTCGATATTACATATGTTATAACCGATACAAGAGAAGGCGGCTCAATTGCTGAAATTGTAACAACAGTTACACTTCTTCCTCTTGATAAGTTTAACGTAACGGCAGTTGCTGAAAACGGTACTGTTACAGGTGCAGGCGAATACACAATTCTTGATGAAATCACACTTGTGGCAACACCTGATAATAAGTATAAATTCTCACACTGGGAAGTTTACGGCGAAAAGGTCAGCACCAACAGAACATACAAGTTTACACTTCTTGACCATATGGAATACGGCAGAGACCTTGAAGTTGCTGCAGTATTTAAAAAATCCACCGGCACAGGCGGTGGCGGCGGTGGAGGAGGATCATCCACCACATACTACTACGTAACCTTTAACACCGATGATGAAACAAGCGAAAAGGTTAAGGTTGAAGGCGGCAAAGCTGTTACTAAACCCGAGGATCCCGTTAAGGAAGGCTTCACATTTGTAGGCTGGTTCACAGATGCAGCATGTACAACTGTATACAACTTCAATATGGCTGTTTCCAAGAGCTTTGACCTTTATGCACAGTGGCTTGCTGACGATCCCGATGACGGTAAGAATGAGGGCGACGACGGTAAGGAAGATGGCAAGGATGACGGCAAGACCGAAGAAAAGTGGACAAATCCCTTTACCGATGTTAAGCAAGACGACTGGTTCTACGGGGCAGTTGAGTACGCAGAGACAAAGGGACTGTTCAATGGCGTAAGTACAACTGAATTTGCTCCCGGTCTGAATCTTACAAGAGCCATGCTTGTAACCGTTCTCTACAGAGCAGAGGGTGAGCCTGAATCAGATGAAAACGCAGGCTTTACAGACGTTTCGGATGATGCATACTATGCAAAGGCAGTTGATTGGGCAAAGGCAAACGACATTGTTAAGGGCGTTACCGAAACAGAGTTTGCTCCCGATGCCAACATTACAAGAGAGCAGATTGCGACAATCATGTTCAGATACTCTGCATATAAGGGCATGGCGGCGGTTACTCTTGAAGAAAACCTCCACTTTGACGATGCAGACGATATTTCAGAATATGCAATTTCTGCAATGAACTGGGCGGTTGGCACAGGACTGATGAAGGGAAGAACAACCTCCACCATTAATCCCCGTGACAACGCAACAAGAGCAGAAGCGGCTACGATCCTTATGAGATACTTTGGTGAGGCTGCAGAATAAAGCATGAGTTCAGAGAGGCTGATTTTTCAGCCTCTCGTTTTTTGTTTCTAAGTGTTTAAAGTAAGAAAACATCCTATTGCATTTAGAATGCAAATGTGATATAATATAAGAGATTTTAAAAGGAAAAGAGTTTCCTGTAAACCTGTGGAGGAATTATGAGGGATAATTCATTTTTTGCACTTGCCTTCAGAATGAAATACATTAACCGCTGGGGGCTTATGCGTAACCTTAGAAACGAAAACCTAACCGAGCATTGTGCCGAATGTGCCATGCTTTCTCACGCACTGTGCGTTATTGGAAAC
>JAZNIM010000131.1:0-17844 GCA_045577475.1 Eubacteriales bacterium | reverse complement strand
TCCTTTGCGGAGGAAGCGATATAAGTCCCGAATATTACGGGGAAGTCATTGACGGCTCGGTAGGTATTGATTATGAAAGGGATAAAGCTGAAATTGCCGTAGCTAAAGAGTTTATCCGCATCGGTAAGCCGATACTCGGTATCTGCCGAGGTCATCAGCTCATAAATGTTCTTTTTGGCGGAACGCTTTATCAGCATATTGATAACGCACATATCCATAGAGGTGAAAACGGTGCTGATGCCGTCCATAAGGCTTTTACCGCTTGTGAAAATATTATGACAAGTATTTACGGGAATAGCTTTTGTACAAACAGTATGCATCATCAGGCTGTAAAGAAACTCGGTGCAGAGCTTGAAATTACAATGAGGGCAGATGATGAATATAAAACCGTCGAGGGACTAAGACACAAAACTCTTCCGATTTTCTCGGTTCAGTGGCATCCCGAAAGAATGTGTTTTGACAAAGCGAGAAACGATACAGTAGACGGAAGATACATATTTGAGCACTTTATAAAAATGTGCAAAGCATAAGAACAAAAAATTAAGCTGTGATAGGATTTACCCGTCACAGCTTTTTTCATTATCTGTCAATGATTTTTCCGTCGGTAGAAATTGTAACTACCTGCCACGGAATAAACTTGCCGCTGTTCATAAGAGCTGTCTTTACAGCATTTTCTATTCCTCCGCAACAGGGAACGGACATGCGTACAACTGTTACGCTTTTGATGTTGTTGTTCTTTATAATTTCCGTGAGCTTTTCGGAGTATTCAATCATGTCAAGCTTTGGACAGCCTATAAGAGTAATTCTGTTCTTCATGAACTCATTGTGGAAGTTGCCGTATGCATACGCTGTGCAGTCTGCGGCAACAAGCAGATTTGCATTGTCAAAGTATGGGGCGTTCACGGGAACAAGCTTTATCTGTACAGGCCACTGATTGAGATGTGTCTGAGCCGCCTTGGGCTGTGGGATTTCACATGCACTTTGTTCTCTGTGAATTGCCTTTGAATTTGTACCCGGGCATCCGCAGGGCAGAGGCTTTTCTGATTTTTTCTTAGCCTCGTTTACAGCCTTTTCATCATAAGCAAGAGCCTCACGCTCTACAAAGCTGATTGCTCCCGTGGGACATGACGGCAGACAGTCGCCTAAACCGTCGCAATAGTCCTCACGTAAAAGCTTTGCCTTGCCGTTAACCATTCCTATAGCACCTTCGTGGCAAGCCGCAGCACACAGTCCGCAGCCGTTGCACTTTTCTTCGTCGATTTTTATAATTTTTCTTATCATATGTATTTTCCTCCTGTTTTCTCTTGACTTTACGGGTATATTATAGTATAATTAAAGCAATAAAACGGTTGTTTTTACAACAGAAATGAGGAAATAGTGAAAGAATTTTTAGGAATTTTAAGAAAATCAAGACTTTTTTCAGGTGTAGGCGAGGATGAAATAGAAAGCATGCTGGGCTGTCTTGATGCAAAAAAAGCTAAATATGCAAAAGGCGAGTATGTGTATAGGAGCGGTGAGCATGTTAAATATGTCATGATTCTTGCCGAAGGAAAGCTTCATATACAAAATGAGGATTATTGGGGAAACAGGAGCATAATCAATTATGTGGGAAGGGGAGATATGTTCGGTGAAGCATATGCATCGCCTGACCATAATATTATGCTTAACGATGTGGTTGCTGTGGAAAACAGTACGGTACTGTTCTTTGATGTTGACAGAATATTATCGGTTTGTCCCACAGGCTGCAAATTTCACTCTACGGTTATGAGAAATCTGTTTTATGTTATGTCCGAAAAGAACAGACTTCTTGTAACAAAGCTCGGCTATGTGTCCCAAAGAACCACAAGGGAAAAGCTGTTGTCTTATCTTTCCGACGAAGCAAAAAAACAGGGGCGAGGAGATATTACCATTCCGTTCAACCGTCAGCAGCTTGCTGATTTTCTCGGTGTAGACAGAAGTGCAATGTCAAATGAGTTGTGCAAAATGAGGCATGAAGGAATTATTGAGTTTGATAAGAATCGTTTTACTTTAAAGCTGTAATACGTTTAAGGGAACTATTTTCTTGAAATTTACGTCTAAGTTAACAGCGGTAAAGTAAGGTGTGTTTCCGGTGCTGAAATATTATTCAAAATATCGTTAATTTTACCAAAACCATTGACAAATCAACTTAATGAATGTATAATATTATACGTATTAGAATCTGTAGCTGTATGCATTTGAGAGGTGAGCATTTTTTGAAAAAAGCTTTAAAAGTACTGCTTATTGTATTGGCATCAATAGTTGTTTTGGCAGCTGTGATTTTTGTAGTAGGTATCTTTTATGTGGGTAGAGGAAATTTCGCTGTTGGTTGGGGAAATTTCACTTCTGCACTGAAGGGACTTACAACATCCACCGAACAAATCGAAAAGAATATTGAAGCAAATAAACAAGAACAGGCACAAGCACTCAGGGAACACGGCTTTAAGATTTCAGATGATGATTTTGAGAAAATCGGAAGCGGTGAAATTGTTGATGAAAAGGAAATAACCGATAAGCTGTTGGGCAGGGATAAGACTGAGGAAAGTGATGAAAGCATCGACTCATCTGAAGAAGGAGAAACCGATGAAACTCCCGCTGAGAACGATAGTGAAGAGAAAGTGATTTCGGAATCCGATAAAACCGAAAGTACGGATAAAAAAGATGAATCACCAAAAAAAGACAGTTCATCAACGGAGAAGAAGGATGCCGACAAGAAAACAGAGTCTGATAAAAAAACGCAGACTGATGTTGCTTCTGACAGCACTGAGGACACAGACGATGCTGCTTCCGAAGTGGATGAACAGATAGCTGCACTTGTTGCAAAAATGTATGTGTATAAGTCACAGTACACCGGCTCTATTTCTTCAATTGTCAGTACAATGTACTATGAGTTCTACGCATTGCCGAAAGAACAACAGGTATATTCGTCAAAGATGGCTATTTATAACAACTATGCCGGACAGATAGCTTCCATGGAGGCACAATGCGATGCACAGGTTTATGCACTTGTTTCCGAACTGAGAGCTTTGTTAAAGGCGAACGGTCGTGATGAGTCTTTGGCTGACTCGCTGCTCAGCGCATACAACACGGAAAAAGAAAATTCTAAAGCTTATCACATCAGCCGTTATGCTGACTGATTTTAATAAATAACCCTAAGCAAAGAGAGGTAGATATAATATGAAAACAAAACGTTTAATTGCCATGCTGTTAGTAATTGTTATGCTTATGCAGACAGTTTCATTTGCATTGACACCGTCATCCTTTGATGATTTTCCGTCGAAGGGTCATTGGTCATATGATGCAATGGTAGCAGCTCTTGATAATGGCTTGCTGCAAGGTAAAGGCGGCGGCATTATAGCACCGCAGGATAATCTTCAAAGAGCTGAATTTGCTGCAGTTGTAACAAGAGCATTCGGCGCAATTCAGACTCAGGATATCAGCATGCTGACTGATGTTAATGAGGATGACTGGTTCTATCAGGACAACAGTATATCCAAGGCATATAAGATGGGTGTAATGAACGGTACAAGCTCCACAACATTTTCACCCAAAGACAGCATGAGAAGAGAAGACGTATTCCTTACTCTTGCACGTGCTCTCTTTGTTTCTGGAACGGACGAAGAAGTGCTTAAAAAGTTTGAAGACAGAGCAAAGGTTGACTCCTGGGCTAAGGAAGCAATCATCGGTATGGTTGATGAAGGCTATGTTAACGGCTATCATAACGAAGAAACCGATGAGTGGACATTGCAGCCAAGAGACAGCATTACCAGAGAAGAACTTGCTCAGGTATTCCACAATCTGTTTAAGTACTACATAAGCGACTATGATGTAACCGAAGAGAATAAAGGTCGTTTTGGCGGAAAATCCGAAGCTGAACCTCTCGTGTTTGACGGCTCTGTTATGGTCAGAACCCCCGGTGTTACACTTGAAAATGTTGTAATTAACGGTGACCTTGTTATTGCCGACGGTGTTGGTGACGGCACATTTTTAATTAAAAACTCTCACGTAACAGGTCACATTATTGTCCGTGGTGGTGAAAGTGCATCCAAGGAAATCAGAAATGTAGAATTTGATAATGTAACTGTGGATGAAAACGTTATTATCAATAACCTTAACGGTACGGTTCACTTCAATAACTACAGAACCGATAAGGCATTCGTTGGTACGCTTGTTGAAAACACTCCCGCAACCTTCCTTGAAAAATCAGGTGACGGAACAGGCAGTGGATCCGGCGGTGGCGGCGGAGGCGGAAGCACAAACCTTAGATATCCCTATACCATCATGCGTTTCCTTGAACCTGTTGATGAAGGCGTGGGTTATGATGACTATGAGCGCACAACCGATGTTACAGGCGAAGCCAGGGTTGGCAAAAAAGTTTACCCCTTGACTGAGGCAGGTGATATCCACGGTTTCGAACTTGATACAGATCACCCTAACTACGATAAGTATGCAGACGGTGTCAAGCTCCTTTCGAGAAATCCCAAATACTCTGTATACTATACACGTAAGTCGTTTAAGGTAAGCTTTGATGCAAAGGCTGTAGATGGCAATGATATTCCCGAGTTTGATGCAAGATATGAATCGGTTCTTGACAGTCTTCCTGCAGAGGTTTATCCCGAAGAAGGTAAGACATTTATCGGCTGGTCAACCGAGGATGACGGAACAGTTGATGATGAAATCAAGGTTCTTGATGATACAGTTTTGTATCCTGTATATACGTATGAAGTAACATTTGTTGATCCCGACGGAAATCCTGCCGGTAGTCCTATGACAAATGTTGCTCACGGACATGTTATTACCGAACAGGATATTATTGATGCTGGCATTACCGATCCCGATGAAGTACCGGGTATGAAATACGTAGGTTGGTCTACAACACCCGATAATTCTTCCGGTGATTTGGTTGACAGCCTTGTGGATGTTGTAATTACAGGTCCTGTTACATATTACCAGATACTTGTTGAAAAGGATAAGGTTGAATATAGGGTTGAGCACAGACTTGAAACTGTAGACGGCAGTGCTTATGTTGTTGATGAAGATGTTGCAGCAACTCAGATTTTCATGGAAAGACCTGACCTTACGGTAACTGCAACACCTCTTACAGGTATTGAAGGTTTCGTGTACTTTGCACATCCTGACCAAATTCTTTTTGGCACAGTACTTGAAGACGGCTCACTCTTGCTTGTACTTTACTATAACAGACTTACTTATGATGTTGTGTTCAAGGATGAGGACGGAAACGAAGTAAAGACAGTTGAAGATGTTAAGTTTGGTGCGACCGTTGATGATTCCGAAATTCCTTCTGACGATGATATGAAGGTTCCCGGTAAGAACTTTGAGGGCTGGTCAACAGAACCCGACGGGGAAGCCGATGATGTGGTAGATCTTGATGATGTTACAATTGATGAAGATACTACAACCTTCTATCCTGTTTATACAGACAAGGATCCTGTTGACTATACGGTTGAGTATTACTTTGAAGAACTTGACGGCAGCTATGTGCTTGATTCAACCTTCACATATGTAGATTCTGCAGTTCCCGATTTTGAAGTGACAGCAGATGAGCTTGCGGCAGATGAAATTCCCGTTGGCTTTGAATTATATGTAGACCATCCCGATGCTGTTCCTTCCGAGATTCTTCCCGACGATGGAACTACTCTTAAACTTTATTACAGAAGATTAACATATACAGTTAAGTTCGACGGCTTTGGAGAGTATGAATATAAGTACGGTCAGAACATTGATGAAGACGATATTCCTGAAGACGATGAAGTAACAGTTCCTGCAGGTCAGCAGTTCATGGGCTGGTCAACAACAGAAGGTGATACGGCAGGTAAGAGCAAGGATGAACTTAAAGAAGAAATTGTTACAGGAGATGTAATATACTATCCTGCATTTGCAGAGCTTGGAGCAGTAGTATATAAGATTTACCACCACTTTGAAGCTCTTGACGGCTCATACGATGCTGATATAACAACGGTAACCGAATCCGCAAAGCCTGCAACAAATGTTGAAGCTGAAATATTTACAGGCGACGACCTTCCCGAAGGCTTTGAATACTTCTCATATGTTGGTCATGAGGTTCTCACAGGAACAGTTCCTTCTGACGGTACAGAACTTAAACTTCATGTATACTATAGAAGATTGACATACACAGTTGAGTTCGACGGCTTTGGCGAGTATGAATATAAGTACGGTCAAAACATTGATGAAGACGATATTCCTGAAGACGATGAAGTAACAGTTCCTGCAGGTCAGCAGTTCATGGGCTGGTCAACAACAGAAGGTGATACAGCAGGAAAGAGCAAGGATGAACTTAAAGAAGAAATTGTTACAGGCGACGTAACATACTATCCAGCATTTGCAGAGCTTGGAGCAGTAGAGTATAAGATTTATCACCACTTTGAATCTCTTGACGGCTCATACGATGCTGATATAACAACGGTAACCGAATCCGCAAAGCCTGCAACAAATGTTGAAGCTGAAATATTTACAGGTGATGACCTTCCCGAAGGCTTTGAATACTTTGATCATGACGATGGGGTACTTGAAGGCACAGTACCTTCTGACGGTTCAACACTTGAACTACATGTATACTATAGAAGACTGACATACACAGTTAAGTTCGACACAGTAAGTGAAGAAACCTATAAATACGGATATAAGCTTACTGATTCCGATATCCCGCAGGATGACGAAGTGCCCGTTGAAGACCATGAAAGGTTTGTAGGTTGGGCAACAGAGGCAGACGCTGAAACAGGCGTTGATAGGGATGAACTTGTAGATGTTGAAGTAACAGAAAATCTTGTTTACTATCCCGTAATTGTTGATAAAGATGCTGTAATATATTATGTAGAACACTATTTTGAAGACCTTGAGCTTGATGAACATGGTAATCCCACATACTCACTGTATGAAACCACCGAGCTTTACGGAAAGATTGGTACTTCAGTTGTAGCTGAAGAAATTGAAGTTGAAGGCTTTACAAAGATTACACATGATAATCAGATTCTCTCAGGTCAGATCCCTAAGGAGCCTGATGTACTTACACTTAAGATTTATTACGCAAGAGAAACCGTTGATGTAAACTTCTATAATCCCGCAGGTAATTACTATGACAGCGATACCAAGACTTACTCACAGCCTAACGTAGTTGTTGAAGTAAGATACGGAACAAAACCCGATGATGAAGAGAACCTTGACAAATTCAGAGCCGTAGTTCACTCGGAATCTGATAGATACGGTGCTATTACCTATACTTTTGAATTTGATAGAGGTTATGTAGAAGGCTTCTGGAAGATTCCCGAATTTGGCAGTGTTTATACTGAAGATTTCACATATCTCATTCCGTTGTACTGGTGGTATGAGGATGCCGAAAGCGGAGAATTTGAAAAATTCTATCAGGAAGGCGTTGAAAGCACCCTTGTATTTACATCCGATGTTGATGTATATGCAAAGGCAAAGAAAATTTCTGTAGTGATTGAAGCTCCTCAGATTGATTATCCCGCTGTTTACGAAGTTCTGTATGATGACGATACAAGATTCCTTGATACCGTAAAGAACGCCATCTTTGTTAATGCAGAGCTTGTAGAGTTCGACTTGGAGTATTCAGGTATTGAAGATAAGGTATACGAAAAGTTTACCGACAAGGGCGTATTTGATAAGGTTGGAGATAAGTACGAAATCTCAAACTTCAATAGGCTTATAAGATTTGCAAGACTTATGGGTGAAGAAGGCTTTGAAGATTTCCTCGAAAGCTTTATTGATGACAGTGCGGTAACAAGTCTTGAAGACTTCCTGTTCGATTACATCCTTACACACGATATTGATGAAACAGCCGAACATCTTAAAGAATTGGTTGACGACCTTATCGTTGGTCACGAGGACATTGCACGTGATATGATGCATGACCTTGCAGTGGATATTATTGAAAAAGAAATTACTCACGTTGAGGAATTCTTTATGACCTATACAACATCTCTTGTTGAAGCGGACGACACGGATGATCTTGAAAAGATGATTTGTGAAATGTTTACCGAGTACAAGAGGACAAACGAGACTGAGTTCGTTGCTTTTGTAACAGACGTTGTTGTTAAGGCTCTCAGCGAGGACACACCCAATGCTGATGTTGTCGAGATTATTGAAGACTATATTAAGTCGGAAATTAAGAAGGGTACATATAATGATGAAATCATAAATTACATTATGGGTATGACCGACGCTGAGTTCAAGAGTGCAGCAACATCAGTAATTAAGGAAGATGTTTCTATCATTGAAACTGATGTTAAGGAAAAGATTCTTACCGATAATGATTTTGTTGAAACAATTATTGATGAAATCTTTGCTCTTGACAGCGAAACTGTTGATAATGAAATTAAGGAATATATCAACGATTATAACCTTGCTGATGATTATATTAAGGATAATCCCGAAGTAATTGTTGACTATATTACAGACGAACAGATTGCAGAATTCTACGGCGGATATATTCCCGGTGTTACACTTACAAGACTGGAAAAGATTGATGCTGTAACTCAGTTTATCGCAGACGATCCCGATGCTGTAAGCAAACTTAAGAACTATGCAGGTGCAAGTAACATCAAGACCTTAATCGGTGATTATTATGGCGATAATAAAGACACTGTTAAGGAAGAAATGAAGACAGAGGTTGTTGCAAATCTTCCTCTCAGAACAGAACTTGCTGATTTTGCGTTGACTCTTATCAACAATGATGAATTCAGTGACCTGCTTGACTTCGCAATTGATGATTACCTTGGCGACGTTCTTGCTGATGACAGTAAGAAGCTTGCTCTTGCACAGCAGGAGGTTGACAGACTCAGTAACGACAAGGTATATAACCTTGACTTCGTTCAGGATGCAATTGATACCGTTATTGATGATGTTATTGATGATATCAAGACTAACGAAACAGACGGTGATCCGAGTACCGAAAGTGAATATGTAGCCGATATCAAGACGTATGTAAAGTCCGTTACCGATTTTTCTGATATAGTTGATTCATTTGTACACGCTGATGAAGAATTCAGAAATGAAATAATTGTTAACCTCTTTGATGACCTCTATCTGATTGACTCTGACCATACAATCATTCTTCAGTTCATGGAAAAGGTTACAAATAAGATGATTGATGAAGGCGATATTGACATCAATATTCTCATTACGGTAATCGAGTATATAAGAGATATGGGCGAACATGGTCATACTCTTACAAGAGATATTATCAATAACCTTATGGAGCTTGACGATGAGCTTGTTGATTATGTTGAAAACAACCTCGGTTGGATTGATAACAGCGGTAGGCTTGAGGCTTCACTCAAGTTTAAGAAGGAAGCAACCTATGAAGAAAAGTTTGAGGTAACGCTTCTTAATGATGAATTCATCATGGATAAGGTTGCTGAAAAGGTTGAAGCTATGACATTTGATGCATTCATGGAAGAATATGTTTATGCAAAGCTTCCTGAGAATGTTTCAAGAAGCATGGTTGAAAAGCTTCCTCTCCATATTATTGAAGATATCTATGAAAGATCCCACGATGACTTTATGACAAGCCTTGAACAGGCAAGAGAAAACGTTAAGAACGGCATGACCGATCAGTGGGTATACAGTGGATTCTACGTAAACATTAATCCCATTACCGATGTTGTAGCGCCTATGCATGAGTATGCTATGAATGGATATGATGCAGCTATCGCAAAGGCTGAAACTATCGGCGGCAGAGGCGGTAAGATTTACACCACTCTTTATAAGAATAATCCTTATATTGAGGATATAATTGCTCTGTTTGATATGGACTATGATACCTACGAGAATAACTTCTTTGAAGGTACACCCAAGTCCTGCTATGAACCTTCAAGTGGCTTCTACATCAGAAGACTCAGTGACATTTACAAGGATGTTCTGATGCCCGGTTCAGTGCTTGCTGACGATATGTTTGTTTGGTTCCTCAATCCTGATAACAGCGGAGTTGAGTTCAGCACAATCAGAGGCTTTGCTGAAGATAACGAAGATCTCATTCTTGCAATGTATAACCATCCTAACGTATTGATGGAAAGATATGCCGAGGAAGGACTTCCCGAATCCATTGAACAGTATTATCACGACCTTATGGAAGATCCCGATATCAAGGACGCCTTCATGAAGGTTGATAATAAGGTATCCTTTGAAATGGAACCCTTCTTCTTGAGATTCCTTACAAATGAAACTATAGAAATGTATTACTATAAGGGACTCGAAAAGTTTGGCATGAGAGCTGATGTAATTCTTGATAAGTACGAAGGTGCTGAGGTTAAGAAGGAGATCACTCATGAAAACTTTGTAGATATGCTTGATGAAATCGAATATTGCTGGCTCAACGATAATAAAGATGCCACAACCGATTATGTGTTTGACGGTGGTCTTAAGAACTTGTTCTCTATAGTTTACTTTGAAAAGGGACTTAAGGGATATACGGTAACAGTGGAAAGAGGTTTGGAAGACAGATAATAGCAGACCCGAGTTTTTTGAGCAGACGGGAAACCGTCTGCTCAAGCTGTAAAGAAAGGATTATTTATGAAATTAAAAAGAATTATTGCATTGGCTCTGTGTCTTATGATGCTTATAACCAATGTGTTCGCTCAAGATGTGCTTATAGATCTTGGCTCAACTTTTACGGAAACTGAAGAAGTTGAAGTAACAGATACAGAAGCTACAAAAACGGAAGCTACAGATACAGAAGCTACAGAAACGGTAGTGCCTGATACTGATGCAACGGACTCTGAAGCAACTGATAAAGAAACTGATGAACCGCTTACTGAAGGTGAAAATAGTGTTTCATCCGAAGAAGCACAACCTGAAAATGAAAATAAGTCATATTTTACAGATGTTCCTGCTGACAGCCAGTATGCCGAAGCTATCACAAAAATGGTTGAAAGTGGAATAATTGATGGCTACGGTGATAATACCTTCCGCCCCGAGAACGGCGTTACAAGAGCCGAAATGTGTAAGATGATTAATCTTACCTTCAACTATGTAAAGTACGATGAAGCAGCGGGATTTCCCGATATTTCCGCTGAACAATGGCATGCACCCTACGTTCTTGCAGCACAGCAGGAGGGCTATGTTGAAGGCTATGAGGACGGAACCTTCAGACCTGATAATAATATCACAAGACAGGAAGTTTGTGTGATTATAAACAGAATTGTAAAGCCGATGAATCTTGGCTTGAATGTTACAATTAACGATGAGGTTTCCGATTGGGCAAAAGAGGCTGTTGAGCTTGTTGTTATGAATTTACTTATGCCTCTTGAAGAAAATAAAACCTTCAGAGCTAAAGAAAATATAAAGCGCTATGAGCTTGCCGCACTTCTTTCGCTGTTTGTTGTGCCACCTGCAGAGCCTCTTACTGCTGAGGTTCGCTTCTTTAACGGAGAAACACAGCTTGGTGAAACTGATACAGTTCTTATTGGCGATTATCCCACAGTTCCAGAAGCTCCTGCACCTGTTGACGATTCTTACAGATTTGTAGGCTGGAGAGTTGTAGGTCAGAGTGAAATTTGTGATGCTGCCAATATAATGATAATTGGAAATACTGATTATGAGGCTGTTTTTGAAAAGAAAACTTTTAAGGTTGATTTTTATGACGGTGCTACACTGTTTGATTCTTTAACTGTTGAATACGGCAACAGTCCCGTTGAGCCTGAAAATGCACCTGAAACGGCGGGATATGATTTTCTTGGCTGGTCTTTGCAGGATGGCGGAGAAACTGTATGTGTAGATGAGCTTGTAATAGTTTCCGATACAATACTGTACGCTGTATTTATTAAGAGTGAAACAGGCGGCGGTCCCGGTGGTGGCGGTCCCGGTGGTGGCGACAGTGGAGATGATGATGACGAGCCGCAGGAAAAGGTTTATTATGAGGTTTATTTCTTTGTAAATGAAGAAATACATGCAACCCAGAGCGTTCTCAAGGGTGCAAATCCCAAGAAGCCTGCCGATCCCGAGCTTGAAGGCGATATATTCCTTGGATGGTCGCTTAAGGAAAACGGTGATGAGGATGACGTCATTGATGTAACAGATTATGTTGTTAAGGATTATACTGACTTTTATGCTGTTATAAAATCAAATCCCAATGATCCTGAACTTATTCCTATGCTTGAAAAAGGTATAGAGCAGTTAAACTCCATTTCTCTTACAAATAACAAGCACAAAACGGCTCGCGGAGAAATGGTTTACTGTATGAAGCTTGTGTTGGCTGATGCAAAGGCAGGAATTTATGTGGATAAGGCATATGTAGGCGAAGTATACGGCAACGAAGTTGAATATGTTGAATCTCTTGTGCTTGATGAAATGACCGGTCGAGAAGCGACTGAGTTTAAGAATCTTATTACAAATAATGTTGACGATGACGTTCAGGACTTTCTTCAGGAATATTTCCTCGACGGAGAAGAAATAGCGGTTTGATTTTTGTTAAATTGCAGAATGATGGGTTGCAAAATTTGCAGCCCATTTTTTGTATTTGTCATTGACAGCTCTTATAAATTATTTTATAATTATGTAGTAAGAATTATTATGAAAACGAGGCGGGAAAATGCAATACTTATTTGACAACAGCATAAGACAAATTCACGCCTCTGTCCGTGAGCTGTGTGAGTTTTTATTCAGAACGGGAAACGTATATTCAGGAGGAACAGATATAACGGGAAATGCGATGGTAAGAGGTGCAAAAATTCACCGTGACCTGCAAAGCCGCTATAAAAAGGAAAATCCCGGGTATTGTTCGGAATTTCATATTAAGTATACTGAAGATTTTGACGGCTATGAATATCACTTGACAGGAAGCATGGACGGTATTCTGGAAAAGGGCGATGCAACGGTTATTGATGAGTTTAAAACTACGTCACTGGAGCTTGAAAATCTTGAATGGAATAGCATAAAATCCTACAGTGCGCAGCTTATGTGCTACGGCTTTATGTATGCACAGGTAAACAGTTTAAATTTTATCACATTACGGCTTACCTATTATAATTATGATGATGACGACACTAAAACGATAGAAAAGGAATTTACGTATACTGAACTTAGAAAATGGTTTGATGAGTTTATCGGTATGCATCTACGGTGGGCAAGACTTGTGTATAACCATAAAATCCGTCGAAACGAAAGTCTGCATCAAATGACTTTTCCCTATGGTGAGTTCAGAAAGGGACAGCGGGAATTGTCTGCAAAAATTTATAGATGCATTCGTGACGGTAAGCGGCTTTTTGCCGAAGCACCTACAGGAATTGGTAAAACCGTGTCGACTCTTTTTCCTTCACTGAAAGCACTGGGCGAGGGTGAAGGGGATAAAATATTTTATCTCAGTGCTAAAAATGTTGGTGCTATTGCCGCTACCGACTGCCTTGATATGTGCAGAAAAAAAGGTGCCGAAATCAATTACGCCTCAATGACCTCAAAGGAAAAGCTTTGTCCACGTGAAAGAAACTGTCTGCCAAGTGAATGCGAATATTCAAAAGGTCACTATGACAGGGTTAACGATGCACTATTTGAGCTGATTAGCGAGAATGATACAATTACCAAGGATATCCTTCTGCAAATTTCAGAAAAGCACACTGTTTGTCCTTTTGAGCTTCAGCTTGATGCATCGGAATACTGTGATGTTGTGGTAGGGGATTATAACTATGTATTTGACCCCAAAGCTAAGCTGTGCCGATATTTCGGCGAGGGGACAGGAGATTATATAACTCTTGTGGATGAAGCTCATAATCTTGTTGACAGAGCAAGAGAAATGTATTCGGCGAGCTTAACGTTTCTTCAGCTTAAAAAGTATTCCAAACAGTTTAAGGGACTGAGAAAGCTCACAGGCAGGCTTAATAAGTGTATTGCTTTTATGGAAAAGGTCAGAGTCGGACTGGAAATGAGCGAAAAGAGTGAGAAAAAGATTTCTCTTTCTGAAAACGATTTGCAGCCGTTTCGTGATTTTTGTGATGCCTATCGAAAGTTTTTGTCTGAGGATGAAACTCATGATGAGGTTAAAAAGCAGACCTTACAATTATTTTTTGATATCAGCTTTTTTGTAGAAATATTCGATATTGAAAGCGTGTTTCAAGACGACTATATTGACTTTTGCACTTTGACTGAAAACGATACCTGTGTAAAACTGTATTGTGCCAATCCTTCAAATCAGATAAGTCTTGCAACAGCTAAAATGAGAAGCTGCACGTTTTTTTCTGCAACCATGACTCCATCTGAATATTATATAAAAATGCTTGGTGCCGATTTGGAGGAGGACGAAATACTGTCACTGCCGTCACCATTTCCGACTGAAAATTTTCTTGTCTGTATTTATAAAAACATTTCTACACGTTTTAAGGACAGACAGCAGAGCATTGAAACGGTGTGCAACATTATTAAGCTTGTTACCGAGAAAAAGACAGGAAATTACCTTTGCTTTTTTCCCTCTTATGCCTATATGCAAATTGTGTATGATGAGTTTTGCGTGATGTTTCCCGAGGAAAACACTGTGCTTCAGAATAAGGAAATGTCCTCGGAGGAAAGAAGCGATTTTTTAGAATGTTTTAAGGAAACCCCCGATAAAACCCTAATCGGGTTCGCCCTTAGCGGCGGCATGTTCTCTGAGGGCGTTGACCTCAAAGGCGATAGACTATCGGGTGCTGTAATTGTGGGAACAGGACTTCCCGGCATTTGCTTTGAACGTGATATGCTTAAAGAGCATTTTGATAAAACAATAGGTGATGGTCTGGGGTATAATTATGCCTATACATATACGGGACTTAACAGGGTTTATCAGGCGGCAGGCAGAGTAATAAGAACAAAAACCGACAAAGGCTTTGCGGTGCTTGTTGATGACAGATATGCAAAAATGTCCCATAAAAGGACCTTTCCGCAAAGCTGGAAAAATGTAAGGCTTGTCAATGATGAACAGTCTTTGTCACGGGTAGTGGACGAATTTTGGAATGAATAAAGTAAAACGGTCTGCGGTTTAAGCCGCAGACCGTTGCTTTGTGTCTGTGAGTTTAGCTGACCTTTGTAATAACTACGTTGTCAAACATGTAGCTCATAGTGAAATCTTCTGAGGGATTTGTATAGATAGAGAACTGACCGCCGTCAACATTCTTTGCATTTTCGGGAATTGTTACAGTTATTGTCACTTTCTGCCATCCATCAATGGGAGCAAAATTTGCAAGCTGACAAGGGTGGTCTGTTTTGCCATCAGCATCTTCATAAATTATGTTTGTAAGAATACTTGTTTTTGCTTCCATATTGCCGTCAAAACGCTTTGTATACTTTACGTCCAAAGAAATCTCATACGTAGCACCTGCTTCCCAGTTAACATTCTGACGGGCATACAGCCAAGCCTTTTCCTGCTGTGCATCAACAAGATATGCGTTGCTGCCTGTCTGCTCATCCTTAACAATGGAAATCTTTGCTGCATTACTTCCGTAGAATGCAACCTCACTGTCTTCAGCATCAGCGTTCTTGAGATTTTCGGCATAGGGAAGACCGTTGAGCTTCTTTATGGAAGGATCATGGCTGAGCTTGATATAATCTATTGAGAATGTGCCTGCTCCTCCGATGGGGTCGATTCTTAGTGCTGTAATATCACCTGTCCAACCTTCGAGTGTTCCCATATCAAGGGTGTACTCAATAAATTTGCCGTTGTCCGTTGCCTTGATAGGAACAGTAATGCATTTAGCCTGGTTCCAGTTGGTTTCAACCGTTGTAATGAAGTAGAGTGCAACACCTGTATCTTGTTCAACATTTGCTGACATACGGATGGTAGCCTTGTTGTATTTGCCTGAGGGATGAACAAGATTGCTTACGGTATATCTTACATCGTAGTTCTTGCTTGATTCTCTGTAAATAGCTTCACCGTTAAGACAGCCGTCTGCAATTGTCATTGTACCGTCTGCTGCCGTAAAGCCTTCGGCATCACCGGGAATGTCAAATAACCATTCGCCATCCTTGCGGTTTTTAAGAATTTCAACATACTTTGCTTCAGCTGAGTAAGCATCAATTTTGGTTCCTTCAATTGTGTAGCTTATACCTGTTGTGTCGTAAAGCCACTTGAGAGGCACTTCTACAATACCGTCAACAAGAGCAATCTTTTCTTTGAGCTGTACTTCCTTGCCGTTAACAAGAGCCTTGTCGCTGCCTACAGTAAGGATAACTTCTGTGTCATTCTTGCTTACAATCTTGAGAACACCTGTCTTTCTTGACCACTCGTAGTAGTAGTTGTGAAGACTGAAGAAACCGTTGTAAGCATCGGTTGTTACATAAACCTCGTCGTTTCTGAAGTCGGCGGGAATGTGACTGTCAAACTTAACATTGTCAACATAAAGCTGAGGAGGAAGCTGTTCCTCGGAGTAACCGAGAAGCTCAATCTTCTTAACCTTGTATGTGCCGGGGCTGTTTATAATGTCAAGTCTGAATCTTCCGAAAGTACCTGCCCAATTCTTGTTTTCACTTGTGTATACAATGTATTCCTGAGGCTCATCGCTTTCCTTAAGGGGAATTCTGAAAGTCTTGCTTTCGCTAAGCTTTGGGTCTTCCTGAGTTGTAAAGTAAACTGTTGAAGTTCCTGCAGGGATAGCAGCAATTTCAAATCTAATAGCCACAACCTCAGACATATCAATGCCTTCGGGAATTTCAGATGCCTTAACTCTGAACGCAGGGTCATTGTGAACTGAAACACCTATAGCAACACCGTTTTCGTATGAAATGGACTGGGTGTTCATTTCAATTTCAAAGTCTTCGCCTTCAAAGGAAGCAATAACCTTTGCAGGAATCATGCTTTCGGATTCTTCTTCCTTGAGGTAGTCAAGTCTTTCCATACTTGTCTTGGACTCGGGATAGAGATGACCGAGTCTTGCCTTCTGCTGTTCGGTAGGATAAATGTTGTTTTCGTGCTTTGTATCGCCTGAGATAACCTCTGCAACATTTTCAAGATAACCGAAGCCGTGCAGACCTTCTGTAGGCATTACATAAGTACCTTCGCCGTATTCGTTCCATGTGGAAACGATAAGAGTTTTAGCCTTCCAGCCTTCTTCCTTTGTAAGGTAGTCATTTTTGATGTATTCAAGCACCTTCTTGTGGTCTTCGAGGGAAGCAAGGTCTTTTCTTTCTCCTGACCAGCCTACGTTGTTGAAGCCGACGGAAACTGTGGGAACGATGTGAATTTTCTTGTGATCCTGATTCTTCTGGAGTCTGGGAATTGTCTTGCTGGCATAAATGCCGTCCTGCTGCCAGTGGTAAGCATAAGAAGCACTGCCGCCGAGGTCTGCCATCTTCTTGAAAGCTGAGGCTTCTGTGTTGTGACCGTCTGCAAAGAATACAAGAACACCGTCAAAGCCGTTTGCCTTGGCATCCTCGTTCATCCATTCAACAGCCGCCTTTGCATTTGCAACACCGCCGAAGGCTTCTTCAAACTTTGCGTAGCTCCAAACGGTAAATACAAGCTTGTTGTCGATGGTGTAGTATCTGTCGTCAAGGAAGTAGTAGTCCATCCAGTAAGGCCAGATAAATTCCTTGAACTGGTCAAGACTCTTGCAGTTAACGCCTGAGTTTTCCCACATGAATGTGAACTTCATCATATCGGAGTACTTTGCGTTGAAGAAACCGTCATGAAGTGCATTGTTGTGGTTTGTCTTCTTCATGGGAACGGTAATGTCGTTCTGACCGCAGTACCAGCAGAGATGCTGAACGTCAATACCGTTTTCAACCATGAACTTGATTTCCCAGTCAGCAACCTCTACAATACCTTCGTCGTAGTAGCCGAGAGCAGGCTCAATATCGGGGAATGCAGAAACA
>JAZNIM010000130.1:0-6636 GCA_045577475.1 Eubacteriales bacterium | reverse complement strand
AAAGATGGTCGACACCGCAGTGTCGAAACACTCCTGCCAAACATAAATGTAACTCGACACCGCAGTGTCGAAACACTCCTGCCAAACATAAAAGTAACTTTCTGTCCGCAGTGTAGAAATACTCCAGCCAAACAAAAAAGTAACTTTAAAAAGAAAAAAAGAAAGAAAAAAGAAAAAAAAGAACTGCCCCGAAATGAAGCAGTCCTTTAAAAATTGATTCAATTAGATTTCTTCGCCTGCCAAAATCTTGTCAACCGCATCCTTATAGTTTTCGTACTCGGATGAAGCCTTGATTTTTTCTGCAACGGCTGCGATATTGTTAACCATTGCATCGCCGTAGATATACTCGCCGTCAATAAGCACGTAAGGTCTTACAACAAGGTCTGTTGCGTACTGATCAGCGGGAATGTTGTAAACAACGGCTGTGAAGAAGAAGTTGTTATTATTTGTTTCAAAAATCTTATCCACATTATTTGCCTTGTCATAGTTTTTACCTTCAACAAAAGTAAAGGTGGATTCATGAGTAAAGTCATTTGCATCCGTTCCACCCAGCGAATCCTTAAGTGCTACGATAAAGCCGTATTCCGTAAGACCTTCGTTGCTTCTTTCAAGGGTGCTTACGCTTGACTTGAAGCGAATACCTGCGGGAGCACCCACTCTTATGGAGTTTTCCTTATAGGATACAGGTGAGTAATCGTATTCCTTATAGTAAATCTTGAAGTTGTCGCACTCAATCTTAGCGTGAGCTTCCAATTCGGAGTCAACGGGAGCAACGACAAAGTTAAAGCCGAATTGGGACTTGACATTGCCGTCTAATTTATACATTACACCGTCGTCCACGCTTCCGTAATAGCCGTCCTTAACGAAAAAGGTCTTTTTGAGGTACTGCTTTGTTCCGTCAATGGGAAGTGGGGTGGTATTAACTGCAAGATCCTTATAATTTGCTTCACCCGAAACCTTTACATTTGCAAATGCATCCACACTAACCGTTACATTCTCCGCCTGTGTCACGCCGACCTCAACGAAAATTGTGTAAACACCTTCCTTAAGTGTGTATGCACTGCCCGGCAAATATACCTTGGGGTACTTCTTGGAGCCATCATCAATCTTCTGGTCAATAACAAATGCGTTATCAGGGTGCTTATAGGAACCACCTACGCCGTATGTGCCGTACTTGAAGCCGTATACATAAGAACCGTCGGGATTCTTATCGCCCTCTGGGAACCAAGGTCCGCTTGACGGCTTGCTTCCGCCAAACAAAAGCTCAGCCATATTGGCACCCTCGGTTGTACCGTAACTCCAGATGTTGGAGTGATGGTTTGCTATACCCATATTGTTATAGTTGAAGCTGATGGCAAGCTCGCCTGCCGCCTTTTCATCTTCGCCCTCGTAGTAGTGTTCATCCCATACAGCATAAAGAGTGGTATCTTCGCTGAAGGCTTTGGCTGAGGTGATAATTTCGCCGTCAGGTGTTTCTGACCAGCCTGCAAATCTTGCTGTTCCCACATCTGCACAAACAGGCTGTGAAGCGGGATTGAAAAGATTTGTGTCGACGAGAGTATCGGGTACTTCCACATCCTTACCGTTTACATTAAAGGAAATATCTACAAGAGGTGAATAGTAAACCTTGATATAGTCAACATATCTTTTTATCGTTCTGTCGGTAGTATACGAGAAGTACATACCTATCTTACCGAGAGTCATATCATTGAAGGTGCCCTTAGATCCCGTAACCTTGCCTACACCGTTTTCGTCTATTGTGTAAACAATGCTGCCGCTGTATTCTTTAAAGCTGTCGGTGAGCTTTGCATGGTTGCCTGCAACGGGAGCTGCACCTGTAGGCCATTTTGTTTCGTCAACGCCGTTAACCATCAAATCATTTGCAACGCCGCCCGAAATATCCGCTTTTGCAGAATATACTACAGTGTAGCAGCCTTCGGGGAAGGGATTCTGTGCATCTGTAGTTATGGCAATTCTGGGATAGCCGCCGTCAAAACTGAATACGCCGTCCTCAACATTGCATCCGTGGTCACTGTTCCAAGCCTTTATTTTGAGTGCAGATGCCGCAGGCAAGCCCTCGGGAGCAACTACCACTACCGTTGTGGCATCAAAATAATCATAGCTATTGCCGCTGAGTGTTACATCGTTAAAGTCAACCCAGTAAGCAAGCTGACCGTACTGAGGATGAGTTTCAAGAACCGCATCATCGTAATTTGCATAAAGAGTAATATCACCTGTAACATCAACAGTGTCTACAATTTCTCCGCCCTCTGTAAGTGACCAGCCCTTAAAGGCTTTGGTGACATCCTTTGCAACAGCAGTGTACTGTGAAGCTTTAAAGGTTGTCTTGCAGAGCACGTCAACAGCAGCGGGAAGTGTTGCTTCAACAGAGCTTACAAAGGTAACCTTTGCGGGTGCTTTGTAGTAAAGCTTTACGTTGTCAAGATAATATGTAAAAGTCAGGTTAGGCTGAGCACTTGCCACTGCACCATTAGCATCTTTAACCAAATCAGTGTGTGCAGTGTTCCAGGTAATGTCCTGCATAATCTGGAAGTGGTTTACGGAATCCGCATTTACATTAAACTGAATTGTGTTGGAAAGACTTGTTGACGCTTTGGTGAGTGAAGGAGTATTGCTTACAAGAGTGGTACCGTTATTAGGTGATTTTGAATAAGCAATATTAGTGGTCACTTTGGATACATGACCGTTATCCCAATCATAAGCGGGATCAGCCCACAAGTCGTAGGTTAAGGTATAAGTACCTGCGGGATAGTAGCTTGTGGCTGCACCCGCAATCAGATCAAGTCTGCTCCACTTATAGTGAGCATCCATCTTAAACGCTTTGTTGCCCGTGCCGTCATCTACCACATAAAGCTTGTCGTTTGAGCTGTAGTTTAAGAAATACATCTGGGTATCAAAGCCTGTAAAAGCTGAATAGGATGAGTTTTTGGGAACCTGCTGGTAAGAATACCAACCGGTATTTACCACGCCGCCGTTATACCAAACGCCGTCTGTTCTGGTTGGTTCAAGGTCGAGGCTGTAAACCAAACGTCCGTATTCGGACTCATCATATAAACCCGTTGCTTCTTCGACAGGGGTTGTTTCCTGTTCGAATGAAGTCACTTCTTCGGATACGCTTTCAACCGTTCCCACCGGTACGGGTGCTGCATAGGATATTACCGAGAGCACCATCATACAAGCAAGAACTATGCCTAAAAATCTTTTCATGGTGTTTTTCTCCTTAAAATTATTTTTCGATTCTATGCCGTGGGTATTCGCTGTCAGTTATTGCCCTCATCCGTACCGAACAAATCCGAGCCGTCTATAAGCACATCGCTTGCACTCAGAATGTCCTGCCGTGAAAGCAGTGTAACCTCAATTGCCGGGGTAAGGTATTCTTTCATCAGCATTTCCTCCTTTTTTCTCCATATAAATATTTTTACATCTTCATTATAGCATGCAAATTTTGCCATGTCAACAATTTTTGAAATATAATGTACAAAATATATGACAAATTTATGCAAAAGTCAGTTAATTTTGAACAATTGCACAATATTAAAAAAATTCATTTTTCCGTATTGACAACGTAAAAGCACAGGTATATAATATATGAAGAAAAAT
This sequence comes from Eubacteriales bacterium, assembly GCA_045577475.1. Classification (GTDB taxonomy): domain Bacteria; phylum Bacillota; class Clostridia; order Oscillospirales; family CAG-382; genus UMGS1387. Next base: position 3,015 of record JAZNIM010000130.1, on the reverse strand, counting down.
AAATAAATCTTATCAAGAGCGGCTGAGGGAACAGGACCTTTGAAGCCCGGCAACCTGTATTTTACATTACAAGGTGCTACTTCCTGCCGGCGAAAGCCGTGAAAGATGAGAAGATATTCTTCACTGCTCTTGAACATGTTAAGGGCGTTTTTTTATGCCCGAAAGGAAGGAAAACAATGAAAAAAATACTTTTCACATCCGAATCCGTAACAGAAGGACATCCCGACAAAATCTGCGATGCCATTTCGGACGCGGTGCTTGATGCGTACCTCAGTCAGGACCCCATGTCAAGAGTTGCCTGCGAAACAATGGTTACAACAGGTCTTTGCATGATTTCGGGTGAGATTACATCAAAGGGTACTGTTGACGTTCAGAAGATTGCAAGAGAAACCATAAGAAAAATCGGCTACGACAGAGCTAAATACGGCTTTGACTGCGACACCTGTGCGGTAATTAGTGCAATTCACGAGCAGAGTGCAGACATTGCTCTTGGTGTTGACAAATCCCTTGAAGCAAAGGAAGGCGACGGGGACAAATACGACACGGGTGCAGGTGACCAGGGACTTATCTTCGGCTATGCCTGCAACGAAACAGATGAGCTTATGCCTCTGCCCATCTCCCTTGCACACAAGCTTGCAAAGCGTCTTACCGAGGTAAGAAAGAACGGCACTCTCCCCTACCTTCGTCCCGACGGAAAGACACAGGTAACGGTTGAGTACACAGACGGCGTTCCCACAAGAGTTGAGGCGATTGTCGTTTCCAGCCAGCATGATGCAAAGGCAGAGCTTGGTGCAATAAGACGTGACATTATAAGAGAAGTAATTCACCCCATCATCCCCGATGAGCTTATTGACGAAAACACAAAAATCTTCATTAACCCCACAGGACGCTTTGTTATCGGCGGTCCTAACGGTGATACAGGTCTTACGGGAAGAAAAATCATCGTTGACACCTACGGCGGATATTCAAGACACGGCGGCGGTGCATTCTCGGGCAAAGACCCCACAAAGGTTGACAGAAGTGCGGCGTATGCTGCAAGATACGTTGCAAAGAACATCGTTGCCGCTTCTCTTGCCGACAAGTGCGAGGTTCAGATAGCTTATGCCATCGGCGTTGCAAAGCCTGTTTCGGTGCTTGTTGACACCTTCGGTACGGCTAAGGTTGACGAGCAAAAGATTGCAAAGGCAGTTGAAAAGTGCTTTGACCTCAGACCTGCTGCAATTATTGAAATGCTTGAGCTTCGCAAGCCTATTTACAGTCCTCTGTCCTCCTACGGTCACATGGGCAGACAAGAGCTTGATGTTGTATGGGAAAGAACAGACAAGGCAGATGCTCTCAAGGCGGCTGTTGAAGCTTTATAATTTAAGGAATAAACGAAATGGCTATTACCGTCAGAGAAGAAAACTACATGAACTTCGGCAGATGTCTTTACATTGCCAACGAAAAGCAGGAAATGCGTGTGACTCTTGACATAGGTCCGAGAATCATAAGCTACAATCTTATCGGCAAAGGAAACATGATGTTCACCGACACCGAACGTCTTTCAGTGCGTAACAACGACGAATTCAAGTCAGTCTACGGCAAGGACAAGGCATGGTACATATACGGCGGACACCGCTTCTGGGTAAGTCCCGAGGAATATCCCGTGACCTATTACCCCGACAACGACAAGGTGGAATACACCGTAAAGGGCAACGTATTCACCTTTACCCCGCCCGTCCAAGAGGTTACGCTCTGGCATCAGATTATTGAAATCACCTTCCATGAAACAGATGCCAAGGCAGATGTGCTTCACATTCTGAAAAACACCTCCCCCGATGAAAAGCAAGGCTCTATATGGGCACTTTCCGTAACCGCCCCGGGCGGCAGAGCCTTTCAGATGATGGCACAGGAGGACACAGGTCTTCTTGCAAACAGAACCCTCGTTCTCTGGCCTTATAACAACATGACCGACAAGCGTTTTTACATGGATGACAAGTATATTGCTCTGGCTCAGGATTCAAAGGCTGAAAAATCCTTCAAGATTGGTACAAACAACACAAGCGGCTCTGTTATTTGCCTTAACAACAACACCGTGTTCAAGAAGGAGTTCACCTATATTCAGGGTGCTTGTTACCCCGACAACGGCTGTTCGGTGGAGGTTTTTACCAACGACCTCATGCTTGAAATGGAAACCCTTTCTCCCCTCTACACCCTTAAGAGCGGTGAGGAATGCCGCCATCTTGAAAGGTGGTCGCTGACCGATTGTGAGTCGTCCCAGGTTTGTGATGTTGTCAAATTTCTTTAACAAAATATATTAAATATGTAAAAATCGGATATTTTGGAAAAAGTTATCTCCCATAATCACGTCTTTTCTCGTGTATGCTCTCGTTTTCTTGAAATGTTGTGAAAAGTGCACAAGTTAAGGGGCGAAAATTTGGGTATATAACATCTTTTCTTTTTCACAAATATTTGTTATTATAGTATATGTTAAAATAAAGTGCGTATGAAAAAGCGCAGTATATGTGTTTACTATTAGGAGGTTATAAACAAAATGGCAAGTGTATCACTCAAGCACATTTTCAAGCGTTATCCCGGCGGTGTTACAGCCGTAAGCGATTTCTGCCTTGAAATCAAAGACAAAGAATTTATCATCCTCGTTGGTCCTTCCGGTTGCGGAAAGTCAACAACACTTCGTATGATCGCAGGTCTTGAAGAAATCACCGAAGGTGAGCTCTACATCGGCGACAGAATCGTTAACGACGTTGCTCCTAAGGACAGAGATATTGCGATGGTTTTCCAGAACTACGCTCTTTATCCTCACATGTCCGTATTTGAAAACATGGCTTTCGGCTTGAAGCTCAGAAAGACACCTAAAGAAGAAATCAAGAGAAGAGTTGAAGAAGCAGGACGTATTCTTGACATCAGCCACCTTCTTGACAGAAAGCCTAAGGCTCTGTCAGGCGGTCAGCGTCAGAGAGTTGCTCTCGGTCGTGCTATCGTCCGTGAGCCTAAGGTATTCCTTCTTGACGAACC
>JAZNIM010000129.1:0-5939 GCA_045577475.1 Eubacteriales bacterium | reverse complement strand
AGTCGCCAAGGCGATAGAAAAGTATTTCGTTTTTATACTGCTCTTTTACTTCAAGATACTGAAGCATCATTGGCGTATATGGCATATATTTCCCTTCCTGATAATGAAGAATTTCCCTTGGAAATTCCTCCGAAATTATTCGTTATTCATTATTAATTATTAATTATTTCAGTGGCATCCCTTGCAGGTACTGCAGTCATGTGTGCAGCCGCCTTCCGCACCGCCTTCTCTGCCGTCCTCATAATCATCATATTCCTTTTCACTTGTGAGATTTTCGGGGCTGATATAAGAGGTGATTGTCATATTAATTGCAGACATGAGAACATTAAGTGACTCCTCAGCCTGTGTATATGCCTTCATTTCGGGATGTTCCGTAATTTCACTGTAAAGTATTTCCATTCTTGAATTTATGGCATCAAGAAGATTTTCATCCTTTTCTTCCTTTTCGTTTTCAATTTCAAAAACCTTTTTCTGAACCTTGAATTCGTCCAACTTTTTCTTAAGCTCCATATTTGCCTTACACTTATCACGTGTTTCGCAAAAAGTTTTATACTGCTGACTTTCTGCAAGCTTTTCACCCAATGCTCTTGCAAGCTCTATTAATTCCATCATAATAATTACTTCCTTTCTTACAGTGCTTTTCCGTAAAGCATGCTTTCGCTGTATTTTTCTATTTTTACATCCACGTATTTGCCGTACATGTCCTCGTCACATTCAAATCTTACAAGCTTAAATGAGCTTGTTTTTCCCGAACACGTGCCGTCCTGTGCCCTTTTTTCTTCACACAGCACACGCACCGTCTTTCCAACATATTCTGCGTTGATTGCCGTAATATTATCCCTATGAAGCTTTAGCAGCTTTGACATACGAACCGACTTTTCCTCATCCGATGCGCAGTCCTCATAGGTTGCGGCAGGTGTGCCGGGACGCTTCGAGTATATGAAGGAGAACACGCCGTCAAATTTCACTTTTTCCACAAGACTGAGCGTTTCGTTAAAGTCTTCATCGGTTTCACCCGGGAAGCCTACGATTATATCCGTTGTGAGAAGAATACCCGGAACGTTATCCCTCAGCTTTTTAACGGTTTCAAGATAAACTTCTCTTGTGTATTTTCTGTTCATAGCCTTCAAAATTCGGCTGCTTCCCGACTGTACGGGAAGGTGGAAGTGTCTTTCAACCTTTTCGTTTTGTGCAATTACCCTTATCAGCTCATCCGACACATCCTTCGGGTGGCTTGTCATAAAACGAAGGGTAAAATCACCGTCTATTTTGCAAATTTCCTCTACAAGGGAAGCAAAATCCGTCTTTTCACTCAATCCCTTACCGTAGGAATTTACGTTCTGACCGAGAAGTGTTATTTCCTTATATCCGTCCTTTACAAGTCCCTTTACTTCGGCAATAATATCCTCCGGCTTTCGGCTTCGTTCCCTGCCTCTCACATAGGGTACAATACAGTAGGTACAAAAATTATCACATCCGTACATGATTGAAACATACGCCCTTAACTCGTTTGTTCTTTTAACGGGAACTCCTTCAACGGTAGGAAAGCTGCTGTCATCCACATAATAGCGGCGTCTTTTATTTAAAAGCACATCGCAAAGAATTTCAGGCAGTCTGTGAAGCATATTTGTACCAGCAACAAAGTCTACGTAAGGGTACTTATGCTTAACCTCGTCAACCCTGTCCTCCTTGCTTACCATACAGCCCCAAAGACCGATGAGAAGGTTTTTATTATTTTCCTTCAGCTTCTTTAGCTGTCCTGTTTTTGACAGTGCTTTAAGCTCTGCGTGTTCACGGACTGCACAGGTGTTATATATAATAAGGTCTGCTTCCTCGGCGTTTTCAGTTTTTTCATAACCAAGCTCAAGTGCCGTACCGAGAAGTCTTTCGCTGTCCGCTTCATTCTGCTGACAGCCAAAGGTTGCAATATACACCTTAGGCACTGTTCCCTTTTCAAGTGCAATACCCGAAACAAGGCTTTTTGCCGTTTGTGTGTACTTTCTTATTATGTCCGCACAAGCCGTGTTTTCATTATCCTTTAACATGTTATTTTATGCCTTTCGCCATTTTTTCCAGTTCTTCTGGGGTGAACTTATAGATTTTATCGCAGAACTGGCAGGTAACTTCAATATCCTTGCCTTCCCTTACCATATCAAGAAGCTCATCCTTACCGACGCTTACAACCGCCTTTTCAACCCTCTGTCTTGAGCAGTCGCAATGATAGGATACATCCGCCTCATCAAAAATATCAAATTCAATATCCCCTAAGATTTCCTTCAGGTACTCCTCATTTGTCTTTCCGCTTGAGAACATCTGCGAAACGGGAGGAATAAGCGGAAGTCTTGCTTCAAGCTTATCAATAAACGCATCGTCCGTTCCCGGAAGAAGCTGAATCATAAAGCCGCCTGCCGACTTACAGGTATAGTCATTTCCTATAAGCACGCCCAGTGCACAAACGGTGGGAGTCTGCTCACTTGTTGCAAAATACTGTGTAAAGTCCTCGGCAATCTCACCTGAAGTAATGGGTACAAGACCGCAATAAGGCTCGCCCTTACCCATATCCTTCACAACGCTCATTGTTCCCTTACCGACGGCTCCCGCAACGTCAAGCTTTCCCTTTGAGTTAAGAGGCAAATCCGCCTGAGGGTACTGCACAAAGCCTTTTGTATTTCCGTAATAATCGGACACGGCAAGTATTTTTCCGCACACGCCGTCACCGTTAAAGGTAACAGTAACGGTATCGTCCTTATCTTTAAGCATAATTCCTGTCATTGATGTACCTGTAAGTGTACGTCCCAGAGCTGCAGCAGCCGTCGGCGACAGGTTATGGATTTTTATTGCATCGTTTACCATGGCTTTGGAGTTTATGATTATAATTCTTGCACTTCCGCATTTTGTCATGGCTCTTGTTATTGTGTTATCTCTCATTATATTTTTCTCCGCATTTTGATACATTTATGTTCGCAGGGGTTTCGGCACTGCGGTGCCGAGTTTCTTCAGCTTTTTCGTTTTGCTACAAAGAAGATTCTCTCGTCTTTATTTTCGTCGGCTGTGTTAAATCCGAAGTCGGAAAACGTCTTAACCTCGTCAAAGCCTGCACTGTTTAAGTATGAGGTAATATTCTTTACGGTATACATTCTCTCGCTGTTGGTTTCCTCATGTCTTTCATAAAGACCGTCCTCGTTTTCCATGAAGAAGGACAGGTAAAAATCGCAGATTTTCTTTTCTTCATCATAGAAATTCTGCCAAGCACACAGTACACCCTCATCCTCAAGTATGTAGGCGTTATCGGCGTAGACGTTTTCAAATTTGTATTTTGAGTTTATATCAAAAATGAACACTCCGCCGTCAACGAGGATATTATATGCACTTTCAAAGCAGCTTTTTACGTCCTTTGGCTTCAGCAAGCAATTTACGCTGTCAAGAAAGCATATTACTGCCCCCGCCTTATTGGATGCGGTAAAGCTTCTCATATCCTGCTTTGTGAAAATCACGTTTCGGCAGCCGTTATCAAAGGCTTTATTATCGGCAATTGCCAGCATCTGCTCAGACAGGTCACTTGCCGTAACCTTATAGCCTCTTTTTTCAAGCTCAATTGCAACGCTTCCCGTTCCGCAGGCAATTTCGCACACATGCTTTACTTCAACGGACGCAAATTTTGAAAAGCAATCCTCGCAAAACTGCGCAAACTCCTTTTCCGAAACGTCGCTGTTCAGTTTATCGTATACCTCGGACAGGTATCTTCCGTATGCCTCATTCCTCATATTCAATTTTTGAAAGTGCACGGGTATAGCCGTCACTGCCGTATTTCAGTGCTCTGTTAACACGGCTGATTGTTGCGGTGGAAAGACCTGTACTGTCGGCTATTTCCGTATATTTCTTTCCTTCGGACAGCATGTGAGCTGCCGCAATTCTCTTTGCCATTTCCTTAATTTCGGCAACTGTGCACAAATCCTCAAACAAATCATAACATTCCTCGATTGTTTCAAGGGACAGCACTGCCCTGAACAGGTTATTAATCATCGGACTTTTTAGCTTTTCATTCATTTTTGTCACCTTTACCGCCCTTCACGGTGCTTTCTTTATATTTTGGGCATAATATCACATATACTTTATCATTATAACAACTTAAAGCAAAAAAGTAAAGGGTAATTTATGAATATTTAAAATAATTTGTAGGAAAATAAAAAAAGGCACGGATTTACCGTACCCTTTGCTTTCACCATAATCCGATTTGGGTTATTCAACCACAAACGTGTCAACCGCCTTAAGAAAATCATCGCAGGAATCGGAATGAACTGTCACTTCAATGGGGCTGAGAAGGTCAAGGCTGAAAATACCCATGATGGATTTTGCATCTACAACGTATCTTCCGCTCTTGAGGTCGATTTCACCGTCAAACATTGTTGCTGCAGTTACAAACTTCTTTACTTCTTCGATTGTGGAAAGCTTTACGTTAAATGTTTTCATATTCATTTCCTCCTTTGAATATTGTACACTTATTATATAACACTTTGCACAAATTGTCAACCATTATTTTGTACAACAATTACAACCAACAACTATATTTTTTGTGCAGAAATTTGACATCGTTAAAATTGTAACATTAATTTTCCATTATGTTTACAGATTAGGGATAAATAGGAATTATAATATACGGTGGCGGTTAATAAAACCGCTGAACAAAGCTCATATTAACATTTATATAGAGAGGGATATTTTATGGCAAAAGAATTTAAAAGAATAGGCGTTCTCACCAGCGGCGGCGACGCACCCGGTATGAATGCGGCTATCAGAAGCATCGTAAGAAGTGCAATTTCCAGAGGCATTGAGGTTATGGGCGTTTATTGCGGCTACAAGGGACTTCTTGAAAACGACATGAAGCTTTTGGACGCAAGAGATGTTTCAAATATTATCAACCACGGCGGTACAATGCTTTATTCCGACCGCTGCGACAAGTTCAGATACGAGGAAGGCATACGTGAGGCTGTTGAAAACTGCAAAAAGAACGGCATCGACGGTATTGTAACCCTCGGCGGCGACGGAACCTTCAGAGGTGCAACCGACCTTTCCAGACACGGTATTCCCTGCATCGGTGTTCCCTGCACCATCGACAACGATATTTCCGCTTCCGACTACACAATCGGCTACGACACAGCCAAGAACACAGTTGTTGAAATGGTTGACAGACTCCGTGACACCTGCGAATCCCACGCACGCTGCAACGTTGTTGAGGTTATGGGCAGAAACGCAGGCTACATTGCCATTGACTGCGGTATTGCAGTTGGTGCAACGGGTATTGCAATTCCCGAAATGCCTTTTGACAAGGATGCACTTATCGAAAAAATAATCAAGCTCTCTCATGAAGGCAAGAGAAATTTCATCATCATAGTTTCCGAAGGTATGGGCAAGACCTTTGCTTCAGAGCTTGTAGCGGAGATTGAAGAAAAGACAAAGATTGAAACAAGACTTGCGGTTCTCGGTCACGTACAGCGTGGCGGCTCACCCACATGTGAGGACAGGCTTATTGCTTCACGCATGGGCGACAAGGCGGTTGACCTGCTTCTTGAAGGCAAGTACAATCAGGTTGTATGTTACTCAAAGGGTGAAATTTGCGTGGAAGAAATGGAATACGCATTTACTCTTGACAGAATCGTAAAGAAAAAGGCTACAGAGGAAGAGCTTGAAAAGCTTGACCCTGCTGTAAAGGAAGAAATGATGGCACGTGCAAAGGCACTTCATGAGCATTTCGCAGACCTTTACGATCTTTCCCAGTGCATTTCAATTTAATCAATCAGTATTTCATATTATTTTGGGCTGTATCAAACGAATTGGTACAGCCCATATTTTTTGCATGTTTCATCTATGTTTGAAAGGAATTTTGCCGTTTGCGGGCGGAAAGTTACATTTATGTATCGAAGGTGTTTCGGCACTGCGGT
>JAZNIM010000128.1:0-2618 GCA_045577475.1 Eubacteriales bacterium | reverse complement strand
AAATTGTAGTACTCCAACTTCTTTTTATCTTCTACTGTAAGTATGACAGAATTTTTTTTTGAAAAATCGATTTTCGTCCCTTTTTCCTTTTTATTTATCGCATATTAAAAATAAAAAGAAAGGGAATGAAAGATGCTTATTAAAATCGACTCAAAAGAATATGAAAAGGAAAAAATGGAGCTTTTAGACTCAATCGACCGCTTCAGCTGGCAGGAATTTGACTATTTTACGGAAAACCTGTACAAAACACCTGATGACGAGTACATACTGGAAACCTCCTACCGACTTAACCGCCAATATCACGAGGATGAAGCAAAAAACGGGACGCTTTCGGAAGACGATTTTGCACCTAAGACCGAGTACCGCCTTATGCCGACAAATGAGGCTGAGGTGTGGTTGGAAGATGCACTTTGGGAAGTTTAATTTACACAAAACTGTTGCGGGGCGAAAGTCTCGCACTTTTTATTTTGATAAATAGTCGTGATTTTGGGTTCGCTTTCGGCAAAAAATGCGATTGTCGAGGTTTTGCATTATTTTAATAAAAAACACTTAACAAATAATATAATTAATGTATAATTTTTTTCTAAAAGGGTTGAAATCGGGGTTACTTTGTGATACAATAATTCTGTGTAGGAATGTGCTAACTGTGAAAGTGTGCGTATGTGCAAAACCATATTCACAAAATGCAATTAAGAAAAGCGTATTTCTTGAAAGTAAGTAAAAAAGAGGAATCCGTCATGGAAAAATTTGAAACTAAGGTCTGGCTGTCCACCCCCACAATGCACGGGGACGAAATAAAATATATACAGCAGGCATACGACACCAACTGGATGAGCACCGTGGGTGAAAACATCAATGAGGTTGAAAAGCAGATATGCGAAAAGGTAGGCTGTAAGAATGCAGTTGCACTTTCCAGCGGAACAAGTGCCCTTCACCTTGCAGTAAAGCTCTCGGGCGTAAAGCAGGGCGACAATGTATTCTGTACCGATGTGACCTTTGCCGCAACGGTAAATCCGTTGGTTTATGAAAAAGCAAATCCCATATTCATTGATACGGAATATGACACCTGGAACATGTGCCCCGAGGCTCTTGAAAAGGCATTTGAGCTTTATCCCGACACAAAGATGATAATGCTTGCAAACCTTTACGGTACACCTGCAAAGTTTGATGAAATATGCGCAATTGCTGAAAAACACGGTGCAATTATTATCGAAGATGCAGCTGAATCTCTCGGTGCAACCTACAAGGGGCGTCAGACGGGAACATTCGGTACATATAACGCAATTTCCTTTAACGGAAACAAGATTATAACGGGTTCTTCGGGCGGTATGCTTTTGACGGATGACCTTGAAGCGGCAAATAAAGCCCGTAAGTGGTCAACTCAGTCAAGAGAAAATGCTCCCTGGTATCAGCATGAGGAGGTTGGCTACAACTACCGCATGAGCAACGTCATTGCCGGTGTTGTAAGAGGTCAGATTCCTTATCTTGAAGAACACATTTCACAGAAAAAAGCAATTTATGAGAGATACAAAGAAGGCTTCAGGGATTTGCCCGTAATTATGAATCCTTACGAAGAAAACAAGACCGAGCCTAACTTCTGGCTGTCATGTATGCTCATTGACAAAGAAGCAATGTGCAAGCAGGTAAGAAGCGACAACGAAGTCTGCTACATTCCCGAAAGCGGCAAGAGCTGTCCTTCGCAGATTCTTGAGGAACTTGCAAAGTACAATGCAGAAGGCAGACCTATCTGGAAGCCGATGCATATGCAGCCCATCTTCCGCATGAATCCTTTTGTTACAAAAAGCGGCAACGGACGAGGCACAACAAACGCTTACATAGCAGGCGGAATCGAGGACGTAGGTGCAGACATATTCGCAAGAGGCTTGTGTCTGCCAAGCGACAACAAGATGACTGCAGAGCAGCAGGATAAAATCATTGAGATTATAAAAAATTGCTTCAGATAAGCAGATTAGAGGTTTTTTGATGTACGCTTCGTTCTTTAAGAGAGGCATAGACTTTGTGCTGTCACTGCTTGCACTGACGGTGCTGTCCCCAATTCTTGTGATACTCATAATCTTGGGTGCTGTAATGATGAAGGGAAATCCCTTCTTTACTCAGCTAAGACCCGGCAAGGATGAAAAGATATTCAAGCTTATAAAGTTCCGCACCATGACATGTGAAACGGACGAAAACGGAAATTTACTTCCCGACGAAGTAAGACTTGTTCCTTACGGCAAGTTTTTAAGAAGTACAAGCCTTGACGAGCTGCCTGAGCTTATAAACATACTCATAGGCGATATGGCAGTAGTGGGTCCAAGACCTCAGCTTGTAAGAGATATGGTGTTCATGTCCGACGAGGTAAGACGCCGCCACACGGTGCGTCCGGGACTTACGGGACTTGCACAGTGCAGCGGAAGAAACAACATGAGCTGGGAAAAGAAGTTTGAGTATGACCTTGAATACATAGAGAAAATCACCTTTTGGGGTGATATGAAAATCATATTCAGAACGGCATTTAAAGTTTTGAAGCGTGACGGAATAACTGAGGACGGCATGGCAACGGCAATGGATTTGGGTGATTATCTGCTGTCCAAGGGTGAGGTTGAACAAGCTTTTTA
>JAZNIM010000127.1:0-4535 GCA_045577475.1 Eubacteriales bacterium | reverse complement strand
TTGCTGAATACATAGATTATTACAACAATAGGAGAATTCAAGCCAAAACAAAATGGATGCCTCCTGTATTATACAGGAAAGCATCCGTAAATGTTTGACTATTTAATTAAACAATGTGTCCAGAAAACTGGGTACATATCATATTTTCAGGTGCATTTTGTTTTTGCCATAAAATGTAATTCAGGCTATTCTTTCTTTAATTTTACAGAAAATGAACGGTATTACTATTGACACAAAGCAAATATTTTAGTATAATAAAGTATATTTTTTATTGGAGGACAATTATGATTACACTGCGAAAAGAAGGCATATACCTTGTTGACGGAAAGCCTTGCGAAACAAGTGATGTTTCAAAGGAAGAAGCAAGAAAAGGTACTATCGCCTACAACATCCTCAACAGCCACAATCAAAAAGAAGACCAAGATGTACTTCACATAAAGTTTGATGCACTTGTGTCCCATGATATTACATATGTGGGAATTATTCAGACAGCACGTGCAAGCGGACTTCGGGAATTTCCCATTCCCTATGCCATGACAAACTGCCACAACAGCCTTTGTGCCGTTGGCGGTACAATAAATGAGGACGACCACATCTTCGGTCTGTCCGCTGCCAAAAAATACGGCGGTATTTACGTACCTGCAAACCAGAGTGTTATCCATTCTTATGCAAGAGAAGAGCTTGCAAAGTGCGGCGGCATGATACTGGGTTCTGACAGCCACACCCGTTATGGTGCACTCGGCACTATGGGCGTTGGCGAGGGCGGTCCGGAGCTTGTAAAGCAGCTTCTCAAAAACACATATGATGTAAAGCGTCCTGAGGTTGTTCTTGTTTATCTCACAGGAAAACCAAGACGTGGAATCGGTCCTCATGACGTTGCATTAAGTCTTGTAAAGGCAACCTTTGCAGAAGGCTTTGTCAAGAACAAGGTGCTTGAGTTTGTAGGTCCCGGTGTCAAGGAGCTTCCTATCGACTTCAGAAACGGCATTGACGTTATGACCACCGAAACCACCTGTCTTTCTTCAATCTGGCAAACAGACGAAATTACCAAGAAATTCTATGAAACTCACAAGCGTCCCGAATGCTATAAGGAATTGAAGCCTGCAAATGTTTCCTATTATGACAGCATGATTGAAATTGACCTTTCAAAGCAGGAATCAATGATTGCACTCCCCTTCCACCCCTCAAACGCTTACACTATTCACGAGTTCAACGAGAACGCTGCTGAAATTCTCGCAAAGGTTGAAAAAGAAGCGGCTGAAAAGTTCAAGGGAGCAAAATACGACCTTGTTTCAAAGGTTCGTGACGGCAAGGTTTACGCAGACCAGGGTGTTATAGCAGGCTGTGCAGGCGGCATCTTTGACAACATTGTAGAAGCGGCAGCTATCCTTGACGAAAAGAGCACAGGCAACGGCTACTTCTCATTATCCGTTTATCCCACAAGTGTACCTACAAGCATAGAGCTTACAAAAATCGGTGTTACCGAAAAGCTGTTGCGTGCAGGTGCAGTTATAAAGCCCTCCTTCTGCGGTCCCTGCTTCGGTGCAGGTGCAGTGCCCGGTCACAACGTGCTTTCACTTCGTCACACCACAAGAAACTTCCCCAACCGTGAAGGCTCAAAGCCCGGTGAAGGTCAGATTGCAGGCGTTGCTCTTATGGACTCAAGAAGCATTGCGGCAACGGCAGCAAACGGCGGTGTAATCACGGCGGCAACCGACATTGATTACGACTACACGCCTTTTGAATATCACTTTGACAAGACAGTTTATGAAAACAGACTTTACTACGGCTTCGGCAAGGCAAATCCCGACGAAGAATTAATTCTCGGTCCCAACATCACAGACTGGCCGAAAATGTACGAGCTTTCAGACAACCTTCTTGTTGAGCTTTGTGCAGTTATCCGTGACCCTGTCACAACAACGGACGAGCTTATTCCTTCGGGTGAAACCTCATCCTACAGAAGCAATCCTTTAAGACTTTCAGAGTTTGCACTCTCCCGCCGTGTTCCCGAATACGTTGGAAGAAGCAAGGCATGCGACAAAGACGAGCGTGCAAGACGCGAAGGAAATGTCAGCGACAAAATAAAGTTTGCACTTTCAAAGGTTGGAAATGCAGATGTTCTTTCCAAGAACACCCAGTTCGGCTCATGCGTATTTGCCAACAAGCCGGGTGACGGCTCAGCACGTGAACAGGCAGCGTCCTGTCAGAAGGTACTTGGCGGATTTGCAAATATCTGCTATGAGTTTGCCACAAAGCGTTACAGAAGCAACTGCATTAACTGGGGTATTCTTCCCTTCACCATTGACGAGAGCGAAAGATTTGAATACAATGAAGGCGATTATGTATTCGTTCCCGATGTAAAGTGTAAAATTGCAAACGGTGAAGAAGTGTTCCCTGCAAAGGTAATAAGAAAAGACGGTAGGGTTGCCGACATCACCCTTTATGTCAAGGGACTTACTCCCGAAGAAAAGGAAATAATCATGGACGGTTGTCTTATGAATTATTATGCTCGACATAATGCGTAATCACCAAGTATAAATTCGGAGGATAAATATATGGAAAAAATTAAAATGACAACTCCCCTCGTTGAAATGGACGGGGATGAAATGACCAGAATTATCTGGACAATGATTAAGGACGAGCTTCTTCTTCCCTTTATCGACCTTAAAACCGAGTATTATGACCTCGGTCTTCCCGAAAGAGAAAAGACAAAGGACAAGGTTACTTGGGATGCAGCTAACGCCAACAAAAAGTACGGCGTTGCCGTAAAGTGTGCAACCATTACTCCTAACGCTCAAAGAGTTGAGGAGTACAATCTTACCGAAATGTGGAAAAGTCCCAACGGCACAATCAGAGCTGTGCTTGACGGTACAGTTTTCCGTGCACCAATTCTTCTCGATTGCATAAAGCCTGCGGTAAGAAGCTGGAAAAAGCCTATTACCATTGCCCGTCATGCTTACGGCGATGTTTACAAGGCGGCAGAGCTTAAGGTTCCCGAGGGCGCAAAGGCAGAGCTTGTTTACACAGACAAGAACGGCAAGGAAACAAGAGAAAAAATATACGACTTTGAATGCAACGGCATTATTCAGGGTCAGTACAACAAGGAAAGCTCCATCAAGGCTTTTGCGCACTCTTGCTTCAAGTTTGCCATTGACACAAAGCAAAGCCTGTGGTTCTCAACCAAGGACACCATCAGCAAAAAGTACGACCACACCTTCAAGGATATTTTTGCAGAGCTTTACGAAACAGAGTACAAGGCAAAGTTTGAAGAACTTGGTATCGAATACTTCTATACCCTCATTGACGATGCCGTTGCACGTGTTATAAGAAGCGAGGGCGGCTACATCTGGGCACTCAAGAACTATGACGGCGATGTTATGAGCGATATGGTTTCAACCGCATTCGGCTCACTTGCAATGATGACAAGCGTACTTGTAAGTCCCGACGGCAATTACGAGTACGAAGCAGCTCACGGCACTGTTACACGTCACTACTACAGACACTTAAAGGGCGAGGAAACAAGCACCAACCCAATGGCGACAATTTACGCATGGACGGGAGCTTTAAGAAAAAGAGGCGAGCTTGACAATCTGCCTGAGCTTCAGAGCTTTGCAAACAAGCTTGAAAAGGCGTGCATCGATACCTTGAACAGCGGCATTATGACAAAGGACCTTGTAAATCTTGCGGAAGGCATTGAAACAAAGCCCGTAAACACCAAGGACTTTATTCTTGCTATAAGAGCAAATCTTGAAAAGAAGCTTTAAGTTTTAGTAAAAAAGAATATCAAAAACACAAAGGACAGCTCATTCAAAAGTGAACTGTCCTTTTTTACCGCCATTTTACTTGACGTACTTTTTATTGAATTTATCGGTTCTCAGGGAGTTTCTGTTCATGTTCATGTCGTCATAAATATCTCCCTTACCGCCGTCGGCTGAACCGTTGGTGGTGTTTACCTGACCGAAGTTATCACGGGAAGTGTCACGGATTGTGGGGAAAATTTCCATGCCGTCATCAGTTCCGCTGACAGAAGTGCTTGTGCCGTTTCCTACATATGAGCTGTAGCCGCTGTTTGCACCGTAGGTAGTGCCGAAGCCGTCATTCATTCCCATTCCGCCCCTGTAATATCTGTTGCCCGTAACGTCACGGTCGCCTCCCATGCTGTTATCAAGTGCACCAAGACCGTAATCCACAACGTTTTCTCCGTTTCTTATGGCGTTATTGATACCTCGTTTTGCATCGTTTTTCATTTCTGTGCCCTTTCTCATCATATTCTGTGAGCAGGAGCAAAGAACAATGGAAAATACCGACATTATCATTATTATAAATAAAGATTTTTTCAATTTCATATTTAAGCCTCCTTCAGACTCGTTTTTATTTTTTGCGGTCAACGTGGTTTTATACTGAAATTAATATGCAGTTTTTCCATTTTTTTGCACACAAAAAGCCTCCGTCTTACGACGGAGGCAATCTCAGTTCTTTGGCTTACCCTCTCTTAAGCAAGGGATTCCTTAAGAGATGCAGGGATCTTTTCAACT
>JAZNIM010000126.1:0-6982 GCA_045577475.1 Eubacteriales bacterium | reverse complement strand
ATGTAAGAGGTGTTTGGGGTTTTTAGATGGTAGAGCTTTTTTGTTTCATCAAACGTGATAGCCATAGTAGTTCTCCTTAAATTTAATTCTTTAAACTGTGTATTGGTGCAGGAATTCTGCCACCGCGTTTTACAAAATTGTCGCTTTTGAAGGTGTTGACCGGAATTATGGGAGCATAACCTAAAAGTCCGCCGAATTCTACTGTGTCGCCAACCTTTTTGCCGTAGGCGGGGATAAGACGTGCGGCTGTGGTCTTGTTATTAATCATACCGATTGCCGCTTCGTCAGCGATAATAGCACTTATGGTTTCTTCGGGAGTGTCACCCGGGATAGCAATCATGTCAAGTCCGACTGAGCATACGCAAGTCATTGCTTCAAGTTTTTCAATTGTAAGTGCACCAAGCTTTACTGCATCAATCATACCTTGGTCTTCAGATACGGGAATGAAAGCACCCGAAAGTCCTCCTACATGGCTTGAAGCCATTGCGCCGCCTTTTTTTACAGCATCGTTAAGCATGGCAAGTGCGGCGGTAGTGCCGTGTGTTCCGCATCTTTCTACGCCCATTGCTTCGAGTATCTGTGCAACAGAGTCGCCGATTGCGGGCGTTGGAGCAAGGGAAAGGTCAACAATTCCGAAGGGTACTCCAAGTCGTCTTGAAGCCTCACATGCTACAAGCTGCCCCATACGTGTAACCTTGAATGCAGTCTTTTTGATAATGTCAGCAAGCTCTGAAAGATTACATTCACCTGCATTTTCAATTGCAGCTCTTACAACACCTGGACCCGACACACCCACGTTAATTTCTACCTCAGGCTCACCCACACCGTGAAATGCTCCTGCCATAAACGGGTTGTCTTCGGGAACGTTTGCAAAAACCACAAATTTTGCGCAACCTATGGAATAGTTGTTTTTTGTGAGATATGCAAGCTCTTTTACAATATGACCGCATTTGTTTACAGCATCCATGTCGATACCAGTTCTTGTTGAGCCGACGTTTACAGATGAGCATACACGTTCTGTGCAAGCCAACGCTTCGGGTACTGCATCAAGAAATGCAAGGTCTTTTTTTGTCATGCCTTTCTGAACGAGGGCAGAGAAGCCGCCGAGGAAATTTACACCGACTGTCTTTGCCGCCTTATCAAGGGTTTTTGCGGCTAAAATATAATCTTCCTTTGTTTTAAGACCTCCAACAAGTGATATTGGTGTGATGGATATACGCTTGTGAATAATGGGAATGCCGTATTCCTTTTCAATATCTTCGCCTGTTTTTACAAGGTCTTTTGCATATGTTGTGATTTTACGGTAAATGTTGTCGCAGGTTTCCTCGGGTGTTCCTGCCGCACAGTCGAGTAGAGAAATCCCCATAGTAATTGTTCTTACGTCAAGGTGCTCCTCATGAATCATGTTAATTGTTTCAAGAATGTCTTTGGTATTAATCATGTTGCACCTCTTAAATTCTGTGCATGGAGTTGAAAATGTCTTCGTGCATTGCTTGAATTACAAGGCTTTCCGTTTTTCCAAGTTCTTTTAATGAGTCGCTCATTTCAAGAAATCTCTTGTCCTTGTCATCCATTTCGATCAGCATAATCATTGCAAAGTATTCGCCGACTATGCTTTGTGAAATATCAAGTATATTTGCTCCGTACTCAAAGAGCTTTGTGCTTACCTTTGAGATGATACCTTTTGCGTCCTTTGCCGTGACTGTTATTACTGCTTTCATCAATTATGCATCCTTTCATATTTATTCTATATAATTATAGGGCATTTTCAGCATTTTTGCAATGTTATTTTGTAATATTTTTTAATAATATTATCGTAAAAGTACCATTTTTTACATTTTAATTAAATCTGCTTGACTTTTAAATACGTGAGCATTATAATTTAACGGTAAAATAAATTGACTGGAGTGGTTTAAATGGCATTAAGTTCAAACGAGGGATTCACACCCGGTTATTGTGAATATCTTGTTCCTGCTAAGGCAGACAAGAAAGTCGTTGTTATAAGAATTGCAGCTCTGCTTATCGGAGCGGCTCTTATTGCTGTATTTATGGGTCTGTTGTCAAAGATTCCTCAGGTGCTTTTCCTTTGGTTTGTCGTTGTTTGCGGACTCGAAATAATTGTTTTTTCAAAAACAAAGCGTGAATTTGAGTATACTATTGCCTCAGGAATCATGACGGTTGAAATTATTTACGGAAAAAGCATGAGAAAAAAGCTTTATGAAATAAGGATTGCCGATGCAGAAACAGTTACATACGTGGGAAACGGTGCTCATGCACTTATTGGGCAGGCAAAAGAAATATATGCCTGTAATAAAAATGACAGTAATATGTACGTTATGATTATCCCAAAGGCAGATAGTCATGAAGCAACGGCTTTGTATTTCAGCGGATGTACAAAGGTGCTTGACTGTATAAAGTATTATAACCGCACCTGCATTAAAGAAAGGAAAGACTGAGTTTGATAGTAGACTTTCACACACACGCTTTTCCCGATGTGCTTGCTCACAGAGCGATACCGTCTTTAGCTGAAAAAGGCGGCATAACTGCGTACAGCGACGGAACTGTTGACGGAATTATAGCGAGTATGGACAGGGACGGCGTGGATGTTTCCGTAGTTCTTTCAATTGCAACAAAAGCAAAGCAGGAAACCAATGTAAATAACTTTGCTATTTCCTTACTTGATAATAAACGAATTGTACCTTTTGGCTCTGTTTTTCCCGGAAGCGACAGTACAATTTATGAAATTGAGCGTTTACATGAAGCGGGTGTGAAGGGGATAAAGCTTCATCCTGAATACCAGCAGTTTTATATGGATGATGAAGTCGCATTCCCGATATATAAAAAATGCGGCGAGCTTGGAATGATTGTTCTTCTTCACTGCGGTGAGGACGTTGGATATCCGCCGCCTGTTCATGCAACTCCCGAGAGAATTGAAAAGACCGTTTCAATGTTTCCCGAAACAACCTTTGTAGCTGCGCACATGGGCGGTTATAATCTGTGGGATGAGTTTTCACAAAAGGTAAAGGCACATGACAATCTTTACATTGATACTTCCATGACCAACACAGTTGCTCATCTTGATAACGAGGTTGGAAAACGTATATTTGAAATTCACGGCTATGACAAGTTCCTGTTTGGAAGCGACAGTCCGTGGGAAAGACCGATAAAGTCAATGGAAAAGGTGTATTCATACGGATTTGATGACGGTATTAATAAGAAAATTCTCGGCGAAAATGCCGGTAAGCTATTATTATAACGATATGCTTTTTCGTCAATATTATATGAATAAAAACAAGGTGCATATCCTTTTACGGGATTTGCACCTTTTCTTTGTTTTTTTATTCTGCAAACGGTGTAGTAATGTAAATGTTGCCGTCCTTAACTTTATAGTCGTATTTGAACACCTTACACAAGATGTCAACGGGAATCATGGGAAGACCGTTGTCAAAGTAGGGAAGACAGTCAAGCGTAACCGTTTCGCCGTTGATTTTGGCTTTTGTTGTTCCGAGATAAAATTCAACCGAAGCATGGTTTGCCATGAGAAGAAGTATCTTCTTGTGAGCATTCCACTTGAATGCCGCATTGAACTTGTACATAAACATTCTTTCAGGATATGCGGGAGCAAGGCAGTGTCCGTTGTCCCACACAATGTCGTTATCAAGCACAAGATCCCATCCATCGATAAAGATATGACCGGTTAATTGTTCATCTTTTATACGGCAAAGCTTAATTTCATAAAATTCGCTTGTGACATTGGCACTAGTATTTGGGTCAATGCGGAGCTTTAGAAGCTTTCCCGTGTAGTTTGATCCAATTCCGTTGCCCAGCTTTTTGGGACGGACACGCCTTGTGTCATTTCGTAAGGGGAGAATATATTCGTGAATGCCTGACTTTGTTTTTTCGGCAACAACCTGAAGTCGACCCCATTCAGGATAGTCGCTTGTTGTGTAGTACACGTAAAGTCCCGATGGAAAATCGCAGTACATTTTGATGTAGATGGCATTTGCTGTGTCGCAGTCGTAGCCAAGCTCTTTTTTATACTCAAACTTCGCATCCTGATTTGTTGAGATATTCTTAAGATTTATACCGCCGTCAAGAAGCTCGCAGTTTTCGGGTGTCCAGTCCTTGATGTCTGTTGACATATCAAGAATAACCTCAAGGTCTTCCTTGTGAATATGTGCGTTGTGTGAAAGCGGCTTGCGTTCAAGGCACCTTATAGTCTTTCTGTCTTGCGGAAACAAGGTGGAAAGTCGTTTGAGTTGGTTTGCCGTTGGCTTAATGTTTGTTTCCGTTTCGCTTGCACAGCCGCCCGTGAACACTTCTCTTACGCATTCAAGATAACCGAACTCATTAAGTCCCGACGGTGCAATATATGTTCCCTCTCCGAATTCATTCCAGTTTGAAAGCATTATGAAGTTTTGCACCCATTTCGGACGGTCCGTGTATTTTGGAAGAAGATTGTCCCTGAAATGATAAAGAAGTGCTCTGAAATCGGGGACACTAATGCAAGGCGATCTTTCGGTATCCCAAGGAATTCTGTTATAACCGGTAGATGCAGTAGGAATAAAGTGATTGAATTTTGACAGCTCTTCCATGTTTTCGTGACAGCGTATCTGGAAATTGTGGTCATAACCCATGCGACCCCATCCGTAGGTATAGCAGGCGTCAATTCCGGCGTCAACCATTTGCTGAGAAGGTGCCTGGTTTGTGAAAATCATAAGGTCGTCGTAACCTAACTTTTTAACTTCATTTTTAAGGTAGTCAATTTCCTCTCTAAGCTTATCAACACCGCCGAAGCTTTGTATGAGCTTCGGAATTGCATAAATACAAATTATTGCTTTGTTATCGATACAGGCAAAGCGTTTGTCCGAGAAGAAGTTTTCAATCCAGAATGGAACAATGTACCGTCTGAAGGCTTCGCTTGAAGCAGGCTGGCTGTTTCCTGCCTCAAATATAAGGCTGAATTGCTGCATATCGGAATATTTTGCATTCATGAAACCGTCAACAAGAGCATCCGAAAGTCTTGTCTTTTTAATGGGCTTGTTGTTGTCGCCGCCGAGATACCAGCAGTAATACTGTGTATTAACTCCGTTTTCCACCATGAATTTGATTTCCCAGTCGGCTAACTCAGGCAGTCCTTCATCATAATAGCCAAGAACAGGTTTTACTTCAGGATACGGAGTAATGCAGTCCCAGCCAATGTGATGTCCTGTTTTCCAAAGTGAGCACATGTTCATGCCTATGGTGTAGTCGCCGTAACCTTTTGGAGGAACAGGCTTTGGACAGTAGTCATCGTAATCAAACATGTATTCCATTTGAATATTGTCAATCCTCAGCTCTGCACCGTCAAAGGCAGTGTATTCAAGACAGTCAATTGACATAGGTTCAAACGTAAACTCATAAGGCTCCTTGCTGTTTACAAAGCATTTGCCTTTTCCTTTTTTTGTGTCAAGCTCAAAGCGGAGTCTATACCACATTTCATCGAGAAAGTGACGTTTATCTTCTCCATTCAGATAAAATCTGCCGTTTTCGCTTGTAATGTTGAACAGAATGTTTTTGCCGTGTTTTATGTCAAGAGTGGTTTTTCCGCCGTTGGAATAGTTGAAAAAGTACGTATTAAAAAGAATGTTGCCTTTTTGAGGGTCAATTTCTTTCTTTGCAACGGCTTTGCCGTCTTTTTCGGACATTATAACAAGTTCATCGTCGGAATTGATATAACAGTTGCCTTTCTTTTTCCATGTGTGGGGAAAAGAACCAACAGGATAATGAATAAAGCTGTCACATACAGGATAGTTTGCGTAAAAGTCAATTTTTTCTTTGACTTCAACCTGTGTTTTGTATCCTTCCATCGTTCCGAATTTAAGAAACTTGAAGCTGTCCTGTAAAAGCGGGAGAGTAGCACGCCACTTCTGATTGATGTAGTAGGTGATTGTTTCCTCATCAAAATCTATTGTAATTTCAAAGTTGAAATTTCCCACTACATTTTCAGGCTTGTAAATCGAAATGTACTGATTGTCTGCACCAAGTGCCCTGAATTCGCCGCCTTTTGTTATAATTCTCATGGCATTGTTTTCTTCAGCATCGTAAAGACACATTTCAAAGCCGTCAAAATTCCCTGAAAATACGACGGTTGTTTCAAGGGTGAACACACCTTCCTTCGCAGTTTGCATTTCACGGGTGTAGGAAGTTGGAAATTCACCTGAAATATTTGTAAGCGTGTAAGGACCTCTGTCGGTCTTTAATTTCTTTGCACCTCTGCCGTCATAATTCCATGCCGTGCCGACACCGTCGTGCCAGCTCATGTGGTGGAAATGCTGACTGATAAGATAGTAAGCAGGTCTTTTCATGTTTTTCTCCTTTATTTGTCAAACGGAGTAGTTACATAATAATTTCCGTCTTTTTCTTCAAGTGTGTAGCCAAACGCTTTGCAGATTATGTCAATGGGTACCATCGGTAAACCGTTATCAAGGACAGGAACGCAGTTGAGAACGGTTCTTTCGCCGTTTATGTATGCGTTTCTGGTGCCAAGCTCAAAGATAATAGATGCATGATTTGCATAAAGTGAAAACAACTTCTTTGAGTGATTATACTTATAGAATGCATTAAGTCTGTAAAGAATGTTTCTTTCCGGGAAAACAGGAACAAGCACATGACCGTTTTCTACAACAATATCGTTGTCAAGCACCATATCCTCGCCGTTGATAAAAAGATGTCCCGTGATGATGTCATTAGCTTTCGAAACAAGCTGGCATTCAAATATTTCCGACTTAACTCCGACTCTGTCCGAAGGGTCAATTCTAAATCCTAAAAGCTTACCGGTAAAGTTCGGAAGAACTGAGTTTGAAAAATATGGACGCACTCTTCTTGTTCCTGCCTTAAACTTTACAAAGTATTCCTTTTTACCGGGTGTAATTTGAATCCATGCTTTGTTTTCTCGGCACCAATTTGGATGTTCATCGGTAATATAGTAAACTGTAAGTCC
>JAZNIM010000125.1:0-7171 GCA_045577475.1 Eubacteriales bacterium | reverse complement strand
GTCATTGTTTTCCTCCTCAAACATATTCACTTGGTCAGGGTGAAACTTTTCTTCCATCCACCACCGAAACACATTTTCACCCGAAGTCCAATGAAACGGAATAACTAACCCTGCCGCTTTCCTTGCCTCAAGCATCTTGTCAAACGTCCGTATGTACATTCTCTTGTATGTCGGGAATAGACTAAACTCTCTCTTTCTGCAACTGCTCGCCATAGGACAACCTATACACCCAACACGTTTAAATCCCATACCGTATAAAGGATTTATTTCAGTTTTTGCATCATCAAGGAAGTCCCATACATCTGTGTCCGTCCAGTCAATAATGGGATTTGTAACCGTTCTTCCTCGTTGCATACACACTTCAATAAGCTTGCGCCTGTCATCGTTGTCATCAAGGTATAAACGCTTGTCTATATCTTTTGCAATCACTTCAAAAGGAGCACGCCTATTTCTGTTATTGCTTTCAGATTTTCTTACCCCGGTTACAATGTGAGAGTTGTTCCCGTAAGTTTCTTTCAATTCGGAACAACAATATCTCACAAGCCTTGTCGGCGGAAACTTCTTCTTGACAATAAGCTGCCACATTGTAAGAGAAGGCATTGTGTATATTGTCTTAATACCGTCAAGTTCAAGATTCCTGAAGACCTTGCGTATGTGCTGTACTGTATGAGGTGCATCAACCGTTGTGTGATTGTGATGTACTGTAAATGGTATACCTGCTCGTTTGGCAAGAATTATCAATACTTCGCTGTCCTTGCCTCCCGAATAGCAAATGTCAAGCGGCTTGTCATAATAGCTCAATGATAAATCGCTTGCAATCTTTAGCCTTTCAATAGCTGTATGTTCAATGTCCACGTTTTCCTCCTTAAAATCGTTCTTTCATGGAATTGCGATTTTATCACATTTATTCTAAAGCCAGCTGAATATCAAAATTCATCCATAGCTTTTCAACTCTGTGTTTACCCATTTGTGCAGTTGTCTTTTTTTCGGCCGTGTTCCAATCAGATAACACATCGTTGTAAAGTTCGTCATCATATCCCGAAAGAATAACCATAGATTTTGTGTGCTTTAACATATTAAGCATTTCAATGTGTTTGTCACGATTCATTTCATAACGGTATATATTGCTTTTGCGTAAATGAGATAAATACGGCGGGTCACAATAAATGAGCGTTTTCGGGTCATCGTATCTCTTGATTAACTCAATTCCGTCTATGTTCTCAATTTGAGCCTGTTTTAATCTTTCACAACAGTCTGTAATAGCCTGCGGAAGATAATTCCACATAGTTGCACATCTCGGACCTCCATAAGTTCGAACATTACGCCAACTGTTCTTTGAACTGTTGCTTGTGCCGAAAGATTGATGATACCTTACAAGAGTTCTCCGTGCTCTCTCAATCGGGTCGTCTGTATGCTCATTGCAAATAATGAATTCTTCCCGTGAAAAGGGTGTCATGTTTATAAGTGCTGCAAGCTCGGCCGAATGTTCTCTGCATACCCGAAAAAGGTTTACAATGTCACCGTCTATGTCGTTGATTGTTTCTATGTATGACGGTTCTTTTTTGAAGAATAAAGCACCGCTTCCGAAGAACGGTTCACAGTAAACCTTGTGTTCGGGAAAGAATGATAATATCCAGTCGGCTATCCTCCATTTTCCACCGGGATATTTAAGAATCGTTTTCATGCTTCCTCTCCATATAACGAATTTTCATACGTTCGAGCACCCTCTCACGATTGTTAACGTAATATTTTCTTTGCTTTTCAAGCGTTTTCTCATGGTTAATGGCATAGTTCCGCCTTTGATATTCCCGAAGTCTATGCTTCCTTTCCTGTTTGATGTGTTCACGCCCCTTGTAAATAGCTTCAAGACACCTCTGCATACGATACTCACGCCTAAGCCGTAATACTTCCTTGGCACTGAAGTCAAACACTAAAACCGCCTCCCGTAATTGTTATTTTTTCAATTTGTACTTGTCTGCAATAATACCGTCAATAACTACGCCGAATATGTGGTACTTGCCGTCAAACTCCTTCTGACCGATGCTGTGACACTCCCTGTGGTGAAGATAGCATAAAGCTTCTGCACGCTTGCCTATGTGAATAGGCTCACGCCTGTCGTAGCCCATACCTACCGTATCAACGTGATGCAGCTGCGTTTTCTTTCCGCAAATGCAGCATTTCTTGTGAATAAGACAAAGGTATAAGTACCGTTCAATGTCCTCGCATAGCTCAGGTAAGCTGTCACGGCAGGGAACATCGTTGATAAGACAGAACTCAACAAGAAAGCTTATAAAGCCTGTCGCAATGTCCTTGGGACAGTCGGAAAGAGAAAAGTCGCTTGCACCGCTTGAACACCTGTAGTGCCATTTTAAGACCGCTTTCGCTTCCTCGGGTAAATAGCCCGACCATTCGGCAATGTCCCGTATCAAAGCATATATCTTCTTTCTCTGAAGCGGCTCAATGCTCCTGCCGTCGTAGAAAATAACCTCAATTGCCGTAAAAGAGCCGTCGGGGACAATAGGGCAGCTTATTAAACTGCCCCTCTCGTTTATGTCAAATATCTTGCCATGTGCTCGCTTAATCACCGTGAAGAACCTCGTGACCTTGAATAATAAAGCTCTTGTTCAATAAATCAATCTTGCACTCGCTAACCTCCAAACCAACGCTGCAAAGCATCTTGATTATTTCCTCAAACACACTCACCGAACCTGCCTTCATATTGCCTCTCTCCTTGTAATCCGTCTTGCCTGTATCCGCCTTTACAGCTTTAGCCGCCTTAACCTCATTTGCCGTCACTGCCTTTGATAAACGCATACGCCTGTCGTAAATGCTCTGAGGTGTTACACCTAAACGCTCTGCAATTTCCTTAAGCGAAAAACCCTCTTTTGATAGCCTTGAAACCTCTGCATCGGCTTCGGCATCCCACTTGAAGAGACTCTTTCTCTGCTTTTTTTTACAGCTCCTGTAATGACTCCTTCACTCATCAGAAAGCTTGTAATAACTTCGGGATGAACTCCGTTAAGCTCGGCAAGTATCTTGATTTGCTCGTTCTTGTCCTTCGCCTGCCGGTATTCCCGTATTATTAAACCCTTGTCCATGTCAAAGCTGTAGTCCATAGTTAAGTCCATATTGATAACTCCTTATATAATAGTCGCCATCATAACAATGTCACCGGGATATATGTCGGCATCGTTGTTGCTGCACACCCAATCTAAATACTCACTGAAGGATATGCCAACGGGCTTGTACTCCTTCGCAAGTGACCATAACGTGTCACCCTGCCGTACCTTTAGCTCAAAAGGCTCAAAAACAGCTTGCGATGAAGAAATAACATCAGATATAACACTCGCCGTAAGATAAATGAGTAGAGCAAATCCGATAATTGTTAATATTGCGTAAACTGACTTGACAATGATAGCCTTGTAATGATATACTTTTCTTGTGTTAAACGGCTTCCCGTTGTTTTGCACCCTACGCAGCTTTCGTGTGTCAGACGAGAGCTGCCTTTTTTTGTTTGTAGACATGTCCATAATTTTATTTGTTTTCCTTTCGTATTTGAAATATAGAAATCCCGTGCTTGTCGGGTACCTTCTCCGATGAAACGCCTGTGCCTCTCTTGTGTGGGTAAAGCTTCATCTCAAGATGACAATATCTGTTAATGTACCCCTTGTATGTCATAAGCCACGCACTGCCGTCGTAAAGACTGATCTTGTGACTGCCGTCTTCAAAATATCCTTCGTCCTTGTAAATAAGCTCTGCCATAAATCCTCCTGTCAGTTGCCGGGAATCGCACCGTTCCTCAGCTGCTCGTATAAATAAATGTCGCTTTCCGACCGTTTTAACCTGTCATTTATTTCAAAGTATTCTGCGTAACAGGTACGAACGTCAAAGCCTGCTTGCTCAAGACCGCGTATCAGCATATCGTCCATAACGCCAAGGTCTGCATATTCCGATAATTCCTCAAGCATAACCTCAATTTCACGCCATAAGTCGTAAAGCCGTTTCTTGCCGTAGCCCTTGCGCCGAATAAGTGGCATCATCAGCATCCACTGTGCACGACAGCCTGCCTGCTGCTCCATGTCACGTATGTAACCTCGGCATCTTGCCTTAAAATCCTCGTGAAGCTCTTCTTTAAGCTGCTTCACTTCTTTTTTGCTCATTTTCGGGATTTTGCACTTCATATCAATCACCCGTTCCTACTCACATAAAAAACTTGCAACACTGCCAATGGTAATGCTTCCGCCCTGAACCTTGATGTCACCGTCCGCAATAAGACCGTATAATTTGCCTTTGGAAACGCCCAGAACCTCCGCCGCCTGCTTCTTGGTTAAAACCATAGGTAACCCTCGCTCATTTGTAAGATAGCTGAGCATAGACCTGTAGTTTGCCTTTTCTCTTGCCATAGTGATAACTCCTTCCCGTTTGTAATG
Organism: Eubacteriales bacterium; assembly: GCA_045577475.1. GTDB lineage: Bacteria > Bacillota > Clostridia > Oscillospirales > CAG-382 > UMGS1387. Next base: position 2,741 of record JAZNIM010000125.1, on the reverse strand, counting down.
TTAACTGTTGAACTTGCGCTCAATGTCGCCTATTAGCTCATCAATGGCACGCCTTAAAATGTCCATCTTCGCACTCTGATACTTGCCGTTGATGGCTCTTGAAAAATCTGCACCGTTGACGTCATACCCTTGCTTCTGAAGCTGAGAAATAAGATGCTTGCTTGTGATGCCTAAAGCCTTGATGTGTGCCTTGAGATAGTACTCTCCCAAAATATCACCCCTTTCATTTCACATTAAATCCCTTGTAAATATTTTTTCTAATCTAAAGAAAAAAATAAAAAGGGAAGGTTGAGCCGGTAAAGGTGCTTTGACGTTTACTTTATATAGTGAGGAAATAAAAAAACAACAACAGAAACAGTATGTTTACCTTTTCCCGGCTCTAATCAAAACAGTTGACAAATACACAATGTGGGTGATATAATAAAAGCGTCTAACTATAATTACATACCCCACAGCTTCCGATATAAAGTGCGAGCAGTATATCTCGAAGCTTGTGTAACGTTTTTTGTTTTGTTGAGTATATTATAGTGGTAATTTCTTCCACTGTCAAGTGGGAATTTTGTCAACTACGAAAAATTGTAATTATACAACAAGAAAGGCGTGAAAAAATTGGATATTTTGAACAAAATAATGGATTTGCTCAAAGAAAACAAGAAACAGCAACAAGATTTAACTAATTTCTTGGGGTTGGAGAAAAGTACATTTACAGGTTGGAAATCCGGCAAGTCTCAATCCTACCTGAAATACCTGCCTGAGATAGCGGAATTTTTTGGTATAAGCGTAGATGCATTGCTGGGTAATAAAGAAATAAGCCCCGTGGCACAAACAGACCAGGAGGCAAAATTGCTTGAATTGTATAGAAAGCTTAAACCGCTGGAACAGGCAAGAATCCTGTTGCTTGCAAATAAACTTGCCAATGCATCTGATGAAGACACACCCAAGATTGCCGCATACGGCGGTAAAGAGGATATTTTTAGTAAGTAGGAGTTTTAATGAAGAATATAACAGCATCTTTATTGATTTTACTATCTTCGATGCTAACTATAAACACATATTGTCATCCCGGCAGAACCGATGCTAATGGTGGACACTGGAATCATAAAACTGGCGAGTATCATTTTCATACGGGCGAATATGCTGGTAAAGAATCTTCTTCTAATATCACTAAAGAATATGAATATGAACCTTTTACTCCACCATACACACCTCCAACCAATAATCCTTATAGGCAAGATAAAGAGACAATAACTTCTAAAGAAAAAGATACTGACAACAAAACATCAAACAATGTTTTGTTGTATATTTTAGGCGTGGCAATATTTATAGAAGTTGTTCCGGGTTTATATGATTACATAAAAACAAGAAAAAATAAAACAAAGAATCCTGATAACCGAGATAAGGTGGAAGCTGAAACCGTCGAAGCATTAGAAGATGATTTTGTTAAATATAATCATTTGATGATACCTGTAACATCAAATGACCATGAAGAACAAGGCTATGTTTACAGAGTGTCAGACGGACAAAAGTATCATCGATTTCACTGTAAAACTATTGAAGGAAAGCAAAAATATAAATTGCTCCTGGAAACTGCAAAGAATAACGGTATGAATCCTTGCAATATATGTAATCCTTCTGTGACAGTTGAAGATTTGAATGTAGGCATCAGAGAATACAGGAATGTCGTTGTTTCAAAACAATCATCAACGACTAGTAATCGAAAGGAATATACATTGTTAGCAGATGTTGTAATACTAAACAATAAATGTATAATTAGACAAGTATATTTTCCAAAGGGTGGGCAATTAACTTTTGAAAATTGTGACTCTTTATTTCTAAACCATGAAATAAAAGCCATTGATCACCACGGGACAGAGTATTATATAACATTGATTGATAAAAAACAAAGCATATCATAATTGCGAAACACATCCGACATCATAGGTAATAACTTTTTTAGTATAGCATTCCCCGGCAAAGAAAGGGGAATAAAATAAATGGAACTTCCAAAAATAGCAAAACGGATCCGAAAGAAACTTAAAACGATAGATATCGAATCCATAACAAAGTATCTCAACTCTAAGAAATACACAACCATGTATATCGGAACAGCTCAAGGCGATACAATAATTTGCACTTTGGGACTCGAAGAATACATAACAAGAAAAGCATTCACCTATAACTCAGGCGCAAGGTTCGTGTTTGTGCAGAATGATATGTCAGAATCAGAAAAACAGTATCTTCTTTTGCATGAGCTGTGTCATATCGAACTCGGGCATACCGACGATAACCAAATACTTAATAGCCTGCAAAAAGAAAGGCAGGCAGAAGCACTTGCATATTATGTTGAAACTCCAACAAAATTTAATGTATCAAAAATTTCATCTTCGATATTGATGTTCCTTGTAGGTGCTTTGACTGTATCTGCAGGAATAATAAACTTTGCACCGCAAGAACATCTGATAGCTGTACAAACGATTCAGAATGACGAAACAGAAACCATAAGCATCCTCAATGATAGTGGCAGGTATGATGAATATGTCTTTATTACACCGAAGGGAAGCTGCTTTCATAAAGAAGGCTGTAGATACCTTGATGAAAACGCAATAGAGATAGAACAGTCAAAAATAGAAAAGACACACCAGCCATGCTCAGTGTGCCATAAGTAAAACATTCAAAGCCGAGGAATGCTTGTATTGCATAATAACGGTGTTAAAATAATTAAAGCGGTGGTTAAAAATGAT
>JAZNIM010000124.1:0-8456 GCA_045577475.1 Eubacteriales bacterium | reverse complement strand
AAGCGAGCGACTTGCCGAGGTCAACGGGCGGAATCCTCAGCCTCCTGCTGTCAGTAAGCCGCCGCGGCGTAGGGAAACCTGAAATCCGTAAGGATTTAGTTTCCCGATGAGCGGAAGCGCTTTTGCCTTCTTTTGACGCTTAGGTCAAAAGAAGGTCGACACCGCAGTGTCGAAACACCTCTGCGATACAAAAAGTAACTCGACACCGCAGTGTCGAAACACCCCTGCTAAACATAAATGTAACTCGACACCGCAGTGTCGAAACACTCCTGCCAAACATAAAAGTAACTTTCTGTCCGCAGACGGCAAAATCCATCCATGACATGAAACTATCCCCATACAAAAACAGAAGCTGTATCAAAAGTATGATACAGCCTCTGTATAAGGCAAGCTTTATAAACAACCACGTCACATCCGCAAAAAATGAGTGTATCACGAAAAGGAGAGAATTACAGAATGTGTAGTTTACAAAGCAGTAACCTTCATAAATTTCGGGTACTTTCGGATTTACTCAACAACAGTTACAACAAAGTTATCCATCATTGCAATGAAGTTGGTATAAGCCGTTTTATCACCCTTGGGGTCAACAAATACGGTAAACTCGTCTGTTTCACGTGCAGGACTTGCTTCGTTAACAGTGAAAACAAAGGAGTGTCTTACCCAGCCGTCGGAGGTGCTCTGTGTCACAACCTCTTTATTAAGAGGATGGTCTACCGAACCTGTGAGAGCACCGTTCTTGAGGTCTGTATATCTGGGATTTACCTTTGCTGTAACGTCAACACCCTCATTTCCGTCAAGGTCGGAAATAATTCTCAGGTCAAATTCAACCTTGTAAGTAACACCCGCCTTGAAGCCTGTTTTTGCTCTGAAATATGTCCAAGTCTGCTTATCAGAAGCAGGAACAAGCTTATATGCGTGGTTACCCTCTCTTAAGTCATCCTCAACTATTGTCACGGTTGTTGAGCCTGTTGTAAGGTTAGCTCTGCTGTTTACATCCTCGGCATCGGCGTTTTCAATAAAGAAGGGACCGCCCTCATAACCTGCCTTTATAGCCTCTTCACGCTTTTTCTGCATTTCCTGCTCTGCCGCAAGATAAGCCTTTGTTTCCTCGTTGGGAGTTACTCGGATATAGTCGATTTCATAGTAGCCGCCATAATTACCGGGGTCAACTCTTAAGGTTGTTACGTTTGCCGTCCACTTTTCGTTTTTGTTACAATCAAACATTACGGTAACGAAGCCCTCGGCATCAGGTGTAAGAGATTTATAAGATGACCTGAAGGTTTTCTTTTCGTCAAGACCGTTTTCCGATGTTGTTGCAAAATAAACCGTCAAGCCGTCTGTGCCAACGTCAACACCTTCCGAATACAAAGGTCTGTAACGTATCTCAATTACGTTGTAAACATCGGTGTTAATAAACACGCCCTTATTGATTATCTGTGGGTCATAGCCTGTTTTATTATAGCTTACGGGAGTTGCGGTCAGAACATACTTTCCGTCTAAAACAGAACCTGTTGCCGAGCTTGCAGTAAAGCCCTCGGTATCACCGGGAATGTTAAATTCAAAGCTGTTTTCAACCTTTTCCGTGCTGATTACTTCACCTTCTCTTACAGTTACCTTCAACTCATTTCCGTTTTCTTCAAGCTCATAGCCGAAGGTTTCGCAAAGCAGCTTAAAGGGTACTGTCACAATTCCGTCAACCTTATATATGGGCTTTGCAACCGTTACTGTCTTTCCGTCAACAATTACCTTATCGCTGCCCACCTCAAGGTGCATTTTGCTTCCGTTATTGCCGAAAATATCAAGCGTTCCGTTTACTCTGTTATACTCGTAGTAAAGGTTAAGTCCCGAATAGAAGCCAAGCTTGGGTTCTGCTGCAATTAAATATTCATTATCAATCTTTTCAATAAAGTTTTTGCCGATTGAAAATTCCGTGCCGTCTATGTTAAGGGTATATGAGCCGATTTCCTTATCTGTCAAGAATTCAAAGCACTTAATATAGAATTTGCAAGCATACTGTGCAGGGTCAAAGCGAACGCCTGTAATATCGCCCTTCCAGAATGTATTTTTGGTAAGATCAATGTAATAATCATGATATTCGCCGTCAGCAATTACATTGGAAAAAATTCCCTTATCGGCTGACCATGCTTCATTGGCTCTGTTTACAAAGTAAAGCTGAACCTGGGTAGGCTGTGTTGCTTCAAGCTTAATGGAAAGGTGAAGCTTTGTTGCTTCATCGGCATTAAACAGAGCCACTCCTGTATTTACCGTTTTGATATTGCCGTCTGTGCCTGTGGTTTCACCTGCAAGTGCCTTTTCCTGTTCATCAAAATAGATGTCTTTGCACTGGTTCATCTTACTCCAAGACAAGACGTCCTTCTGATTTTCAAAATTCCATGCTTTAACAGGCTGATACTCAATGTCGGAACCTGCATCCTGAATAAATCTTTCACGCTTCATGGGAACGCTCTTTGCAGGATACAAATAGCCAAGTCTTGCCTTCTGATTATCTGTAGGCTCAACGTCAAAGTGTGCTTTGTCGTCCTTTCCTGCAACAGAGGAGAATACTGCACGGTTACAGTCAACATAGCCGAACTTATTAAGGTTTGAAGGCATAATATAATGTCCTTCACCGTATTCGTTCCAGGTTGTATGGAATACCATCTTGCTTATCCAGTTATTCTCTGCCCTTTCGGCAATAAGAGGAAGATAGGTGTCCTTTGACCACTCCATAACCTCTTTATGTGCTTCAACCGTTGCAAGAGGACTTCTTTCCTCTGTCCAGCCTAGGTCATTAAAGCCAACGCCGATTGCGGGAACAAGCGGTACACCGTTCATATTATACGCCTTCATCATAGCATCCTTCTGATACTGTGCATCGTACGCAAATTCGCCGAAGGTATAGCTGAGAAGACCTTCAAAGCTAAGCTCTTTTGCCTGCTTCATCATTTCATCGGTATAGCCGTTGAAGGTGGGACAGCCGAAAAGCACAACGCCGTCATATCCAAGACGCTTAATGTCCTCGTTCATAAAGGCAACAGCCTTCTTTGCACCCTCCATGCCGCCCATGTTTTTAATGAACGTGCTCAAGCTGTAAATTGTAATGGGTGCTCTGTTTTCAATTGTCAGGTATCTTGAATCGTTAAAGTACCATTCGCACCAATAAGGCCATACATAATTATAGAAAAAGTCGGGATTGCTGTAAGTACATCCCTGGTTTTCCCACATAATCATCATATCCATCATATCGGAGTACTTTGCGTTCATAAAGCCGTTTGTGATAGCATCCGAAAGACGGGTATCCTTAATAGGCTCACTGCCAAGTGCACCCAAATACCAGCAATAATGCTGGAAGTCATAGCCGTGTTCAACAAAGAACTTGATTTCCCAGTCGGCAACTTCAGGCAGACCTTCATCATAATAGCCTATAACGGGAGTAATTTCATCGTATGGTGAAATGCAGTCCCAGCCATAGTGTGTACCTTCTCTCCAAAGAGAGCATACGCTCATACCCACAAGCCATTCATCGTCAGTTACGGGGACAGGCATTGCTACATAGTCTGCGTAATCATACACATTGTATAATTCAACGTCGTCAAACCAAAGCACGTCACTTCCGCTGTTTACGATTTCAATGCCGTCAACTGCATCTGCCGAAAGGTCAACCGTTGCAAACACCTTATTATTGAGCTTGATAACAGCTTTATCCGCTTCCGTGTCGCCTTCAATTCTTACAGACTGCCAGCTTCTTGCATCAAATTCACGAAGGAGCTTGCCGTTACAGGTGAACTTCTGAGCATCAAACTCAACCTTAAGTGCATCGTTTGCACCGTTTTTTAGTGCAACATAGCCCTTACCCTGCTTTGTGGGAAGAAGGAAGGTTTCATACACAAACTTGCCGCTTACAGGTGAAAACTTTTTAGCTGCATTGCCTACACCGTCAAGCTTTACGCTGTTTGTATCATAATCTGAGCTCTTAATGTTTTCAACAGTAGCCTTACCGCCAACATTCCAGCCGTAGGGAGCCTTGCCTAAATTTGAATAGAAGAAGGAGTCGTTGACATCATAGTTAACATACATCTTTGTCTTTGACACGGTCAAAACAAGCTTATCCTCTTTTGTTGTGGCATAGCTCATTCTTGCAAGGTTCTTTGCAGACTTATTCATGGAATATGTACCTATATACTCACCGTCTGCAACAACTGTCGCCTCACGCTTATCAAGGTCAAGCTCAAAATACAGCTTCTTCAGCTTTGTATAATCACTTACCGCCGTGTTTGTTGCCTGCTCTTTATCACCGAAGGCTACGTACTTACCGTTGGCGATACACAGCTTGAACAAATCTGTGCCCTCGGAGTCGGTAAAGATAATCTCAGCTCCGTTGCTTGCACTTGCTGTGAATGCAGCTTCAACCTTGACGGTGCCTTTTGTCTGAACCGTTACATCTCTGTGAAGAGCTGTTCTTGCATCATCGGATACATCGGAAATGGAGTTTGAGGTTTTTTCTTCGGTATTTACCACAACCGTTCCCATATCCTCATATCTCCAGCCTGAGGCAACCATAGTAGTTCCTCGAACAGTTCTCACCATGGTCATATCATCGATAAGATAAACCGCCTGTTCTCTGTTGCCGTATTCCAGTAAAGTGCCCGATACTCTGTTTTCGACAAGTGCAACACGGTTGATAATTGCCGCAGTTTCACTTCTCTTAATAGAGTTTGTTGCATAGAAGTTACCGTAATCGTCGCTTCCTAAAACTACGCCTGCTTTATAGAGCATCATAAGCTCATCGTAATACTCCTCCGTTTGTGCAACGTCGGGAATATCCTTAATATCATTCTTTGCCGCAAAATAGTCTGCAGGAAGTGAATTGGCAAAAAGCATTGCCATTTCATAACGCATGATATTGCGGTCGTAGTTTGTAAACTGACCTTCCTTTATCATGCCGTTTTCAAGGGCATAAGAAATGTACATATCGTACCATTTTCCGCCTGTCTTTTCGGCGATTGTCTTGCCATTATAGATTGAGTGTACACGGCTTGCCATGGTAATACCTTCCGCAACGGTAACATTGCCTTCGGGAACATAGAGAGTGTCGCTCTTACCGTTTACAAAGCCAAGCTCGTATGCACTTTTCACATCATTTGCATACCATGCACTTTCCGCAACATCAGCAAACTGACCTGCTGTGTATGTATTTGTTTTAGCAAAACCGTTTGCATGCGAAGCGGTAACAAGAGCCGCCGCTGTCAAGGATGCTGAAAGAATTGTTTTAAGAATTTTGTTTTTAAACATTGTTTTCTCCCTAACTTATTTATTTTTCTTCTTGGTCAAGAAATACCTTCTTTGCCGCCTCCAAAAATCCGTAGCCGTTAAGGTCATCCGGCTGGAGGTAGCTTGTTTCCGTCCATTCGTTCCAACTGTTCACCGTAATAAGGGGTGCTTCAAGCTCGGGATGTGTATCAATGTATTCCTTCATCAGCTCAAAGCCCTTCTGAATATTCTCGGGAGTGGTTTCATAGCAGATATTATTGGATAATTTTGTGTATCTTGGGTTGGGGTCCCATCCCATTGAAATGTGGGGATAGAAGGGATGCTTTATATTCTTTTCAATGTAATCCCACTCTGCTCTAACTTCCTTAAGCACCTCGGGATATGTCTTATTCATGGGAATATAGTCGCAGAAATTGTAGTGGGTTACACCGTCAAGGTTTGCCATGTTGATAAAGTCAAATATGGTGGTGTTCTCATCCAGCTTTCTTTCCATGTAATCAAATCGTCTTCTGATTGTAAGCAAAAGCTCAAGACCGGGATAGCCTGCCTTTTCGGTTTCTTCACGGAAATACTGTAAGGCATCAAGTGTATTCTGCACTCCGCCAAGACCTCTTACCAGATTCTGAAGGTCAAAGAGCAGATACACAGGCTTGCCGTTAATCTTATAATAGCAGGGATGGGAAAAATACTTTTCAATTGTACGCTTTACGATAACTTTATCAAAGGTTTCACGGTTGATTGCACCGTCCCAAATGGGAGTGTGAAGGTCAGCGGTTCTTGTATCCCACTGGCTTTCGGCGGTGTGGTTTGCCCACATGAGGAAGAACTTCATCTTGTGGTTATTTCTCGCCTTAAGAAAACCGTTATCAAGGCACTGTTCAAGAAAAGGTCTGTTATCGTACCAGTACCAGTCATAGATAAACACATTGATACCGTGGCTTGTGGCTGCCTCGATTTCCATTTCCATTACATACGGGTCTGCCTCATTTACGTATCCCCAAAGCGGCTTACGGGGCCACTGATGACCGGGGAACTTTGGCTTTGTTGCCTTAACTGTCTGCCATTCGCCGTAGCCCTCAGGCCAGAAGATTCTGCTTCTGGGTTCATCGCCTGTGTATGATGGCCAGATATACGCCGCAACATCGTATTTTTTCATCTTAATCTATCCTTTCTTTTTGAAGTAAACATTGCTTTTTTCCTATTCTTATTTTATCACTACGTTTAACGTCAGTGAATGTATATAATTTGCAAAAAAATGTATAAAACAGGCATAAATCCTGTAAAAACCGCCGAATATTGTAGAACATACGTTCACTCGGTGCGTGAAAAACACATTTTAACCCGCCCGACACATTCAGTGAACGTGGCACTTTTTTCACTAAATTAACGGATTTGCAAAAAAAAGAGCCGCCATATTTTCTACGGTGACTCCTTATGAAAGCATGTATTGAATTGTACTATTTATATTGGGTAACTACCTTGACATTATCCTTCTGTCCGTCCATTACAACCTTGATATTGCCGTACTTGCCTGTAGTATAAAGCCTATCGGGGTCAAAGCCGTTGACATGCTTCAAGGCATATCTTGTGGTTTTAAGGAACACCCCTTCTTCTCTCATGCTGGGAACAATTCCAAATGACATGCTGCAGGCATCAATGAACTTATAAAAGCTCTGGTAAACAATGCCGTGATGCGCCACCTTAAGCATATCCGTCTTTAACCAATCGCCGTACTTTTCCGCAAGTCTTTTCTCGGATTTATCGGAAATATCCCCGCACATAAGCGCACTGTTTTCCTTATATGTAATCTTAAAGGCAACGGAGTTTTCGTTCATATCCACCGCAGGTGCATCAGTTCTAACGGGATTTATAACGTCAATGCGTGAGTTACCGAATTCAAAACTATCGCCGTCGGCAACACGTACAATTTTTGTACCGTTTTTCTCTGCGTTATCTATAAGTGCATAATACTCAACAAGTCTTTGCTTTTCCGCCTCAATAGCAGGCTGTGCATTTATATCGGGAATCCAGATTTGCGAAACCCCTATGCTTTCCATTAGCTTTGCGGCACATCCCATATGGTCGCCGTGGGGATGAGTTATGACAAAACGGTCAAGCGTTTTAACCCCAAGCCTTTCAAGACCGCCCCGTACTTCATCAAGGCTGTAGTCACTTCCCGTATCAATAAGCATATTTGTGTTATCGGGAAAAGTAATATAAATTGCATCCCCCACAAATGGTGTTGGAAAAGGTGTTACTTCATAGGGTACATAGGGATGGCGAAGCTCAAACATTCTTATAATCAGCTTGCCGTCCTCCCCTGCACTTTCAAAGAAGCCGTCGCCCAGCTCCTCACGCTTTGCTGCCGTCCAGCCCTGCTTTTTGGGAAGGTAGGAAACATGTGCATCCTCGGGGAGCATGGGAAAATTGCCGCCCACGCCGTTGGGAATGAATATGTTTTCATACAGTTTAAGATTCAGCTCTCCCGTGTTTTCCTTGACTATCATTTTTTCGATAAAGCCGTCGTGGATTTCAATATCAACATCCTTATCACCGCCGCCTGCAGTTATGGTAAGAATGTGTCCGCCTGTCATTCTGAGGGTTGTTTTTCCCTCAGTTTCGGCATCTTTATCCTTACTTCCCGTTTTCACGTTGGTGCAGACAATGCCCGAAAAATCAAGGTCTACCTCACCCGTCTTTTTACTGCTTCCGCCGCCGAAAAAGCCGTACTTTATTGCACCGCCAGACACCTTTACATTGATGTCGCCAACCGTGTCCTCAAGACCGCCGCCGTAAAGGTAGCCGCCTATCATTCCGCCTTCAAGAGAAAGTGAGATTTTTTCCTCAACGCTTCCCCTCTCGCTTCCGCCGCAAAGAAGGTACAGAAATCCCGATTTCATAACAACGGACGTATTCTTTACTGACATTTCCTTACCGCCGCCGAAAACTCTGCCGAATTTCAAATCGGACGTTGAAAGCTGATGTCCTGTTTCGGTGCTGTAAACATGTGTTTCGCCTTTTTCGTTTTGTGCTACGGTTATGGGTGTGCCGCAGGCGTAGAAAACATTATCTTCCTGTATATAATTCATAATACCACCTTCTTTGGTTTATTATAGCACTTTGAGAGGTGGTTGTCAATGTGCAGCATTTTATTATTGTAACATCTCTTTTTGGTTGAGGTACAT
>JAZNIM010000123.1:0-30727 GCA_045577475.1 Eubacteriales bacterium | reverse complement strand
AACGGTTTCTGCGTAAACAGCCTCCTCCATGGGAACGCCGTTGACGTATTTTACAAGATATGTTCTTGTTGCAAGACCGTCCTTGCCTTCACTTACAAGCTCTCTTGAGCCTTTGGGAATGGTATCAATACCGATTTCCGTCGTCTGATACTTGACATTTTCGGTTCTGATTTCGGTTTCATACTCGATTCTGTCAACGTTGATGAGGGTCATATCCTCAAGAACGGTGCTTGCGGGAATATTCACAACGTCATTGTGACCAATTTCAACACCCACATCCAGAAGGAAGGTGCGGCAGTCAATCTCGCCCACAAAATAGTTCTTCTCTTCGCCTCTGTTATTAAGAAGCACGCAGTTGGGCTTATCAGCTTCGGGAGTTGTTTCAAGAGTTCTCATTTCCACAAGCATAAGCTGCTCGCCTGCATCATAGCATATCATTTCTTCATCATAGCACGCTGATGCCTCGTCCTGTGCACCCTCTGCTATTACGTAAAACGGCATAATCGCTCCGACAATCATTGCAAAACACGCGAGTACCGATATAATCACCTTGGGTGTTTTCAATTTATTCACAAACACAGCCGTTCTCCTTTCAAGTTATTTTGATAAATCGGGGGTGTTCCCTGACCGGCTGTGTATCTTAACACAAAGCACTTTTATTGTCAAGGGATTTCATGAAATGTTCACAGATTTATACTATTATATTATCGTTTTTGCATAAATATGATTGAAATTTCGTTATTTTTCCAAAAAAAACAACTCGGACCGTCATCAAACCGTTCCGAGTTTTGAAAAAAAGCCATTTAACAACTATTTAATAATTCCGGACTTTCCGATAATACTTACGATTTTCTCAAGCTCTTGTGCCTCTTTTACCAGTGCAAAACGCACATAACCCTCTCCGTTTCTGCCGAATGCAGCCCCGGGAGTGCAGATAACACCCGTTTTTTCCATGAGAAGATTACAGAATTCAACGCTGTTATTATAGCCTTTTGGAAGGGGTGCCCAAACGAACATCGTACCCTTGGAATCAGGCACATTCCATCCGATTTTTCTCAAAGAGCCGCAGAGTGCATCACGCCTTCTCTGATACTCGAGTCTTTGCTTTTCAACAACCGCTCTGTCAAGATTCATTGCGGCAACAGCACCGTACTGAACGGGTCTGAACACGCCGAAATCGTACTGTGAGCGAAGCAGCTTGAAGGCATCAATAACTTCTTTATTACCCACCGCAAAGGAAATTCTCGCACCCGTAATATTGAAGGATTTTGACAGAGAATAAAACTCTATTCCCACATCCTTTGCACCCTCAAGGGACAGGAAGGAAAAGCTCTCATTGCCGTCAAAAATAATGTCGGAATATGCGTTATCGTTGATAATAATGAAGCCGTATTTTTTGGCAAGCTCAATAATTTCAAGGTACATTTCCTTTGTTGCAACGGCACCCACGGGGTTTGAAGGATAGGAGAGAATTATAAACTTTGTTCTTTTAAGCACATCCTCATCCAGCTCACCCAGCTTTGGAAGATAGCCGTTCTTTTCAAGCAGCGGATAAAACTGCATATCAGCTTCGCCGAAGTACGCCCCCACCTCAAAAATCGGATACCCCGGGTCAGGCAGAAGAACAACATCACCCTTATTGCAAAGAGCAAGACCGATATGCCCTATTCCCTCCTGAGAGCCGTGAACAGCGGTAATTTCATCGGGGTTTATTTCAACACCGAAACGCTGTTTATAATACTTAATGAAGGTTTCCGTAAGAAGCGGAAGCTCGGTGAGTGCATATTTAAAATTTTCCGGGTCAAGACAAGCCTTTGAAACTGCCTGCATAATCGACTCATGAGGCTTAAAGTCGGGAGTGCCGATGGAAAGGTTGTAAATTGTTTTTCCCTCTTTAAGAAGCTGCTCTTTTTTTTCGTCAAGACTTGCGAAAATTCCCGTCTGAAAATGCTCTAATCTTTGTGCTTTTGCTGTTTTCATTTTTCCAATTCCTTTTATGTATTTTTTACTTTTTTCTACATATATATAATACAGTAAAATCCGTCGACGTTTTTTGCAAAGCCGACGGTAATATTATACTCCCTCACGTGGTGCTTGTCAAGACATATAAAAATTCAGGTATAACAAAATGTTTTCAAAAATTACATACGGCGTTACAAGGCGTCTGTTACATTAATATTAAAGAATAAAAAAACAAGTGGAGGACAAACACGATGGCAATAGACACAAAAGCATTATTCAAGCTTTCCTACGGTTTATTTTTACTCACCTCAAGGCTCGGCGAAAAGCACAACGGATGCATTATAAATACGGTAACTCAGATTACCGCTGACCCCATTACCCTATCTGTTGCAGTCAACAAGCAGAACTACACCCACGATATGATTATGAAAAGCGGAAAGCTTAATATTTCCGTTCTTACAGAGAGCACATCCTTTGACTTATTCAAGCATTTCGGCTTCCAAAGCGGACGTGACACCGACAAATTTGACGGCTTTACGGATGTTGCAGAAAGCAAAAACGGTTTGTATTATCTTACACAAAACTGCTGTGCCGTTCTCAGCTGCAAGGTTGTTCACACAGTAGACTGTCAGACACACACTTTATTTATTGTAAGCCTTGACGAGGCAATCACACTTTCCGACGAAAATCCCGTCACCTACGACTACTATCACAAGCACATAAAGCAGACTGCCCCCAAAAAGGAAGAAGGCAAAAAGGGGTACGTGTGCAAAATCTGCGGATATGTTTACGAAGGCGAGCCTCTGCCCGAGGACTTCATCTGCCCCTGGTGCAAGCATCCTGCATCGGATTTTGAAAAGCTGTAATAAGGCAAAAAGCTTCGGCACTTTCCCTTTTTCGGGATTGTGCCGATTTTTTTATTTGCGGTTACAGGTCATATCCCCCTAAGGCTCACTGCAAAGCTATTGGGTGAAACGCCTGTTTCTGCAACAAAAGCCTTGTAAAAATGACTGAAATCATAGTAGCCAAGCTCCTGAGCGATGTCCGAGCAGCTCATACCCGATTCTGCAAGCATAGCTTTTGCACGCAGAATTTTTTCCTTTCTTAAAAACTCGGAAAACGTAAGTCCGCAATGCTTTTTTATAATGGAATTGATATAGTTTTTATGATAACCGAAGTGCAAAGCCACATCCTGCGCTTTCAATGAAGCTGCCGTATTTTCTCTGATATACGAGATAATTCTTTGTGCCTTTTCATTTCTCCTGTCCCCCTCGGCACATTTCTGAATAATATCACACAAAACCGAAAAAATATTTGCCTTTGCATAAAGTCCGCTGTATTTATCCTGCATAAACACCGACATGAGCAGCTTTATTTTTTCAGAGCTGCATGAATTCTTGAAAACACGGCTTTTATTAAAGTATTCTGCATCCTGAAAAGAAACTACAGGCGAACAAAGCTCGCTTTTTAAATCCTTGGGATAAATATACACGCCTTCTTTTGTGCACCTTTCTTTTCTTGCATTTTCAAAAAAATCAAAGAATATGCTGACCACCTGAAAGCCGCCTACATTGGGACGCAGTGCATATTTTTCCCCCGGCAAAAGAAACAGGGTATCCCCTTCTCTGCAGGTGATTTTTTCGTCTGCCAGACACAGTTGTGTTTCGCCTGAGCAAAAAAACATCATCCTGTAGGTATACTGGCATTTTTCCCTCAGTATATCGGTATAGGTCTTATCGGGATTATACGTAAAATAATTGAAGCCGTACACCGTCGGCATAACGGAGTTTATTGTCATAGCAACGCACCTTCTTTGATTTTTACCTGTTTTTATTTGAATAATACAATACAATTAAAGCATATCTGCATTATAATGTCAATAGAATTATTTATTTTTTACACATGAGGTAACACTATGCACATGTACGACTATATAATAATCGGGTCCGGATACAGCTCGGCAGGGTTTGCATTAAAGAACGGAAACTGTGTAATCTGCGAGGAAAGCCAATGCTGCGACCCAAACTTTTATCTTCCGTTAAGAAGCTTTATTCACAGAGAATACACACCCGAAACAGAGCTCGGAAAAGAGCTTTGCGGCGTTTTCAATAAGCACGCTCTTTTTGACGGCAGCTATATGTGCACCAACGCCTTTGAGTCTGCCTTTTGTGAATTTTTGTGGGATAAAAGCATTGACATTCTTCTTAAATGCAGGGTTGTAAGCATTGAAAAAAAAGATGACGGCACATTTATTGCCACCGTTTACACAAACGAAGGACTGTCAACCCTTTACGCAAAAAACATAATTGATACCACGCCTTGCCAAAGGGACGAAAAAAGCTACATGACGGTTCTTTATATGACAGAAAAAACCCAAGAAGCCGAAAAAGCCTTATCCGAAGTCTTTGACAGCGGCATTTTTACAAAAGCATTCTATGAAAACAGGTACGCCTTGCACATTCCCGTCACCGAAACAGAGGATGTGAACGAAATGCTGTGCCGTATAAACGACAAGTGGCTTACCGTACAAACCGATGCAAGAATTTTATATGCTTCTCCCGTATTCTATTCCATTCCCCACAACAAGGAATATGATAAAAGCACATTCCCGAAGGATTATTATTTTGAAAACCCCATTGCCGCCTTTGAGGAAGGAATTTTCTTTGCAGGAGGTGGTGTAAAATGAAGCTGTACACTCTGTGTGACACAAAGCCGACTACAGGAGCAGAGCTTGGAAACGTGGAATTTTCCATTGAGTGTGACATACTTTGCGTGGGTGCAGGTGCATCCGGCGTTTATGCCGCCGAAAGTGCCGCAGGCGAAGGAGCAGATGTTATTCTTCTTGAAAGCAGCACGTGTATAGGAGGCACTCATGTTCGGGGCAACGTATGCTCCTACTACTACGGCGACACGGGCGGTGCTTATCTTGACACCGACAGAAAATGCGACAGACGCGTGTTTCTTGCCGGCAATCAACAGCCTGAAACAAAGCAGGTTTTGCTATACAAAAGGCTTATCCAAAAGGGCGTAAAAATACTCTGCCGTCACACTCCCATCGGTGTATACATGGCAGACACGCGTGTTATGGGTCTTAGGGTGCTGACGGACAAGGGCATTATATCAATAAAAGCAAAGTTTATTATTGACAGCACAGGCGACGGTCACATAATCAGAATGTGCCCCGTAAAAACGTATTACGGCAGAAAAGCTGACGGCAAAACCGTCCCCTTCACCGTAAGAACACAGTTTTTTACAAAAGGTCTTTTCAAAAGCATCAACACCGACAGCGGTTACACAAATCAGTACGACAAGCATGACTTTTCAAAAAAAACAATTCTTGCCCATGCAAACAGTGCAAAATACATTGACAAGGGCGATTTTATCAACGTAGCATATCTTACGGGAATACGTGAGGGCTTATCCTTTGAGGGTGAAGAAACAATCGGGTACCGCAGCATTATTATGAAAGAGCCTTTGATAAAAGTGCTGTTTTACGCATATTCCGACCTTGACAAGCACGGCTATGATTTTGCCCTTGACGAAGAGCTTTTCCAGAACTGGTTTGTAATCAGCAACCTGTCTACAGTTACCATGTCAATTGCCGTTCCACTTGGATGCGTTGTTCCCAAAGATCTCAAGGGAATTGTTACCGCAGGGCGTTGTCTTAGCGCCGACAGCTATTCCATGAGCAGCATAAGAATGAACAGGGATATGTTCAGAATGGGCGAATGTGTGGGTATTGCCGCAGCCATGGCAGTAAAGGACGGCTGTGATTTTACAGAGATTGACTACGAGCAGTATGTACAAAAGGTTACACGCCGTGGCTGCTTCAAAAGCGGCACAAAATTCGACTACGGCTTTGACAATCCAAACCCCTCACGTGCATTTCCCTATACTCCTGTCAATTTCGACGTAGAAAAGAATCTCAAGCTTTTGGAAACCTCCACTCCCGGCGTTGCAATCTGGTCATGCTTTATCTCGGACGAGGGCAAAAACACCTCGGAAATTGTATACAACAAGCTCATGACTTGTTCGGGACTTTTAACGAAATACAACTGTGCAATAGCTCTCGGCATAATGGGCGACGCACGTGCCGTTCCAATTCTTTGCGATATAATCAGAAACCGTGACAGCTTCAGATTTAACGACTGCCGCCGCACAAACCAGCTTCGCACCTCAATTGCAATTTGTCTTCTGGGAAGGCTTGGCACAAAGCAAGATGCTCTGCTTCTTGAAGATATAGTCTTTGGCGAAAACGAACACGAAAGACCTATGTACCAAAGACTTACAAGCGGCATAAACGGATATTACAATCCCGTATATTTCGATGTATTTACCCACGCCTGCATGGCACTTGCAAAGCTATACAAGGCACACGGAATGGACTTGGCTCTTCTTGGTGAAAGGTTTGAAAAGCTTTTTGAAGGCGGTAAAATCATTAAAAGGGTGACAAGTGCACAATACGGCGAGCCGGAGTTTATGGAAATCTATGATTTTCAGAAGGTTTTGTTAAAATATGTTCTTGAGTAAATGATATGAAAAAAAAGCACTCATCAGAGTGCTTCTTTTCTTGGCAGCGGAACTAGGATTTGAACCCAGACAAACAGAGTCAGAGTCTGTCGTGCTAACCGTTACACAATTCCGCTATATTAACTTTTGAGCTTCCTCGCTCACAACGTCAATTATTTTACCACAACACTTTTGATTTGTCAATACCTTTTTTGAAAAAAATCCCGATTTTTTGAAATGTTTTTTTATCAAAACATCTTGACAAAACCTTCAACCTGTGTTACAATATGCAAGTACCAATTAAGGCCCGTTGGTCAAGCGGTTAAGACATCGCCCTCTCACGGCGAAAACATGGGTTCGATTCCCGTACGGGTCACCAAAAAACGGAGTACTCATCAGAGTGCTTCGTTTTTTCTTTTATCAATCAAACGGGAATCGAACCCGAGAGGGCTTTTTGCGTTAAGAAAAGCTGCCTGTGGCAGGTTTTTAGCAAAAAGTTGCGAGACCTTTACGGTCGAGCAGTGAATATGCGAAGCAGATTCCGATTCCCGTACGCACTACAAAGCGGAGTACTGTCAGAGTACTTCGTTTTTCTTTTTTAACGTGCTTATTATTGACAATTACTTAATCTTTGATATAATATAATCAGAAACATTTACGAGGTATGCATATGAAAGAAACAGAGCTTAACAAAATATACGATGAATGTAAAAACTGTACTGCATGTTCCCTTCATGAGAGCCGCACAAACGTGGTTTTCGGCAAAGGCAACCCCGACGCAAAAATTCTCTTTATAGGAGAAGCTCCGGGTCAGCACGAGGACGAGCAGGGACTTCCCTTTGTGGGAGCAAGCGGAAAGCTTCTTGACAAGTATCTTGATGCCATAGGTCTTTCCATGGAGGATGCGTACATAGCCAACATTTTAAAATGCCGTCCGCCAAACAACCGTGACCCCAAGGAGGACGAGGAGCAGGCTTGCATCGGCTATCTCAGACGACAGCTGAGTGTTATAAACCCAAAAGTCATTGTATGTCTTGGAAGAATATCGGCATACAAGATTATTAAGCCTGATTTTAAAATTACGCAGGAGCACGGAAAATGGTTTAAGAAGGGCGGTTTTCTTATAACCGCGGTTTACCATCCGTCGGCGTTATTGAGAGACCCGAGAAAACGGGACGATATGATGGCTGATTTTCTTGCCATCAAAGAAAAATTAGAAGAATTGGCATAAAACAAGGGTATGGATTTTTCGTCCATACCCTTAAAATTTGCTTTTAAATTAAAGATTTACCGCTATACTTTTACAAGCAGGCTTCATAGACTCTTTGGTTTCAAACATAAACGCCTTGACGGTATCACCCTTTTCTACCGCTAATCCCACAGCTTCAAAGGTAATTTCGCCGTCTGCACTTACATCTGCAAACTTAATTCCGTCCAAAACTTTGTCTTTTATGCAAGAGATAACAAGCACATATTCGCCGTCAACACCTTGTACCGTAACACCGTTTTCAGTGAAGGAAATCTGAAGCTCTTTGGGAACATCAACCGTACACCCACTGCAATCGTTTGCAAAGCGTACAAAACCGTCCTCGTCCATAACAAACACAGTATCAAAGTTATAACCGAGAGTTTCGGAAAGATATGTGCTGCTCTTAAGCTTTGTTATATCGCACACGGTCTGAGAACTCGGTGTGGTAATCTTGAGTGCCGTAACAACCTGTTCTGAGCTTGTATAACACGTACCGATTTTTACAAGATCATCATTATACTGTCCCGTAAAGCCGCCCGCACTACAGGAAGCATTGCTGTCAAGCGTGACATTTCCGAAGGCTATACTGTTAAGGAAACATGCATCGTCTGAAGCAAGCTCGCCAAACCAGCCTGACCAGTTCTTTTCGTCCTCAAATGCATATCCCACAAATCCGCCTGCATTTCCGTTATTTGCAGTTATCGATGCCGTAACATCTCCGTAAGCAATACATCTTTCAAAGCAATAATGTTTTCCCGAATCTGCGTAAGCTTTGCCTACAAATCCGCCTATATTACTATTGGATGTAACTGTTGCGGAAACATCCATATATGAAATACAGTCAGAAAAATACAGGTTCGCACTGTCTGCTTTCGCATTGCCTACAAATCCGCCGAAGTATATTGCTTTTCCGGTTGTAATGTGCACGTTTCCCGATGCGGAACAGCCTGAAACATATATTGCACTTGCCGTTCCCACATCCATGCAGCCTATTACACCGCCGAAACACGATACATTCGAAGTAGTATAAGAGCCTTGTGCATACTCTGCACGAACATCATTTATACTTCCCGCCGTCATGTATCCCACAACGCCGAAGTTCGATACATCGGAAACGGTAATATTCTTAATCTTATGACCGTTACCCAAAAGCGTGCCTTTGAAGGGTGCGCTTTCTGTTCCGATAGGAACAAACTCAACACCCTCAAAATCAAGGCAGTTTTCAATGGAATATACACTCTCGCCGTAGACAGAATTGTTACTTGACACCATCTGTGCTGCCGTAAGAAAATCCGCTTCATTTAAAATAATATACGGGCTTTCCTGTGTTCCTTCTCCTGAAAGTATATTTTGGGCATCGGCAGTATTTTGCTCTGCTTCAGCAACCGTACTCGCTTCATCCGCAACAGTTCCCGATACAGTAGCTGCAACGGGTGCTGCCAAAAGAGTAAAATTAAGTGCCGTCACAAGTGCCGTGAATACAAGACATAAACGCAAAGTCTTTTTCATAGCAAATCTTCCTTTATTTTTTAATCAGAGAACCTCTATCATGCTCTCATCCCAGATTTCGGGTGCTTCATAACCCATAAGGTTAACAAGCGTTGCCGCAATATTGGAAAGACCGTAGCTGTCCTTCTCAATCACCTTATAGTTATCTGCAAACTTATTATCGTAAATGATACAGGGAACGGGATTGAGAGTGTGGCTTGTCTTGGACTTCATATTGCCTTCCTTATCAAGCTTAGGTTCGCCCGTCTTCTTGTCAACCTCGCACATTTCATCTGCATTACCGTGGTCAGCTGTGATAAGCGCAACACCGCCTAATTTGTCAACAACCTCAAGAATTCTTGCAAGCTGAAGGTCAAGTGCTTCAACAGAAACAACCGTTGCAAGGTAGTTGCCTGTATGACCCACCATATCACCGTTGGGGAAGTTAACACGCATAAATCTGAACTTGCCTTCCTCGGCTACTTCAATAAGTCTGTCGGTTATCTCAGCACACTTCATCCAGGGTCTCTGCTCAAAAGGAATTACGTCAGACTTGATTTCCTCGTAGGTTTCTGTTGCTTCATCAAACTTACCGCTCTTATTACCGTTCCAGAAGTAGGTTACGTGACCGAACTTCTGTGTTTCACTGAGTGCATACTGGGTAACGCCGGTATTTGCAAGATATTCGCCCATTGTACCCTTGATTTCGGGAGGAGAAACGAGATATCTTGAAGGAATGTGCTTATCTCCATCGTATTCAAGCATACCTGCGTAAGTTACATTAGGAACAAATACTCTGTCAAATTCCTTGAAATCCTTTTCGTCAAATGCACGTGAAATTTCGATAGCTCTGTCGCCTCTGAAGTTATAGAATACAACGCTGTCGCCGTCAAGAATCTTACCTACAGGCTCACCGTTCTCAGCAATAACAAAAGGAGGAAGGTCCTGGTCGATACAGCCAAGCTCTGCTCTGTATGCTTCAACTGCCGCTGCAGCACTTGCAAACTGTCTGCCCTCACCCAATACGTGAGTCTTCCAGCCCTTTTCAACCATTGCCCAGTTAGCGTCATATCTGTCCATTGTAATGTTCATTCTTCCGCCGCCTGAAGCAATCTTTGCATCAAAGGATGCATCGTTGAGAGCTGCAAGAAATTCTTCAAAGGGATTGATATATTCAAGTGCACTCGTTTCGCCTACATCTCGTCCGTCAATGAGGATGTGCACTCTTACGGTCTTTACGCCCTCCTTCTTTGCCTGCGCAATCATAGCCTTGAGGTGGTCGATATGGGAGTGAACGTTACCGTCAGAGAAAAGACCCATAAAGTGAAGTGTCTTGCCTGTATCCTTAACGGCAGCAATTTCCTGCCATGCCTTTGAAGCAAACATTGAACCTGACTCAATGGAGTTTGAAACAAGCTTTGCACCCTGTGCGAAAACCTGTCCTGCACCGATTGCATTATGACCAACCTCGCTGTTACCCATGTCATCATCGGAAGGAAGACCAACCGCCGTACCGTGTGCCTTAAGCTTAAGGCAAGGGTACTTTGTCATAAGCATGTCGAGAGTGGGCGTTCTTGAATTCTTGATGGCGTTTGAAATATTATCCTTTCCTATGCCGATACCGTCCATTACGATACAGAACACAGGTCTTGTTTTAGCTTCATTGCCGCCGTTCTTAAAATTGAGTTCTTTAAGTGTTACCTTCATCACTTTTTCCAACCTTTCATTTATATAAACAATTTTATTTTTTATGATTTGCCACCTTTAAAACCGAGCTATAGCCCTCTTTGGTCATAATCCTCACAATTCCCTCTGCAACGCAGTCCAAGGGACGCTTTGCAACATACACCTTCAGATGGGTTTTTTCGCTTATAAGCTGACCCAGACCTGCCAGAAGTGCACCGCCGCCCGTAAGTGTAAGACCTTCCGTATGAATATCTGCACACAGCTCAGGAGGTGTAATTTCAAGGGCAGCCTTGATTACATCTATAATCTGATTGATAACCGGAAGCATCGCTCCTCTGACTTCACTTGAGTAAATGTTAAATACCGCAGGAAGTCCCGTTATAAGGTTTCTTCCTCTTACCTCAAGCATGCCAACATCCGAGGAAATATGTGCCGAACCGATTTCCTTTTTTATATCCTCCGCAGTAATCTCACCGATTTCCACATTGAATTTTGTCTTTATATATTCGGAAATTGCCTCATTAAGCTCATCACCTGCCACACGGATTGACTTTGATACCGCAACTCCCCCTGCTGTTACAATTGCAACCTCAGTAGTACCGCCGCCGATATCCACAACCATGTTTCCCACAGGCTGCTTGAAGTTGAGTCCCGCACCTATTGCCGCAGCAACCGGCTCCTCAACAAGTGCAACGCTTGATACGCCCACCTCAAACAGGGCATTTTCAAGGGCACTGTGCTCAACCTGCGTAACGCCGTAGGGAATACACACCACAACCTTTGGTCTTACAAACATGCCTTTTTTTATTGCCTGTCTTACAAAATAGTTGAGCATTGCAAGAGTAAGCTCAAAGTCGCTGATTACGCCGTCCCTCAGGGGTCTTACCACAGATATGTTTGGTGCGGTTTTTCCCACAAGCTTTTTTGCTTCTCCGCCTATTGCAATTATTTCTTCTGTTCTGTTATCATATGCCACATAGGACGGCTCGTTTATTATTATACCCTTTTGCGGCGTGGCTACAAGTGTATTTGCCGTGCCAAGGTCTATTCCTATGTAATTACTTGTTATCGGCATTTAACCACTTATCCTTTCCGCCGCGGTTTCTTTTACGAATCCCGCAATAGTTTCAGGTGCCTCATTTCCTGCAAGAGAAAACGGAGAAAGCGTTGTTACAAGCACTCCTGCTTCCTGGAGGGACTTTTTGAGAAGCAGTCCGTCATGCATGCTTACTCTGCCGTCATTATCTGCAATGACAAACAAATCTCCGCCAAGAAGCACACTGCTCAAGCCGTTTTTAACAGGCAGCTTTCCGATGCACGGAACAACCCTCGGATTTTTCTTTACGATACACGACATAATTCCGTTTATCAGGCTTTCACCCTCGGACTCATCCTCTTTTCCTGCATACACGGGAATACGTCCGTCACTCATCATTTCACAGAAGCTGTTGAAGATTTCGGCATTTTTACCCGTGCGTCTTATCAGCCTTGAATCCTTGAGATTAAGGCTTGTAAGAAAATATGTCTTTTCCGTAACCTTATCGGAAATGCTTATATACGCTTCGGGAATTTCTTCATTATATGCCTTACCCGCATAACCGAAGTCCCAGCCTATTCTTCCGTCCTTATCCTGACCAAAGCAGGCACTTACAACAAGGCAGTTATAGTTCTTCATATAAAGCCTGTCGGGTGTGCAAACGCAAAGTCTTGCTTCTTCAAGGGCATCACGCAGAATTTTATTCTTCTTTTTCACAACGTGAAGCATCTTTTCAATGGTCGTGCACTGCTCTTTTGTAAAGGCGGTTATTGCAACATACTTTGCCTTATCCGCACAAAGCTCGGCACTCTTGATAAGGGAATGCTCTGCCTCGGTTTTATTTATTCTTCCCGTGGTTCTGTCAAAGGTACCGTTCATTCTTACAAGCTCAAAGCCTGTCTTTTCAAAGGGCTTTGACAGCGATGCATTTTCCTTGAACAGCACACTGTTAAGCCAGGTAAACACATACGGCTCTTTATCCTTTGTAAAGGCACATACATCAAGAGTCTGAAGCTTGCCTGACAGTCTTGATGTAAGAAGGCTCATTGCACTTCTTGACATATTTATAACCGTTGCTCTTTTACCGTATCCCAGAGCGGGAAGCATGGAATAGCCGTTATCCCTGTTATCAAGACATACCACATTATCAAACATGCAGTCAAGGGGCAAAAGGCTTGTCAAATCATTCTTTGCAACAATTATTACGGGCAGCATTTTGGTTACATTCTTGAACTCTCTTTCAAGAAGAGTTCTAAAGCCCAATGTACGGTAGTTTTCAAGATTTTCTGCAGTATTTACCTGCTTTAAGTGATTAACGGTATTGAGATAGCTTACAACCACATTTTTTCTTGATATATCTGCTGCCTTACCCACAAGCTCGGCATATGCATCCTTTGCTCTGCCAAGGCTTTCTGCCGAGAAGCCCTGACACACGTCCTTTTTTATCTTTGCACTTACCTTGAACAAAAGACTCTTAGCAAAAAGCCTGTCCACATTTTCAAGTGCTCCGTGCTGTTCAAGATAGTCCACAAACGAAGGAACAATTTCTCTTGCCTTTTCCGATACTGTCAGCCATCTTGTCCAGAGCGCACTGCATTCCAGCTTTTCGCACATTTCCTGAAGGCTCTTTGAAAGTCCGTCAAAAGACAGTATTCCGCCCTCAAAGCCAAGTGCATAAAAGTCAACGCCCATGATATCCGCCAGCTTTTTAAGGCTTGAATCCGCTCCGTAGAACGACTCATTAAGAGCCTCTCGTGCTGCCGTCATTTTACGTAAGATACTGCTGTCAACGGGCATCACACATATAAGCCTGAATACGTTGGAAAGACGTCTTTTTCTGATGCTGTCGGGACATTTTGAAATGCCGTCAATAATCTCGGCAGCCTTTTCCGCAGCCAAAGCAAGCTCATAGCCTCTTTCATCAAGCTCCTTCTCAGTGCTCTGCTCGCCAAGCTTTGCCACGCATGCCTTATATTCATAAAGCAAGCCATAAATATCGGCAAGCTTACGCTGTGCAAAGCTTTGCTTTTTTGAAGGTGTAACATACTGAAGAAGTGTTTCCCTGTCATTCTTTTTAAGCATGAACTTTTTGATAAAGCCCTTTTCGCCTTCGTCGTATTCTTCCCCCTTGAGAATGGTTTCCACATCCTCAAAAATTTCTTTGCCGAAGAAGTCAAGCTCATTTTCTATTGCAAGCATACGCTTTTTGGTTTCTGTAACAAATCGCTTATTTCTTGAAAATGTATCAATATCGCTTTCAATAAAGCGTTCGGGAATATCAAGCTCACTGTTGGAAATTACAAGCTCATACAAGCTGTTTAACAGCTCAAGCTTAGAAAGGCTGTTGATTTCCCTCTCGTCAATCTGAAGAATTTCATTGATATCCGAGAAAACATCTCTGTACAATGACAGCACAGGCTGAAGCTTTTGCACCTCATCGCAGAACAGCTTCATCTCGCCATCCGTCGGCACTCTTGAAGGCTTTGTATGATAAAGGGGATGTCTGTTTATGGGAGTATATTTTTTAAGTCCGCTCTTTTCACATATTTTTCTTGCAAGTGCAATAATTTCTCCCACCTGCTCAAAAATCCACTCCAGCTTCTTTTCATCCGCATTTTCAAACAGGCTGTCATCAACATGAAGCTCGTTTATATTTTCAATTCCCTTGCAGGAATAAAGATATGCCTCGACAGCCGAGCTGAGAGTCATTCCCAGTGGATGCAGGGTTGTAAGTCTTTTCACATAATCCTCAAGTGTTTTCTGTGCATCACCCAAGTCCTTCGGAGCAAAGCCTGCCGCCGCTTTATCGTCCATAAAGCCGTACTTTTCTATGCCAAGCACAAACCTGTCAGCTACGGTCTTTCCGTCGGTTGTACTGTCGGTGCAAAGAACGCAGTCCTCAAGTCCTTCTTTTCTTAAAACACGCTCTGCATACGCCGACTGCTCATCGTCATCCGTTACCACAAGCAGACTCTTGCCTTCGGTAATGCTTCTTGCACAAACTGCACTTAAAACCTGCTCCTTTTCTCCCGTAAATGCACCTGTAACAACAACGTCATTATCCGTGCATACCGCTTTTGCCGCATTTTCGTACAAAGAAACAAAAGGTACATATTCTTTGTTATACCGTTCATTTCCCGTTTCTCCGTCGCCGAAAACACATCTTGCGCTGTTGCTCATGGATAGCTTATTTCTTTCAAGTGCAAGATTGCTCCAGAGAATGTAGTCATCAATTTCTATATTTACAAGATGCACCTCACGGATAATTTCGTAAACATGTCTGTCATCCGTTTCTTCAAGTGCACGGCGGATGTTCTCGAACATTTCAAAGATTTCCTTTTTATCCTCAGGCATAAGGGATTTCATAAATGAATCATAGCCAAGAGCCGAATCCTTGAGTGCATTTCTGATAAACACCTTATTTACAATAGGCTTTCCCGTTTGCTGAACGTAAAAGCGTCCATCCTCATAGGTAAGAATTGCTTTTACAAGGCAAATGGGTGCAAAGCTAACAAGCTCGGTAAGCTTATCCGTTATTTTTACATATCCGAGAGTAAAATAAGGCTCACGCTTATTTTTGCCGAAGGTCATGCGAAGTGCCGTATTGTAAAGCTGTTCTTCACGCAGAGCCGTCGTTACGGTGCCCTGCTTTGAAACCTTCGCCTTGAGTCTGTCAAAGCGTTCCTTCATTTTAAGCTTTTCTCCCGAGCTGAAATGCTGTCTTGCCATGGGTGAAAACATGGTAAGTATGGAAGAAAAGTCCTTATCTATTGCCGCAAAATCAGCAAGATTTACATTTGCTTCAAGGGGCAGCAAAAGATTCTGTCCGCAGTCGAAAACAGCCTTTTCAAAATCCGCATAAAGCAGAGGAATTTCCTCAAGCTCTCCTCTTTCCTTTCCCGAAAGGTACTGCATAACAGGGCGGGACACAAGGGAGGAATAAAGTTTTGCAACGCCGTTTTTCACGGGAAGTCTTGAAAACGCATCGTCCTCTCCGAGAATTCTCATTGCCTTCATGCCGCTTTTTATGTCAATCATGCAAACAAGGCAGGCAGGATTATTAACAAAGCTTTCAGCCGTATTTTCGCACACAAATGCAAAGGAGGTATTCTGAGCCGCAGCAAAAACCGACGGGTCAACTATAAGCATATCCCCCGCATCCACAAGTGCCGCTATCTTTTCGGCATTTTCGCACACAGGTATGTCAATGGGGCTTTTTACAAGATACAAGCCGCAAAGCACATTAATCTCGCCTTCGGCAGTTCTTACAAACAGCAGCGAGGTATCAAATCCGCACTTCTGAGCCGCAGAGTTAAACACAAGTGCAATTTCAAGAGGCGTTGCAAGCGTGCTTCCTGCACCGAACAGCTCGCTTGCTGTTCTTACGGTCTGCTTTGATGAGGCGGTATATCCCGAGGGACGGGTATAAATAATATTACACTCTTTAATAAGCTTATACAGCTTTTTTACGGTAGTCACAAGAGCTTTTTTGGAGCTTGAGCAATAGTCTGCCCTCTCCTCATCAGGTAAGCTTTTACAGATGCGGGCAATATTCTCATCCTCAGGAGTCACAAATCCGCACACAACCGAAGGCTCACCCTCAAGTCCAAGCCATGTATTTGCAGGCAAAAGGGTAATTCGGGTTCTTGAAAGATATTCCACGCCGTCGAAAAGCACACGTATATATATCTCTCCCGTCATCTCCCTGTCAATACTGCAAAGGAAGGCGGTATCGTATGAAAAGGCATTGCTGTCGATTTCAAATACACAGCTGTCTGTCTTTTTCAAGCTATAGCTGTCGCTATGGAAGCATTCCTTTACAAAATCCACTCTTGTAAGAAATTCTTTTTCCTCTGCAACACCCACGATGCTTATTTCAATTTCTGAGCAAACAGGCACGTTTAAAGAGCCAAGCATCACCCTTGATATGGGTGCTATCCCGGCTTTTGCTATAGATGCGGAAAAGTATGGCATCGTCACGGCATTTACAGTAATGTTTGACGGCTTTGAACCGTTAGTCATATTTATAATCTCCTTTAAAGGCACTTTATCCATTCTACATAGTTATACAAAATATATAATACCACCTTTTTTTGAAAAAAGCAACAACAAATCAGCTCTTTTTTTATTTTTTTCAACATTATTATTAATAATCGCCGTTTTTGGGGTAAGAAAAGGGACTGCCCTCATATCGGCAATCCCTAAAAACATTATGTTATGACAGCAAAAGTTACGGCATCCTTGTCCTCAATTATTGTCACCGTAGCTTACTGCTTCCCGAGAAATTACTCTGAAGTTACCCGACACATCAAAGGCAAACACCTTAACGTATTTACTTCCCAGTGTTTTGGCAACATTTACCGTAACAACACCGTCTGTATCATTTGACTTTTCAATTATATCTACACCAACCATTTTGCCGTTTTCATCGTACGCCGCAGCAACGAAGGTGCAAAGGCCGATTTTCTTGCCAAAGCTTGCGGTATATGTATCGGCTTCTCCCTCAACTATCTCGAAAACAGCATCCGTTACCACATCATCCCCCATTTCGGAAAAAGCGATATAGTCGATATTTGCGTTACATTCGGTACTGCCGGGTTTCAAAACAAATCCTGTAATTGTTCCCGTAACCTTTGAAATATCGTATACATATTCAATCATTTCCGAAAGAACAACGGAGTTTTCAAAGGTAAAGCTTCCGTCGGTGGTATTGATTGTAAGAGTAAGAGTGAAGTTTTCGTTGTTCTGTGTTGTGTCGCCGTCTATAAGCATTTTCACGGTGAACAGGTTATATTTTGTGCTGTCAAGCAGCAGATTATCACGGTATACGGAAAAGCCTGTGCCCGGTGCACTGTTACCGCAAAGAAGTCCTTCCTTTATGAACACATTGAAGCCGTTGAAGGTTACGCCCTCATTATAGCTGTCGTCCTCAAAGTCAAAGCGGTCTGCGAATATCCATGTTGCGTACACATCGGTATTTTCCGCAACGTTTATGCTCTTAACGGTTTCGCCGCCCTCTGTCAGTGACCAGCCGCCAAACTTATAGCCGGCTCTTTCGGGATAAACAGAGGCAAGAATATAGTTATCCTTTGCATAGGTAAAGCTTTCAGGAAGTCCTGTAACTTCATCGCTTGTACCTGCTTTATAGGTTACTGTATAGCAGGGAGTCTGACCTGTAACTGTCACAGTCTTTGTTGCAATAACTCCGTTATACACGCCTTTTGCCGTAATTGTCACGCTTCCGTTATTTATTGGGGTAACAATGCCGTTTTCGTTTATTGTTGCTATGTTTTGGTTATCAACGCTCCATGTAACAGCAGCCGATGCATCGGAAGGAGCTGCAACCGCCTTGAAGGTTGTTTCCCCGCTTATTGCGGAAGCACCGTCAATTGTAATGGAGTCAGGCAGGTAAACATAGGTTGGTGTCAGGGTTGAAGCGACATAAGGCTTTGTTGTTTCAAAAATGCCTTTACCCAAAGCATCGTGTCCCACATCACCCGGGTGTGACCTGAATTCCGTGGGATAACTGCCGTTCTGTGCATAGTATTCCTCACGGTAGGTATCATATTCGGGGTATTGATTATAGGCGTAATAGGGATTATTTCTTGACGAATCGGCACTATAGAAGCTAAGGTCACTATAGGGTATACCGTACTTTTCTGCCGCCGCCATCATAGCCTGACCTGCGGCTATCTTTGTTCTGTGATTTGCCGCTATAACAAGTGTACCGTCAGCAACATTTTCCGTAACAAGCTCAAAGAGCACGTCATAGAACAAATACAGGCTGTCATAATCGTTAGCCTTTGTATTACCGCCGCCCACGTAAATTGTCATAAGGTTAGGGTTATGCTTCTTTATATGATTGATAAGTCCCTGATATACACTTGATGCTTTATACTTTTCCTTTGTCATGTCTTCAACGCAAAGTCTTTCAAATTCTGCGATGTTTATTGCCTCGGAATACATTGTGCCGTCAAATTCTTCCATAAGGTAGTATTTGAAGCGTGCAAAATAGTCCTTATCATAGCTTGATGCCGCCATACCTCTGTTGCCCTTTTCAGCATCAGGCCAAGGCCAGCCTGTAAATGTGCCGTGTCTGAGGTAGGAATGACCGAATGCCAGGTATCTGAAGTCATAGGTTGCAATCTTTTCACGCTGTCCCGACACTTCAATGGTATATTCCGTCACATTTGACGGGTCGGAAGCAAGGTATGCACCCACCTTTACAGTTCCGTTGATGGTTGCTGTAACGGTTGCCTTGCCGCTTTGTGTCTGCTCAAGCTTTGCATCACCCGAAACAAGCCTGAATTTTATTTCGTCATCGGGAATGGCAAGGCTTGTTTTTGCCGTTGCGGACAATGTTACACTTCCCATATCCGTTGTAATCTTATCGGAGGATGAGGTAATTGTTATTTTGGTATCCTTATCGGTAGGCTTTTTATTTGTTAAATACATTGACATCAACTCAATCTTTGAAACTCTCGGACGCAGTCCGTTCATAATATCTGCTGTTACAGGTGCCGTAAAGGTATTTGTAAACCTTGACAGGTCGCTGTAAGCAGTATATGTTCCGTCACTGTTGGCTTTAAAGCGAATTTCCTCTGCTTTGGATTCGCTGTGAACTTTATCCGCTGTTGTCTTAAAGAATATCTTAATACCCTGATTTGCTTCGGACACCGCCTTTGCGTTATACACAAGATACTTATATGTCATATCGGGTGCATCAAATCCGTCAAAATGGAAGGAAGTATTGCTTTCTGCTATACTGTCAATTACATATATTTTCTTTGTGCTGTCATAAGAAGCCTTGACATTTGAGGCAGTTCTCATTTTCGCATTTGAATCAAAGCCTTCAAAAAGTCCCACATAGCTGTCCCCATCAACGTCTATTTCAATGTCAGCCGTCTTTACCTTTGAAGTGTCTGCAACGCTCGTTGCCGTGACCCTTACATTACCCTTAGCTGCACGTGCCGCAACAAGTGCAGTTCCGTCACCGTTATCCACAAAGAACACAGCATCAGTGTCACCTGTTACAGTCCAATTAATATCGGTATTATATCCGTATTCACTGCTTAAAACCTCAGCTTTAAGTGTAACAAATCTACCGGGAGTTGCAAGGTAATTACCGCTTGCCGACAGCTTCAGCTCGCCGCCTGTTACATATTCACCGAGAAAAGCAATTCTTGCAATTTCAACTGCCTTATCGGTGGATATAACAACAGCAGGATTATTGCCTTTCCACGTGTCAAGCTTTGTAAGGTCAATTACACAGTCCTTGAAGGAGTCACCTGCCGTCACGCTTACGCTTGATGTACCGGTGCTTGT
Source organism: Eubacteriales bacterium (assembly GCA_045577475.1). Classification (GTDB taxonomy): domain Bacteria; phylum Bacillota; class Clostridia; order Oscillospirales; family CAG-382; genus UMGS1387. Next base: position 10,472 of record JAZNIM010000123.1, on the reverse strand, counting down.
ATCTGTTGTAAAAGCAACGTCAAGCACGGCATTTTCATCCGACTTTGCACTAATAACAAGGTATCTGTACTTTGAAACAGCACTTGAAGTAATTGCAGGAAGTGTTACATCGGAAGAAGCGGCAACACTCACCGTGTCACGTGCCTCGGTCTGTGCATTATAATTGAAGGTCACACCCGTGTTTTCAAGTGCCGTCCAAAGGCTAAGGTCAGCTGAGTCCTTACCGTCAAAGTCGAAGGTGAAGATTTTTTCGCCGACAACGGAAAATTCGATTGTCCTTGTGAAGCCTTCATAAGTGATTGTAATATTTGCACTTCCCTCTCCCTTTGCAGTAAGAAGTGCGCCTGTTGTATCGCTTGTGACGGAAATTATATTCTCATCGGAGCTGGTAAATGATGCTTTTGTTTTGTCATACTCCACGCCGTCACAAAGTGAAAGTGTGAGTCTTTTTGTTTCGCCTGTTTTTGAGAAGGTATTACCGTCATAAACAACTGCTGTCACAAGCTCGGAATAGTCCTTTGCATAAAAACTGAGGTTTTTATTCTCAAGTTCTACCGTCTTCACTGCACTTCCGCCCTTGACTGTGCTCCAGGAGGAAACATACATGTCGCCGAAAATGCCGCTTTGGGGTGTGTAGCTTGTAATGATGTTTTCATTATCGTCAAAAGCTTTGTATTCTGTTTTTAGAAGCGTTGTGCCGTCTGCATTATAGAATTTAAATTCATAAGCAGGTACAGCGTACATATTATCAAGGTAATATGTCGTCTCCTTGGTATTACATTTATAGACGCTTGTTTCAATAATGAGAGAAGTTGGTTTTAATGTATCGGTGGAAGTATCGGTCTGACTGAGTTTTGTCATATCAATAAGCGAATCTATACCTTGCCAGCCTTCATTCGCAACAATTCTGCCTTCATACGCTTTATTTCCAGGGGCACCGCTGCTATTCATAATCCAGAATGCGCTTGTATGCTTATAGGTGTCATTTTCACCGAAGATTGCGGTTTTGTTTATATCCAATTTGACGTGAATGTTGGTATGACCCAATATTTCATCAAGCTTTCCGCCGAAGTTAAGCGTCAGAGTAGGATAATTCTCTCCCGATGCCTCCGGCTCATCAAGGGGCGGAACATTCCATAACAGCACCTTATCCGATGAAGAATCGGGGTTAGCTCCGATTCCCAGAGTGGAACCGCTTCTGACGACAATATTGGTATCATAGCCGTAAGACACAGCATTTTCGCCGGTTAAGGCATCGGCAGTTCCTGTAAACATATTGATGCCCGGCTTTATTGTAACAGCAGACGCTGTAACCGCCAGCAATGTAATTATCAGACAAACTGACAAAACAGAAAATATTTTTTTCATAGCAAATCGCCCCTTAACATAAAATATTTACATTGAAATTATACCATTTTCCACATTCTCATGTCAATGTGCATTTTGCTATATTTTCAATCATCGTTTTAGCGATATTAACGGACGTTGCGATAAATATTTTCAGACATTTTGATACTGTTAATTACAGCAAAAAACAGCCGCAGTATTCAAACTGCGGCCGTCCGGAAATTATTTGTTTTTAATGGGAAATACGTTTAGCCTTCAACCTTTGCAATTACTTTTTCAACAAAAGCTGCTGCTTCTTCGGAAAGCTCTTCGTTTCCTTCAAGTGCCTTTGCAATCTTATATGCGTTGGTGGTAATGGGTTCGCCGTATACAACATATTCCTTGCCGTCAACGGTAAGCTTTGTAAAGGTCTTGGATACAAAGTTCACTTCGTATGCATTTTCGGGTATACCGTAAAGCACGCTGGTGAAGAAAATGTCTGTACCGTTATTTTCAAAAACCTTGTCTGTGCCGTCTGCATCTAAGTAGCAAGCACCCTTTACAACATTTCTGAAGTCAAGTGTAAGCTGTTCATTATCGGCGTTGAGATCTCTTTCAAGAGCAACTACGTAGCCGTATTCAGTAACTTTATATTCCGTTACTTCTTCTCTTACCGCCACCTTAACCTTAGCCTTGAATCTGAGACCTGTGGGGCTTGCAACTCTCAGTGAAATTTCATCCACTGTATCAAAGGAGTCTGTAAGACCGCTTACAAGCTTTACACCTGTAGAAGAAGCGAGGTAATATCTTGAGGAATATCCTACAGCCTTATCGGTCGTCTTTTCAGCCACCTGAACAAGCTTTGTTTCGCCCTCAGGAAGAATCATACCGTATATACCGTAGCTGTCATCAAGCTTATACTGATATCCGTCAACCTCTGCATATACAAGGTTTGTATCGGCTGCCTTTTCTTCAAGCTCAATCTTTACGTAGCCGTCAATATCGTTTCCGTTGTAAACCACGTTTGTACCGAAGCCTGCGGAAACCTTACCTTCACCTGACTTTGCACCGATTACAACCGTACCTGTGCCTTCAAATGTAATATCTGCATCAGCAACAAGGCTTTCGATTTCGTACTTATTGCCTTCAAGGTTAACATTGCTATCCTCAACAACATTTACTACATCCGTCTTAACGTCCTCTGTAAGAGCTTTTCTCTCAAATTCAATCCAGTCAACATCAGCCGAACATTCACCGGCTGTTGGCTTTAATACAAAGCCCGTGATTATGCCCGTAACATCGGAAATGTCGAAGGAGTAAACCAACTGTTCGCCGATTGCAGTAACATCAGCACTGTAGGAATACTTATTACCGTCTGCTGTTGTAAGCTCAAGAACAAGTTTAACATCTTCTTCAGCAGTATTTATGCTGATTCTTGTATTGAGCTTGCTGTAATTTGCGCTGTCAAGAAGAAGTGTGGGATCGGAGATTGAAAGACCTTCATCATATGAAAGTACTGTACCTACGCCGTTCTTAACAGCAACGTTAAAGCCGCCGAAGGAGATACCTTCTTCATTGCCGTCCTCATCAAAGTGCCAGCCTTCTGCAAGTGTCCATACTGCATATACATCTGTATTCTTTGTGACATTTACAGATGTAACTGTTTCGCCGCCTTCTGTGAGAGACCAGCCAACGAACTTATAGCCGTTTCTGTCGGGAACAAGGCCGGAAAGTGTATATTCATCTCTTGCGTATTCATCAGCTTCGGGAAGATTTGTTACGGTATCGGTTGTACCTGCCTTGTAGGAAAGTGTATATACTGCAGGCTGACCTGAAACAGTAACTGTCTTTGTTGCAACGATTTCGCTGTTATATGCACTCTTTGCGGTTACGGTAACCTTACCGTTATTAACTGCTGTGAGAACGCCGTCTTCGCTGATTGCAGCAATCTTTTCGTTATCAACGTTCCATACAACGTCATTTGAAGCATCAGCTTCGGCAGGAACTACTGTAAGGTTGATGCTGCCGTCAAGAGCTGTTATTTCATCAGCACCTGTGATTTCAATGGCTGTAGGAACATAGATATATTCTGCTTCAAGATTTGAAGGAACAGCAACTTTGCACTGTGCAAATACTCTCTTTGCAATTTCATCCATACCCTTATCACCGGGGTGTGATCTGAATTCTGCTCTGTCATCCTCGTATTCGCTGCCCTTTGTCTTATACACATCATATCCGGGATACTGTGCCCATGCAAGGTAAGGATTATACTTCCATGCATTATCACCGCGGTAGAACTTTGTCATTTCGCCGGTTTCGGGATGAGGTGCTTCAATATATGTATTATATTCGGGATCGTTTTTATCGGGCACAACGCTGTATGAGTTAATATCTGTCATATCAGCTACATAGAAGCCGTACTTTTTAGCATACTTTTTGATTGCGTCAGACTTTACGCTGCTGCCAAAAGGAGTAATACATACTACTACGGATTTAGCAGGACGGTATTCATCAATCATACCGTAGAGCACATCGTAGAAGTTTTCAGCATCCGCAACTCCCGTATTCTGGAAGTTTTCGGAAAGCTGAACCGTAATTACGTTAGGCTTACTGTTTACAATATAGTCCTTAATCTCAATAAACTGAGCGTTAGCTCTCATGTTTGCGGCAGCCTGCTCAACAGTAGTAACGGTAGTTGTAAGCTCACCTGAGTTTTCAAGACCGCTGCCTGCAATAATATGCGATGTCATTGTACCGTTAAGATTGTTTGTGAGATAGTACTGTACTCTGTGGTAATAGTCAAGTTCGGGCTTTGATGCCGCCATACCTCTTGGTTCCTCGTTAGAGGGAAGCCAGATAGAGTAGTTGGCATTATAGCCGTGTCTTGAGTAAGAGTTACCGATACACAGATAGCTGAAGTCATAGGCTGCAATCTTTTCTCTCTGACCTGTTACGTCGATTACGATAGAAGCGGAGAATGCAGGGTCTTCCACTGCAGTTGCAGTAATTGTAGCTTCGCCGTTAGCGATTGCGGTAACGGTAACTGTTCCGTCTTCATTTGTAACAAGCTTTACATTACCGCTGTTTGTGCTCCAAACAACAGCATCTGTGGAAATTGCCTGATTTGCAAATACTGTGGGAGTGATTGTAACAGAACCGCCGTCTGTTGTAATGGCATCCTTATCAGCCGTAAGTGTTATTGCAATTTCCAAAGGAATTACCACCTCTGCATCAGGGTCATAGTTAGCAATAACGATTTCGTCAAATTCAATCCATTCATGTTTTGAATAGGAGTAGCCGTCTACAGGTACATAGTAGCCTGTTTCGTCCTGCTGAACATCTGTGAGCACAGTCTTTGCCTGAATGGGGAACATCATGCTTGTAAATACTGTGTTAAAGCATGCACCGAAGCCGTAGTCGGGAAGATAGAACACCTTTGTTGTCCAGTCTTCACTCTTTTCAAAGGTTATGTATTTGCTGTCCCAGCCGCTTTCGTTACCGCCCTTATCAGTATCCATTAGGTAAAGCTTTGCTTGGGACTGAACATTTGAGCGGTATTTGAACCAGATGTACTGATAATCTTCAAGCATGATGTTTGAAGGATAGCTTGTAGGAGAACAAGAGCCGTGTGCACCATTATTCTCCGTTGAAATTCTGTAAATCGGTGTGCCGTCCGAAAGTGTGGTTTTTGAGTCAACCTGAACGGCAGTTTCTTTACCGTCAAGAACAGCGTACGCCTTTGTAGCCTTCATTGTTTCGCCGTTGAACTCTGTAAGACCCTGGTTCTGAGAAGCCTTGAAGGTTTTTGTATTAAAGTCCCAAGTATAGGCGATTTTATCAACATCCTTGTAATCAGGTTCTTCGCTTGTTGCGTACATATAAATAATGTCTGCTTTTGTATTTGGGGTTATCTGAGCCATAAAGCCGGTGATATTTTCAGCTGTTTCCGGAACCTTTTCAAGATAGCAAATATGGTCAACCGTTCCGTCGCCGTTATCTACAATTTTGAAGTATGAAGAGTATGTTGTGTTAGTTTCTGCGTGACTGTTTGAGTCCCACTTATAATAGAATTTAATCCAATCTGCAGTAGAAGTATCAGTTGTCTTTACAACAAAATACTTATGTGTAGCAGGAATTGACACAGCTTTTTCATGACCGAAGCCGCCTGTTGTCGTATCAACTGTAATTGTTCTGTCAACGTTGATAACATCGTCACTTACAGTAACCTCATGTGTACCGTCGCCTGTTTTACTGTCAGTCAGCTTTTTAATTCCTGTATCGGAAAGCTGTGAAGCACCCAGCGCATCATAATACATTGAGTACTTTGAAGTATCAACATTTACATATACAGTCTTTGATACGCTGTAGCTTTCATCCTCTTTACTTGTTGCAGTTACGGTAACGGTACCGTTTGCAGCCTTTGCACGGATTTTAAGTGTGCCGTCAGCGTATGCCTTATGGGAAACTGCATCGTTTGCATCTGTTACAGACCATGTATAGCCTTCATCGTACACGCCGTTAAGTGCACTTTCAAATTCTGCGGTAAACACGATTTCTTCACCGGGAAGTGACAGAAGTGCACCTTCGGATTTAACATCAAGATAGAAAGCAGGGTCAAATGCGCTGTAAAGCTTAATGGAGGTAATCTCTGCATCGCCCGCTGCTGTCATGACAAGGGATGCTCCCTCTGCCCACACGCCGTCAGCTGTAAGGTCAAAGTAGTTATCTCTTACAGAGCCGTCTGCATTACCCTTAACTGTCACGGACTTGCTTTCACCGCCGTCAATTGCGTAGCTGAGGACTGTTTCGGCATTTCCCTCGGCAGTTACTACCATTGCAACATAGCCTGCTGTATTAAGGTCAAATGCACTGCCGCTTTCAACCTTTGCAAGGTCAACCTCATATGGGAATACAACAGAAATATCATAGGATGTACTTACGTCTGCAACCGTGAAGGTAGCCTTTGCAGTACCTTCCTTAAGTGCGGTAACGGTAGCAGAGCCGTTCTTATTGGTAACAATAGATGCAACTGAACTGTCATCAATTGTCCATTCACCCTTGGAAGCAACAAGTGTATCCTTAAGTGCACCCACAACTACAGGTGTAAGAGTCATCTGTGCACCTTCGCTTGCAAGCTTACCTTCTGCATTTACTGTAATTGCAGGAATATATTCTGTAGCATAGAAGGTTACGTTTTCATTATTAAGCTGATATGTACCAACAGCTTCTCCGCCCACAGAAGTAGACCAGCCGTGAATATAGCAATCACCGTAAAGACCCACCTCAGGAGTGATGCTTGTAATAATATTTCCGTCACTGTCAAAGGCTTTATACTCTGTTTTGAGAAGTGTTTCTCCGTCGGGAGTATAGTAATTGAACTCATATGCGGGAACAATGTACATATTGTCAAAATAGTAGTCAGTAGGAACAGTATCCGCCTTTTCTGTTACTGTAACCACACCGGTTTCTTCATTTTTCGATGTTCTGTCTATACTGAGAACCTCGCCCTGGAATCTGATAAGGCTTACAGACTGGCTTTCGGTAGGAGTTGATCCCTGGCTCAGCTTAAGCATATCAACAAACTTATCCATGGAAGCCCAGCCTGCGTTTACACTGATGTTAGGTGAAGTAACTACGTTATTGGCGCTTCCGCTGGTATGCATAATCCAGAAAGCTGACTTTGCATTATAGGTATCAGCATCTGTATAGGTCGCATCTTTTCTCACATTGTACTTGAAGTGTACTCTGTGGTGACCGATGAGATTTGCAAGGGTGCTGTTCAACTGCACACCGAGTGTAGGGTATGTGGTTTTTGTTCCCACGGGAATATTCCATCTGAGAACTGAGTCTGTTTCATCCGATGGATTCTTTGCAACCGTAAGGGTTGTGCCGCTTTGAATAGAAAAAGTAGTTTTCAAAGTACTTTCAACTGCATTTTCGCCCGTCAAAGGCTCGGTTGTACCGGTCAGAATATTAAGACCGGGTTTTACTGATGCAGATGCAACATTATTAAGCTCTCCCTTTTCGGAGCCTGCTTGTTCTGCCGCATCCTCCTGCACCGATTCCACTGTGGGAGCCTGTACAGGTGCTGCCATAACTGTCATGGAAAATACCATGCAGACAGCAAGAAGTACGCTGATGATTCTTCTCATAAAATTTTCTCCTTTTATGAATTTATAAATTTTGATAATTATATTATATCACTTTCAAGCTGTCAATTCAACGTGCATTTTTTACAATATTTTTTGTCATAAATTAGTAATTTTAACGAACGCAAAAGAGGTGGACATATATCGGAAAAAGTCTGGACAAAATGCAGTTTCTGTGGTATAATGTCAAAGTAAGCATCATACAATTACAGTAATACTACTTGACAGGAGTGCAACTACATGAAAACAATCCAACCACGTGACTTTAACGAAAACGTATACAGGCTCTTAAATGAAAAATGGTGTCTTGTTTCAGCATGCAGCGACAGTGTGGAAAACAGTCTCGGTTACAATGCCATGACCGCAAGCTGGGGAGGCTTTGGCGTGCTTTGGAACAAAAACGTATTTTTCTGCTTCATAAGACCCCAGAGATACACAAAGCAGTTTATTGACAGCTCGGACAGAATCACTCTATCCTTTTTCGGCGAGGAAATGAAAAAAGCCCTTTCCTACTGCGGTTCACATTCGGGAAGGGAGGGCGACAAGCTCAAAGAAGCAGGCTTCAACGCCTATATTACCGAGGACGGCACCGTAGAATTTAAGGAAGCACAGATTACCGTCACGGGCAAAAAGCTGTTTGCCGCAGACATGAAGGAATCTGATTTTATTGACAAAGCTCTTATTGAGAAGAATTATCCCGCATCCGACTATCACACGGTTTACGTTTGCGAGATTGAGAGTATAAAGGTTATATAAGGACAAAACAGAAGGCTGTATCAATTTGTGTTGATACAGCCTTCTTTGTATGAAGGATAGTTTTATGTATCGCAGGGTGTTTCGACACTGCGGTGTCGTGAGATGTACTTTTGTCCCGAAACAAAAGGTTAGTTTAAAGTATCTTAGGAGTGTTTCGGCACTGCGGTGCCGACCTTCTTTTGACCGAAGCGTCAAAAGAAGGCAAAAGCGCTTCCGCTCAACGGCGTGACTTTAGAGGTCACGCCTACGCCGCGGCGGCTTACTGACAGCAGGAAACTGAGGATGACGCTGAGAAATCTCGGCAAATCGCTCGCTGTCGCTCGATGGGTTGCAGTGCGAGTGGTGGGAACTGCGTTGCAATTGCTTACTGCTTGGGACACAAAGGGAGCTATGGATTTTCTGCCTCACCAAAAGTAAAAACGTCCGCCGTTGTTTGGTGGGCGTTTTGGCTAACCGATCATTTGAAGTTCAGATTGGTTTTATTGTTTCAATGGTGAAGCACTTAGTTTGACCGCTGGCGTTTATGGCGGTCAAACGGTACACCGTTCGGGCATCGGTGACAGGACGTAAATCCACTATGTGGTCACGTATTCGCTGTCGGGCGTACCCGACTCGCTGTCGTTCGATGGGTTGCAGTGCGAGTGGTGGGAACTGCGTTGCAATTGCTTACTGCTTGGGACACAAGGGGAACTGCGGTTTTTTGAAAAAGCCTGAGTCTGCAACAGATCCACACAAAACTATATTTTTACAAGTTGCCGTTATCTCTCGGCAATTGATACGCACACACTCTCACATCAATAAAACTTGCAGTTTTGAAAAGATAAAATTTCACTCTCTCTACCTTCCTTTAGCACTACAGCTAAAAGAGGAAGGAAGCCGCCCCGGCGAGGAGGGAAGTCAGCGGAGTGTCGTGGGTGACGGAATAGAGGTTTAACCCGTACCTTTTCACGTCGTAAGGCAGTGACTTGTAGTAGTGATAAGACTTCCCGACGTGAAAAGACAATTGCATCCCGAATAACCTCACGACCGAGCCATCCCTCCTTTGAGGGGAGCGTTTTTGGTTTCTTTTGAGGCGGGTCAAAAGAAACTCGGAGTCCGCAGACTCCGAAACTCCTGCGACAAATTAAAGTAACTTTTTATCAAAGTAAAAGAGCTGTATCAAAACCAATTGATACAGCCCTTCTTCAACTATTCAGCCTTATCGTTTTTTTCGGCATCCGTTTCGGGTGCTTCTTTCTTTTTTGCGGAGAATTTCTGAGTTTCGGATTCTTCAGTGCCGTTTTTATCGGTATTCTCCGATTTTTCAGCTTCCTTCTTTTCCTTCTGCTCAGCGTTTTCCGCTTGGCTCTGCTTATTCTTGTTTTCCGCAATTGCCTCAACCTCGGAAACCTTCGGCTCGTCGGTTGTCATGATATACTCGAACTGTTCCTCGTCCATAATTTCATGCTCGATGAGGTATTCCGCAGTAAAGTCAAGCTTCTTACGGTTTTCATTAAGGATTGCCTCTGCTCTGTTATAAGCCTTTTCAATAATAGCCTTAACCTCAAGGTCAATATCTGCCGCAACCTTTTCGGAAAAGTCACGGGTTGAACCGAAGTCCTTGCCGAGGAATACCTCCTCATGACCCGTACCGTACACAATAGGTCCGAGATTTGCACTCATGCCGTACTTTGTTACCATATTGCGAGCCATCTTGGTTGCTCTTTCAATATCGTTGGAAGCACCTGTTGTAATGTCACCCATTACAATGTGCTCTGCTGCACGTCCACCGAGAAGAGAAACAATTTCCTCCTCCATCTCAAGCTTTGACATATACATTTTATCTTCCGTGGGAAGCGAAAGTGTATATCCCCCTGCACGTCCCGCAGGAATAATTGAAATCTGGTGAACCTTATCCTGTGTTTCAAGAAGCTGAGTAATAACAGCATGACCTGCTTCATGGAAAGCAGTAATCTTCTTTTCACGCTCGGATATAACCTTGGACTTCTTTTTAGGTCCTACAATTGTCTTGATGGTGGCTTCCTCAAGCTCCGTCATGCCGATAAGGTGCTTACCCTTTCTTGCAGCAAGAAGTGCCGCTTCGTTAAGAAGGTTTGCAAGGTCTGCACCCGTAAAGCCTGCGGTTGTCTTTGCAAGAGTTTTAAGGTCAACATCCTTTTCAAAGGGTTTATTACGGGCATGAACCTTGAGAATTTCTTCTCTGCCCTTGATATCGGGATAATTTACGGTAATCTGTCTGTC
>JAZNIM010000122.1:0-25911 GCA_045577475.1 Eubacteriales bacterium | reverse complement strand
ATGGAACACGGCAATCACTACTATGCATACGCAAATATCGGCGTAAAGCATACGGATGAGGAGGCTGCCGAAATCTTCCTTCTTAAAATGGGTGCAATGATAGAGGATGCAGGCTTTGATGCATGCCTTCAGAAGGCTGTTCCAAATCTTAAGATAAAAGGGGATAAGACAACAAATCCCGAAGTTTCGGATACATATGAGCTGGTGCATGCCGTTCCCGTTGAGGAAGGCAAGCCTTGTCCCGATGTTATAATTGACTTCGGTAAGGCGGCAAAGGCATGCGGACTTGGTGAAACGGGACTTTCAGGCAAAATACTCAATAAAAAATACGGTCCGTTTATGCGATACTGCTTTATTATTACGGATGCACCTCTCGAATGTGACGAGGAGCTTAAAGAGCCTGTGTGCGACGGTTGCGGAGAATGTATCAAGGCATGTCCCGGTAAGGCGATAAGCAAGGAAAACGGACTTGACAGCTGGCAGTGCTCTGTTTACTATAAGGGTGCACATAAATCCAATCCATTTATGGACGAAGACTTTTTGAAGGACAATCCCGACCGAGAAAAAGTCATAAACGGCGAGGTAAGGTTTGACAGCAGGATGGCACGTGAAATTTACGGCGAGCTTGATTTTCTTCCCAAAACAAGGTGGGGGTATGTTCCCAGTCTTTGCGGAAAGAAGTGCGATATTGCCTGCTATAAGCATTTGATAGGAGAGCTGTAATATGAGTTTACGTGAAAATATAACAGAGCTTGCAAAAAAAATGGGTGCGGATATTGTGGGCTTTGCACCCGTAGAACGCTTTGACAAAGACGATGAAGTTTATAAAATAATGCCCGAAACAAAAACGGTTATTGGTCTTGCCTTCAGAGTTTTAAGAGGTATTTACAGAGGGGTTGAGGAAGGCTCAACCTACTATCAGTACACCACAATGGGCGTTGAAAATATGGAAGAAACAATAATGCCGTCGGCACTGCTGAGAGTTTCAAGGCTTATTGAAGAAGAAGGATATTTCGCACTTCCTCAGCTTAAAAATCCTCTCACAATGGCACAGGAGGACGGTGTAAATCCCGAGGTGCATTATTCCGATACATATCACGGAAAAAAGTCGGAGCATCAGCTTGATTTTCTTAATACGGCGGTAAAATGCGGACTTGGTGAGAGGGGACTTCACGGTGCACTTCTGACGGATGCCTTCGGACCTATGGTACGTTGCTGCTTTATACTTACGGATGCGGTGCTCCAAGCAACCGACGAGGTAAAACCCCACCTTTGTGATAAATGCGGCGAGTGCATCAATGGCTGTCCCGGTAAAGCGATAAATGAAAACGGCGAGAGGGATGACTGGAAATGTGCTGCTTACTATATGGGAGCATGCGGACTTAAAAACCCCTTTATGCCGCCTGATGCATATGCGGATTTTGAGGACAGAATAGCAATTATTGCGGGAGAAGCGGATATATCTCCCGAAAAGGCTAAGAAGATTATTGCAAATACATATTTCTATCCTCCGTCACACCAGTATCCGTCGTCAATTTGCGGCAGGGCGTGCGATGTGGCGTGCTATGTTCACCTTGAAGAAAAGGGTGTGCTTACCAAAAAGTTTAAGTCGCCATTCCGTAAAAGAACACCGTGGAAATTTGATATTAAAGATTTTGAATAGTAATTAATGAGGTTGCACCATAATAAATTGATGCAGCCTCTGTTTTTTTAATTAATAAAGTAGTGACAACATGACGAATATGTGATATACTTGTCACACGGGGTGATGCAATCATGAACAGCAATTTGCTTTATAATTTGTGGAATACGGCGTTTGAACGTTTTTGGTGTCCCGAAACAAGTCTGTTTTATGAATTTGTGACAGATGAAACTTCAAAGGCTTGGGACAATCTTCCTACCGCTTTGGAAATAAAGAATAATTACCCGAATCCCTGCGGTTGGGGAACAGGCATGGAGGACTCGGTTATGAATGGCACTGTTGCAATTGATGCACTGTTGTCTTGCGGCGTGACTGAGAATATAAAAAAGCTTGTGCACTTTCTTGCCGACGGCGTGCTTAAATGCAGTGAAGTAAGCGAAAGTGAAGGCTTTGTTGCAAGAAGCATTTCGCCTTACGATAACAAAAGCCACTATATCGAAAGCTCACGTGACCAGTATACTCATTTTGTTTATTCATTGACAAGGTATTATTTTTCAGACCTGTGCGAAAAAAATGTTAAAGAGCGGATAAGACGGGCGATTGTTGCCGTTGCGGATAAGTGCAGGAATGATGTGACGGCAGAGAATGACTTCAATATGCTCCGTGAGGACGGCAGTGTGGGAAAGGTCAATAAAATGTGGGGAGATATCGGAGCTCATGAGTATATGAGATTACCCATGTTTTACCTTGCCGCATACAGAATATCGGGCAATGACGATTATTTCTCTCTTTACCGAAAATACATAGATGAGGCAATTGAAAAATCTCATGCCTTTAATGAAAAGACATCAAGACTGTACTGCTCTTTGCAGATGATGTGTTCGCTGAAATTTGTATATAATTATGATGAAGATGAGAATATTAAGAAAAGCATGCTTCCTCTTATGAAACGACTTGCACTTTACGGAGAGGATAAGGCGGTAAATAACAGCATTGAGTTTTCCAAGCAGAAACACAGATGTGAGCTTGATTATGCCTTCAAGATGTGGAAACAGGTTAACATGAAAGATGACGGATATTTTAACGGTTGCAGATATCTTAATCCCGGACAGAGCGAGTTGAGTGAAAATGTAGCATTTTATCCTGTGCGTGAGGTCGGAGAGGGTGCAATTCTTGCAGCCATGTGTCCCGAAAGACGGGTTTCGTCTGAACTACCAAAGGCTGTTTTAAGAATGGCAAATGTCATTGATACAAAAAAGCAGTCATCGGTTTATCCGCTTTTGTATTTGCCGTGTGCTTATGCACTTTGCATTGAAAATGTTGCAATGAACGGAATTTGAATGAACGGAAATTATACAATTGATAATTATTAAAAGTATCAATATTGAATGAAATTATCTTAAAGTGTTGAAAAAACATTGAAAAGTGGTATAATATATTCAGTTTTATTAAGGCAAAGGAGAATACAAATGCGAAAAACCAAGGTAATATGTACAATAGGTCCTGCCTGTGACAATGAAGAAACGCTTACAAAAATGTGTAAAGCGGGCATGAATGTGGCACGCCTTAATTTTTCACACGGTACACATGAAGACCATCTTGAAAAAATAAAGCTTATAAAGAAGGTAAGAGAAAATCTTAATCTTCCCATTGCCATAATGCTTGATACAAAGGGCCCCGAATACAGAATCAAGACGTTTGAAAACAAAAAAATCACCTTGAAGGACGGGGATACATTTACTTTCACAACCGAGGATGTTGTTGGAAATGAAAAGATTGTTTCGGTAAACTACGAGCATCTTATGGAAGATCTCTCGGCAGGGGATACGGTAACCGTCAATAACGGTCTTGTAGTATTTAAGGTATGCTCAATTGAAGGAAATAATGTGGTGTGCAGCGTTGTAACGGGAGGCGAGCTTTCCGACAGAAAGAGCATGAGCTTTCCCAATAAAGTAATGAAGCATGCCTTTTTAAGCGAACAGGATAAAAGCGATTTGCTGTTCGGTATAGAAAATGACGTTGATTTTGTGGCAGCATCCTTTGTGTCAACAAAGCAGGATGCACAGGATATACGAAGCTTTCTTGATAATAACGGAGGGGCAGATATTGACGTTATTGCAAAAATAGAAAACCGTTCGGGAGTAGATAATATTGAGGATATATGTACTGTTGCCGACGGCATAATGATAGCAAGAGGAGATCTTGGTGTTGAAATTCCGTTTATCGAGGTTCCTGCGGTGCAGAAGTATCTTATCGATAAGTGCAGACTTTTAGGTATCAGAGTAATAACCGCAACCGAAATGCTTGAGAGTATGATTCATAATCCAAGACCCACAAGAGCAGAGCTTTCGGATGTTGCAAATGCGGTTTATGACGGCTCAAGTGCAATAATGCTGTCGGGTGAAACGGCATCGGGCAAATATCCTGTCGAGGCTGTCAGAAATATGGTTGAAATTGCGGCATATACCGAAATGCACATCGACTACACAAAGCGATTCAGAACAACGGAATTCAAAATCAAGAACAAACTTGATGCCGTGTCACATTCTACCTGCTCCATGGCAATTGACCTTGAAGCAAAGTGTATTGTGGTTAACTCCATAAGCGGAAGAACTGCAAGAATGGTAAGCCGCTTCAGAAGTCCCGTAGATATTCTGGGAACTACCACAAGCGAAAAGGTGTGGAGAAAACTCAACCTCAGCTGGGGAGTAACTCCTGCACTTTGCGAGGAATATAACTCTGCTGAGGTAATGTTCTATACCGCCTTTAACAGAGCAAAGGAAACCTATGACTTGAAAAAAGGCGATAATGTGGTTCTCACAGGCGGACAGATTAACGGCAAGAGCGGTAATACCAATGTTATTAAGGTTGAAACCGTTTAATACAGCAAAATAAAAAGTAAAACCGGCAGTAAGGGAAAAGTAAAACCTTGCTGTCGTTTTTTTGATGTGTTTTCACTTCCGAAAAATATAATAATGCTGTGAATTAGACTTTCCGATTAAGTGAATAAAGAATATTTTTGTGATAACAGTTGAATAATTTGTCCACTACTTTGACTTTTTGTTCCTTTTTTACGTATAATGATGACTTTTTTGTACATAACACTTGCAATCTGAAAACATAAGGTTTATAATCAAAGTGTATATTTGTGAAAGGAGATTTTTACCATGAAAAAATTTTTATGCGTAATGCTTGCGGTATTGATGAGTATGTCCTGCATCGTTTATGCCGCACCCCAGCAGGCTTCTACAGTTACATCAATAACAGAGCCTGAAGAACAGATAGCACAGCAGGAAAATGACGACACAGCAGCATTATCTCAGGAAACAGACCCCGTAAAGACAATCTTTATTGAGTTTGAAAATGCAGTTGCCAATGGATACAATATTGGTAACATGACAAACCTTTCAAAAGAAAACGGCGTTCTGTCTTTTGAAGCAGAGAAAAATGACCCGAGAGTTACCATTCCCGTAAACTTTGATGCAGACGATTACGGCAGCATCAAGATTCGTATGAAGTGGGAAGGCATTGAAAGAGAAGGTTCTACACCTGCTATTCAGCTTTTCTACGTAGGCTACGATAAAGACGGTAACTATGTGACAATGCAGGAGGCTTACTCTGTTAAAGCATATCCCGGATTGTCCTCAGACGGTGAATACAAGGTTATTACTCTTTCTTTAACAAATTCAAATCTTAAAGGAATGAATATTACCTCTCTCGGCTTTGACCCGATGTGTAATAACGGAACGGCTTCTCTAGACTACCTTATGATTGTTCCTAAGAATGACAGACCAAATCGGGAATGGCATTTTAATACTGACGGAGCATCGGACGGATGGAAGTTTAACGGCAGCAACGGAAAAGTAGAAAACGGCGTGTATTCGGGATATACCGATGATGCTACAAATAAAATCTTCTACACTTCAGGCTTGACAAAACTTAAAGGTGCTGATTATCCCAAGGCATACATCAGAATGATGTTTGACGGCAGCACAAAGAGCCGTAACACACTTTTCTACACCAACCTTGTTGATGAAGCCGATACTCAGATTAAAGGCTGGTCTTCATCGTATACAGATAAAAACGGTAATTCGTATACTTACGCAACACATTCTTTTTCTACCTCTAACAATGGTGTTTATAAGCTTTATGAATATAATTTCGGACAGTATGTTCCTTATAGCGAAAACTATATTTCGGCTCTTTATTACAATGTTCAGAGTGAAGCTACAAATTTAAACCTTGACTACGTAATATTCCCTCACAAAAACCATTTTGAATGGGACTTTGAAGCAGAAGACTACTTAGACGGTCTTACACTTTCATCTGTTTTGAAGCATGAAAACGGTTATATCAGACATGAGTCAACTCCCGAATCCGAGTATGTCGGCACGTCCATTCACTTGAACGGTATAAGCATAGATGCCGACGATTGGGCAGGTGTTGAGGTTGTTATGAAGCACGATGTGTTTACAACAGGCTCCAGCAACCGTTTACAGTTATATTACGCAGGAACAACTGAAGACGGAAATGAAATTAAGTACACGGAAGTATCTGCGGCTGCGGCACGTATTGCAGATGATAAGCGTTCAACAGGTGAAGGTTCTGTGCTTTATTACATAGATTTTCAGAACTTACCAAATTGGAGCGGAAGCACTATCACAAGTCTTCGTATTGACCCGTTAAAAGCGTATGGATGCTACGAAGTTGATTATATCAGACTTGTACCAATGCCCGAAGGTGTAAACGAACCTCTTGATGAAAAAGATATGAAACTTACATACGAATTTGAAGACGAAAAAGCAGGCACAGCCGATGGTACAATTACAGTTGACTTCGGCAGCCAGATTATAAACAGTGCAGAGTCCGTTGTTCTTAATTGGGCAAGCGGTAACAGCACTGACGGCTATACTGCACTTGCAGATTATACCGCAATCAAAAAGCTTGACGGTGACGAGGCAGCGGCAGGTTATACAATCAATAAGAATATGCTTATCCCCGCACATGCTACGGCAGTTATTGCAACAATCAAGGACTGCGATAAGACATTTACTCTTGCATGAGACATTCCCGAAAGCAAGCGTCACGCCGACAGAGGAGAGCCTCTTTATACGGTAGGTCTTATCTCAGATATTCACGTTGGCGGCTGGGGAAGCGAAACAGCACCTAACGTAAGACTTGCGTCAGCACGTACACAGCTCGGTGAACTTTGTGACTTTGTAGTTGTAAACGGCGACCTTACTCAGTGGTACGGTGCATTCTCAGGCGATGAGTTCAAGGCTTATAACTATGACGGCTCAAAGTTCGGTGATAACGGCGTAACCTCAGAAGAATACTTAGGTATCGGCACAAGCCAGTGGACAACTCTTACCGATTACTTCAAGGGCTTCTCGGTTCCCGTATATGCAGTTCAGGGTAACCATGACATTAAGGACGGCTCAGGCTGGTCTGATATGCTTGAAAGTGAAAAGTACTGGAGACCCTTCCTTGAAGACTGGATTGATTATTCAAATAATGCCGAAAACGGTTCAAAGTATGAAAATAAGGTTACTCTCAGCGATGATGTAAATTACTACGATACCGAAATTAACGGCACACACTTTATCTTTACGGCAATTCCCAAGACCGAAGCTCCCACATATGCTTTCGGTACAGAACAGCTTGAGTGGCTTGATAAGACCCTTTATGAAAAGGAAGAATCAGGCAAGCCTATATTCGTGTTCGGTCATGTTCCTCTTGAAACAGAGCTTAACGGCTCATACTGGGATGACCAGATTAAGGACCGTACAGAGGTTATGGCAATTCTTGCAAAGCATCCTACGGCTATCTATGTTTCGGGACATACCCACTATAGCCTTGATGTTGACTTCCTCAGCTCAATTGACGGCAAACAGCAAGCACCCTCATTTATCCATGACGGCGGTACAACAACCGTAAACATACCTAATGACGAAGCAAATCCCGATGAAACAACCGAAACTCAGAATTCCCACGGCGTTGTTGCAAAGGTATACAGCGATGGAATTGAACTCTGGGGCAGAGATTTTGTAAATGAAAAGTGGATTTCAAGAGGCTATACCGGTCTTACATTCAAGTCAGAATGTGCAATTGATGAAATAAGCCTTACAAAGACAGCTTGTGCTGACGGCATTGTGCTGACGGCAAACGAGGTTGAAGGCGCAAGCTATACATGGGTTGTTGACGGTATACAGAGCGATGTTACGACCAACTCTGTGACAGTTGCAAAGGACTTTGACGGCTACGTAGCTCTTAGAATTACGACGGCTGACGGTGCTTACCGCTCTGAAGTGTTTGAAAATGTTGCAGACGCACAGTGGGGCGAGGTAATTAAGTCTGTTAATGAAGTAAGCATGAGAATAGGTGAGGATGACAATGCTTCGGGTATAAGATACGCAGCAACTATCAACACTGCAAACAGAGAAGGTGCTGATGAATACGGCTTTATTGTAACAAGACAGACCTTCCTTACGAATTACGGCGGAGAGCTTACCTTTGACTTTAAGCTTACAGACGGAACACCTCTTTATGTTTACGGTAAGAACTACTTAAAGAACGCAGACGGCACAGTCGCTGTTGATAAAGTGTTTGAATCCCTTGCAGATGGCATAAAGTTTACAGGTGTTGTAACGGGACTTAATGTTGATGACCCCGTACAGGTATGTGAAACAATGGTTGCAAGACCTTACGCAAAGATTACCGTGGGCGGTGAACAGCAGATTGTTTACGGCGAAACGGTAAGCGCATCACTGCAGCAGATTGCTTCTTATATCAGAGATAACGATGAAGAGTATTATAGTGCTCATTCCGATATCATTGATAAACTTGCAGATTCTAAAATCGGATAAAACCAAATAATCATTAATCACCGTGAGCTTTGTGAGCTTGCGGTGTTTTTTTGTATTGACAATATAATACAATTGTTGTATAATACATATGTATTATTATATTGCTTACAGGAGGCAAGACTATGAAAAGAATCGTTTTATTTGCATTGGTTTCCCTTGCAGTTACGGTTGTATTAAGCTGTATGGCTTTTGCAGCACCTGCACTTGTGTCGGATGAGGGAACACTTTCCGCCGATCTTGACCTTAATGTGTCAGAGCTTTTTGTTGTGGAAAGGGGCTATGCCGTTCCTTTTGCTGAAGAGGAGCTGCCGGCTGAGTATCTTATGCATGATGAAGTTGGATACGAAATGTGGCATATAGAGCTGTATCTGATTGAAAATGATGAATTTGTATGTGCACCTGTTCTTGCTTACGAGGGCGGTCAAGAGCTTATCGTGGACGGAACACTTTCAAGTGCTTATAATAAGCAGTACTGCAAATATACCCTTTATACAAGCGGAATATATGTAATTGAGCCTGTGACTGCAAATACAGATGCATCTGTTCTTGACGGCAACGATGAAAACGCTTTGTATTCGGCAACCGCTGACAGAAATGTAAAGTTCAATAAGGTTGACGGTGCAGATGATACCTATGCTCTTGAAAATGCCAATATAGATAAGCGTGTTGTCATGGACGAAAATACCCTTATTTTTGCTTGGCAGTATAACGAATCTCAAGACACTTACGAGCTTGTTGTTTTTGATAAAGACATGTTTGCTGACTTACCTGAGGGCGAATATGCAAATATCAATTATGTCGTAAAAAACAACCCTGACCCTGATGAAGCTGATACATTACTTTATATGATTTCGTACAAAGCGGTAACTACTGTTGAAAATTTGCGTATAGTATCTCTTTCTACACCGGGAGTAGATGAAAACGGTAAGTATCGTAATTATTATGAGCTTTTCAATCCTTGCACAGGAACGAAGGAATGTGATGTAGCAGGCAATTTAACATCTGACAGCGTTTCTGATCTTCCCGAAGCACTTGAAGCGGGACTTGTTGTAGCCTTTGAGAATGGTGAGCTTGTTGAAACACAGACTCCTGCAGGAATAATCAATCCTGTCGATACATCTAAAGGTGTTGTTTGGATTAGCGGATATGATGATGAAAGAAACACAATTTCCGTTGTTCCAACTTATGTTACAGAAGATGCTTGTTGTAAAGAAGGCTATCTTGATGCACTTAACGGTTATGTCTTTGATGCAGAGAATCCCGATTTCAACTTTGACGGTAAGCAGTATAATGCAACGGCAGTCGGTAAAATCGAATACAAGCTCACGAGCAACACTGTAGTTACTGTTCTTGAATATTCCGATTTGAATGCTATAACAAAATGGGGAAGTATAAAGCTGGGCGAAGTAGATGAGCTTGTTAGCGGTAAGCAGTATTATAAGTGCTATAATGACAAATTTGTAGATGACAGCGGTAATTTAAAGACGAAAGTCGCATCAAATGTAATGGCTTATGTTTACGGAGAAGATTCAATAGCTGACTTGGTAATCGTGGTAGTTGGTGAACTTCCTGCCAATCAGAACGGAATGTTCTATTCAAAAGCTGACTGCGAAACAGTTCATGACCCTTACACAATAGACGGTCTTACAAAGATTGACGGCGAGAACGGTAAATTCAGCTATAAACTTGATGTAACCAATAACAGTCACGTTGGAAATGCTCTTCTTATCATTTGCACTTATGATGCGGACGGAGTTCTTGTTAACTCTTACTTTAAGACAACAACGGCTGAAATCGGTGAAACAGATACATTTACAACGGTTGAAATTACTGACGGAGAAAGAAAAGCTGCGTCTGCAAAGGCATTTGTATTTGACGAATTGAAACTGCTTTCACCTCTTGCAAAGGCAATTGAAAAATAATAAGGTAATGGTTTACTCACCGCCGCTTATGCGGCGGTATTTTTTTGCATTGCGGTCAAAAAATATTTCCAACATCTGTGTTCTTTGGAAATGGTTTGTATAAAAAAATGTGCTAAAATAATAATATTAATCACAAAAGGAGGAAAAAATGGAAAAACTTAAACTTGAAATAACACCCTATATACAAAAACTCTCACAAACATCCTGTGAGAATAATCATATTTTGCCGGAGATGTACACGGAGCATAATGTGTACAGAGGTCTGCGTGATCTTGACGGAAACGGCGTTGTAACGGGACTTACGGAGATTTCCAATATAAAGGCTAAAGAAAAGAATGAAAACGGCGAGCTTGTGCCTTGCAAGGGACAGCTTTCCTACCGTGGAATTGACGTTACAAGTCTTGCCAACGGCTTTCTTGATGATAACCGTTTCGGCTTTGAGGAAACGGTGTACCTTCTGCTGTTTTCGGCTCTTCCCACAGCGGATGAACTGAAGGAATTTACACACCTTCTGTCCTCAATGCGTAATCTTCCCCAGTATTTTGTGCGTGATATGATTATGAAGGCTCCCGGAAGCGATATGATGAATATACTTGCACGCGGTGTGCTGGCACTTTATGCATATGATGATAACCCCGATGATATTTCCGTAGCCAACGTGCTTAACCAATGCTTGTATTTAATTTCGGTTTTTCCGTTGCTTTCGGTGTACAGCTATCAATCATTTGAGCACTATTTCAATGAAAACAGCCTGAATATACACCATCCCGACCCAAATTTGTCGGCGGCACAGAATATTCTTCACCTTCTTCGCGGTAAGGATAATTATTCAGATCTTGAAGCAAAAATACTAGACCTTGCCATGGTGCTTCATGCAGAACACGGCGGCGGTAATAACTCAACGTTTACAACTCACGTTGTAACAAGCTCTGGTACTGATACCTACAGTGCAATTGCGGCAGCTCTCGGCTCTCTTAAAGGACCAAGACACGGAGGAGCAAATATCAAGGTTGTAAAAATGTTCGAGGATATGAAAAACACCATCAATACCAAGGATAAGTCGCAGATTGAGGACTATCTTGTAAAGCTTCTGAATAAAGAGGCGTTTGATAAATCGGGACTTATTTACGGTATGGGACATGCCATATATTCTGTATCCGACCCAAGAAGCGAGCTTTTGAAGGTTTGTGCAGAGAAGCTGGCAAAGGAAAAAGGCTATGACGAGGAATACGAGCTTTATAAAACGGTATCTGTCATGGCACCCGAAATAATTGCACAAAAGCGTAAAATGTATAAAGGCGTAAGCGCAAACGTTGACTTTTATTCGGGACTTGTTTATAGAATGTTGGAGCTTCCGGGCGAGCTGTATACACCCATATTTGCAATGTCGAGAATCGCAGGCTGGTCTGCCCATAGAATAGAAGAAATACAAAATAACGGCAAGATTATCCGTCCTGCATACGTAAATGTCAAACAGCCACAGGAATATAAAAAGCTTTGTGACAGATAAGAGTGCATAATAAAACGGACTGTAACCATTTTCGGCTGCAGTCCGTTTTTTAATGGAAAAATGTGTTCAATTATAAATTGACATTTGCGGGATTTGTGGTATAATTATCATATTACAATTATAGCAAAGATTGGAGAAATGAAAAATGGATAAGAATTGTGCATACTGTATGGAAAACGAACTGCTTGACGCATTCGGAATTAAAATCTGCGACCTTAGCGAAAGTAAGCTTTATCTGTTCAAGGAGCAGAGCCATCCGGGCAGGGTAATCGTTGCTCATAAAAAGCACGTAAGCGAGCTTGTAGACCTTACTGAAGCCGAGAGAGCCGCTTATCTTGAGGATATCTGCAAGGTTTCAAACGCACTTCATAAGGCGTTCTCACCAAAAAAGGTTAATTACGGTGCATACGGCGACACAGGCTGTCACCTTCACTTTTATCTTGTATCTAAGTATGAGGGTGAATTTGAATACGGCGGAACCTTTGAAATGAACCCCAAAAGGGTTACTCTCACGGATGCCGAATATGCCCAAATGATTGAGAAAATCAAGGCTTGTCTTTAATAGAAAATGCTTTTAACAAGAGAAAAATCATTTTATAATCAGTTTTTTTCACTGTATTGGGTTTTGGTGCTGAATAATATTATTGTGCTTGGCGTAAACCTTGCGGATAATATTATGATAGGCTCGTATAACGAAACGGCACTTTCGGGTGTTGCTTCGGTAAACCAGCTTCAGTTTGTGTTCCAGCAGATTATCATGGCAACAGGTAACGGCCTTGTTATTCTTGCCAGCCAGTACTGGGGACAGTCAAGGACAAATGAGATCAAAAAAATCGGTAACTGTGCAATGCTTGTAGGCGTTGTGTCGTCGTTGGTTTTGTTTTCGCTTGCTCACTTTATACCCCATAAGGTTGTTGGTATTTTTACCACAAGCGATGCTATTATTGAAAAAGGCGTAGAGTATATCAGAATAATCAAGTATACGTATCCCGTTTTTGCAATAACCAATATACTTCTTGCGACCCTAAGAAGCGTTGAAACGGTCAAAATCGGATTTTATGTATCACTCGTTACCCTTGGGGTAAACTGCAGTATTAACTATCTGCTCATCGGAGGACACATGGGCTGTCCCGAGCTTGGAGTTACGGGTGCGGCAATCGGTACGCTGACAGCGAGAGTAATAGAGCTTGTTATTGTTGTTACATACGTGCTTTTAGCAGATAAAAAGCTGAAAATCAGACTGTACGAATTTTTTGCTTTGGATAAAAGCTTGCTTTTGGACTACTGTAAAACAGCACTTCCAATAATTCTTACAGGCGGCATGTTTGGTTTGTCAACGGCACTTCAGACAGTAATATTG
Source organism: Eubacteriales bacterium (assembly GCA_045577475.1). Taxonomy (GTDB): domain Bacteria; phylum Bacillota; class Clostridia; order Oscillospirales; family CAG-382; genus UMGS1387. The sequence continues at coordinate 12,611 of JAZNIM010000122.1, read as the reverse complement.
GGTCATATGTCCGACAGTGCAATTGCGGCAAATTCCATGGCTACAAGCCTTTACCAGACCTTAAAGGTTGCGGCAATAGGTGCGGCAAGTGCCTCCTCGGTAATAATCGGCAAAACCATAGGCATGGGGGATATGAAGAAGCTGAAGGAATATACAAAAACACTTCAGGTTATGTTTGTGGCAATAGGAACGGTAATGAGCCTAAGCCTGTTTTTCCTGAGATTTCCCATACTCAGCCTGTATGAGCTTACCGAGGAAACCAAAATTCTTGCAGAAGCCTTTATACTTGTGCTGTGCGTAACGGGATTTGGAACGGCATACGAAATGCCAACTCTTGTTGGAATTGTTCAGGGTGGCGGTGACAGTAAGTTCCTTTTAAAGAACGATTTTATCAGTATATGGCTGATAGTGCTTCCACTGTCATTCCTTGCGGCATTCAAGTTCGGCTGGAGTCCCGTGGCGGTGGTATTCTGCTTAAATCTTGACCAGCTTTTCAAGTGTATACCTGCGTTTATAAAGGTTAACAGATATACCTGGATGAAGAAATTAACTCGAAATGAAAGTGCCGCATAAAAAACGGCACTTTTTGCATAATTTTACCTTGTTCGATGGAGAAAAATACCTTGACTTACATCGAAGTTTGGGTATAATTGACTTGAAAGAGGTGCAAAATATGAGATTTGAAAATAAGACCGCACTCATAACAGGTGCGGCTGTTGGTATAGGACGTGCCGTTGCACTGCAAATGGCTAAGGACGGAGCAAGTCTTGTGCTTGTTGATTACAATGCGCAAACACTTGAAAAGCTGAAGAATGAGCTTTCAGATTACGGCGATAAGATTTTTACCTGCGTGTGTGATGTAAGCGACGAAAAAGCGGTTTATGAGGTCGCAGAAAAAGCAGTAAAAAAATTTGGTAAGATTGATATTCTCATAAATAATGCGGCATTGTGGAGATGTCATTCGTCTTTTGTGGAAACCTCCACCGATGAATGGCGTAAATACCTTGATGTAAACATAATGGGAGTTGTGTACTTCACAAAGGCTGTTCTTTCGGGAATGATAGAAAGGAAATACGGACGTATAATCAATGTTGCTTCCGTTGCAGGCGTATACGGTAACGCAATGATGGTACACTATTCCGCAACCAAGGGGGCACTTATCTCGATGACAAAGGCGCTTGCAAAAGAGGTATCGGATAAGGGCGTTGTGGTTAACAGCGTGTCACCCGGAACGGTAAGTCCTGCGGATGTTTCCGATGTAAACCATACACAGCCGTCAGAGATGAATTATACCGGACGTACAGGCTCAGATGCTGAAAACGCAAATCTCATATGCTTCCTTGCAAGTGATGAAGCAGCCTACATTTCAGGACAGAATATCCAGATTGACGGGTGCAGAAAAAAGTTATAAAAATTATGGGGCAGTATCAAGTGGTTTGATACTGCCCCTTTGCAGTTGTTTTGGTGCAATTATGAAAGCCTGATATAATCAACTGAATAATTTCCGTTTCCGTAAAACGGGTCAAACCTTAGCTGTGTCAGTAGACCGTTCCAGAACTTGTTTTGAGTCATATCAAATTCAAACTCAACAAATTTGCCGTCGCTTGTTCCGCTTCTGACGGGAAGTTTTACGCTTGCTTCTTCGCAGAATTGTGATACAGCACCCGCAACAAAGAAAACTTGTGGGATAATCTCAGGTCTTTCGCATTGATAGCTTATACCCACGGTGATTTTTGTAAAGCCGTTTTTGTTAATGTCAATAGCAAGATTTTTGCAGAAAATTGCAGGGTCGTTTGATGTTGTTTTGAGAACATAACTGCCGTTTGTCACATATCCCGTGCAGTTCTGGCATTGCCAGCTTCCCGTGTTGGAAAAATCGTTGAATTCCCATGCACCGATTTTTCTCTCAGTAACGGTTTTTCTCAAATCATCATTAAGAGTGTCAAAGGTGAGAACGTTTCCTTTTTCCGTATAGGTGTAGCCGAGAAGCGTCATGTACTTCTTTATGGGAACGTAGGGAAGACCGTCACGCAGCGTGAGAGCTACTCCCAAATCAGCCTCTTTGCCGTTAACAATACATTTGCTGTCACCGATTGTCATGCGTAAATCACCGTAAAGCGACTGAACGTATATTTCGCCCTTGTCAATGTTGTATTCATAACAGCAGTGCGACATGGTGAAGAAACCGAGTCTTGGATTAACTGTTACCATCCAGTCATCAAGCTGTTCGTTGTAAACAGGCGGAAAATCAAAAGTCCTTCTGTTTGAGTCAAAGAATATTTCCTTGCCGTCAGCTTCGGGAAGTGCTAAAAACTCGATTAGCTGAATATCAAACTCACCGCAGATTGTCATGGGGTCAAAGCGTACATTTGAAATTGTGCCTGACCAAAGAACGTTGGTGCTTAGGTCAACATAATAGTCAACATAGTCATCCGATTTTTTGCAGTTCCAGCTTACAGCTTGCTTTGCGGTAAACGTGGTAGAGCCTACATTTCTGAAGAAAAGCTCTGCTGTTGAGCCTGCACTTGTTTTCATGCGTACATGCAGATAATACGCACCTGTGTTGTTGATGTTAAGCTCCATTTCGTCGGAAATATTGAGCATAACGCCAAAGTCGCTTTTTTCGGTTATACCTTTGATGGAAACGGAGGTCTTTTCAAACTTGTCAACACCGTGGCTTGCACGCCATTGATTTCTGTCTTCTTCCTTGGAAAAGTCCCATTTTATGACGGGAACGCCGTTTTTCTTTAATTCCTCTGCAATATCACGGTCGTCTTTTTCAAGCCTGAAAAGTCTGAGCGGACTGAAGCCGTCGGCGTAAATATTTCTGAGTCTGTCCTTGACCTTGTCGGAGGGAATTATGTCCTCGTGCTCCTTGTGGGCATTTGTAAAGTAGTCCCTGATGTTGTCAATATATTCAAAGCCGTTTCGCTGATTTGGTGAAACGTAAGTACCCTCGGTGTACTCGTTCCATGTGGAAACGATAATAGTGTTGTCGTGCCAGCTTCCGTCTTTAACGGCGGGAAGATAGGTGTTCTTGATGTAATTGCAAACCTCTTCATGCTCTTTATCGCTTATCATGCCTGTTCTTCTGTCGTGTCTGCCAATTGCATTAAAGCCGACAGAAACACCGGGTACATAGTAAAGAGTATCAATGTTTTTGAGCTTTTGGTTCATAACATCAATCTGATATTCTCCGCTTTCTCCGCTTGTGCCGTAGTTATAGGGATAAACCGCATCTGCGCCGATAGCCTTTCCTTGTTCCTGAGTACCACCGCCGCCAAGCCAGATTATCATGCCGTCATAGCCAAGTGTCTTAATGTCCTCACGCATGAAATCAAGAGCCTCTTTTGCACCTTCATCACTGCCAAAGGCGGTTATTAGCTTAGAGTAAGTCCAGATTGTCATCAAAGGCTTGTTGTCTATGGTATAGTACCTTGGGTCGCTGAAGTAATACTCCTTGAAATAAGGCCAGATATAGTCTTTAAATTGCTGTAAGCTCTTAACGGCAACATTTGCGTTTTCCCACATGATGCAGAATTTTACATAGTCGCTGTATTTTGCGTTGAGATAACCTTCGTTGAGAGCAATCTGAGGCATTGAATTGCCTTTTATCGGTGCTTGTATATCTGCCTGTGGACAGTACCAGCAAACATGCTGGAAGTCAATTCCGTGCTCTGCCATTTGCTTAATTTCCCAGTCGGCAACCTCGGGAAGACCTTCATCCGCAAGACCGATAAGGGGATATAATTCCTCAAAAGGGGCAACCGCATTGTAGCCTTCGTCGCAGTGACCGTTTCTCCATAGGTTGCATACGTTAACACCTATGTTGTAGCTGTCGTCGTTGGCAGGAACGGGAGGAGCAGGATAGTCGTCGTGGTCAAAAGTTTGATAAACCTTTACATCGTCAAACCACATAACGCCTGAGCTGTTGTTGAATTTTACACCGTCAATAGCCTCGGCATTAAATGGAACAGTACCGCAGTCCTTGCCGTTAATGCGGATAAAGGCGGTTTTGCTTATGCAGTCAGCTTCAACTCTAAGACTTGTCCATACGTTGGGTGTTACTGTTCTCAGTGCCTTGTCACCGATGTAATACGTTCCGTTTTTGAAGCGAACCGTGAAGATGTCGGACGTGCCGCTTGTGAGTGAAACGCTGCGGTTTCCCGATGCTTCGGGAATAAGAAGATTTGTTTCAAAGCAGAATTTTCCGCCGATTTTTTCAAAGGCGTGACTTGCTGTCGAAGGTCCTGTCATTTTAGCAGAATACACGTCGGCATTTCGCTCGCTGAGTATTTTTCTGAGCGTAACGTCAGCATTTGTAACCCAGTCGCCGTAGGGAATCAATCCTTCATTAACGGAGTTGGCAAGAAAGTTTTCGTTGAGCCTGTAGTCAGCGGTACATCTTGCACTCTCAAGGGTGAGCATACCGCTTCCGCTTCCGTCATGACCGAGGCTGAGTCTTGATATTACACTGCCTTTTGCAACCGGAATATCCCTGAAGTCCTTGTTGTCAATCGTAACGTGTGCGGTGTTATCGGTGAAATCAACCCTGAAAATAAAGGTGTGAGTAAGGGAGTCCATGGAGCATACAGTAATATCGGTTTCCAGCTTGTAATCACCGCTTGTAATGCTGAATAGGTTGTTTTGAGCATGCACCTTGATTACAGGCTGACGTTTTTCATTTTCAAGAGCAACATAAGTGCCGTCATTTGAAAAATTGAAGGTAATGTTTGTATCAAATCTTACGACACCCTTGCTGACGGGATTTATGGGACGGTTAAGATTGGTTTTCTGGTTAGCATTTGCACCTATGACAAATGAGTTGATGCCAGTAATGTTGTCAAGCTCATACTTGTTGTCATAGTTCCAGCCGCTCTGAAGTCCCCATTTGCCCTTCATAATCACATCGTCAATAAGGTATCTCGGCTGTCCCACATAAGGAAGCTCAACCTTGATTCTCATATCAGGATTTACAAGCCTGCAAAGGATAGCGCAAACCTCGCTTCGCTTTATGTCGCTGTCGGGCAGGAAAGAACCTACAGAGTCGCTTCCGCCGAGAATGCCGGCATTGTAGAAGGTGAGAATTTCATCAAGACTGTCATCATCATGTGCCACATCACAAATGCCGTGAACTTCATTTATTGCCGAAAGGCTGTCGCTTTTAACTGCTTTTATAAGCACAAGCACTGCTTCTTCACGGGTAATATTCCTGTCAAAGCTGTCAAATTGACCTTCCGTAATAATACCGTTGTCAATACAGTACTGCTTGTATGAGTCATACCAGACCTCAGTAGCAGCGGCAGGTATCTGCTCTTTAAACTGTGAGGAATGAATACGAGCGGCAATTGTTATACACTGTGCAACGGTAAAGCTGCTGTTTGGTGAGAAAACTCCGTCAGCAACGCCGTTGACAAGCTCTTTATCACTTGCGTAATCAACATACGGCTTAAACCAATCGCCGTCCTTTACATCAGTAAACTGAGCATGGCAAGCAGTGGCAAACAGGATGGCTGCTGCCATTGATGTGATTAATTTTGTTATGCTTTTTTTCATACCGTCACTCCTTGTGTTTGTTTATAATAAATTTTTACGCATTTTTCTTTTAATATCAAGCAGCTTTGTAACAAATGAAAGTAAAATAGGCACATTGTTGAGTTAAGCCTTTGGGACTATTGCACCGATGGTATCAAGACCATTGCACAGCTTTGAGTAGTCAAGCTGTAAGGCTTGAATTTTGTCTTTGGCACACATTGCCGCTGCAACTCCCGAAACCTGTCCTGTTGCCATACAAACGGCTTCAACGCGTAAGGCACTGTTGGCGTAGGTGTCAGAGGAAATGCATCTGCCTGCACAGAAAACTCTTTTTGTACCCTTTGGAATGAGAGCAGAATAGGGCACTTTTGACACTACGTTTTCCTCGTGGAACTTCTGCTCAATGCCGTTCATAACATGAAGGTCGATGGGGTAAAAGGCGTAGCAAACCGAGTCGGGATAGAATACTCCGTTTATATAATCGTCAGCGGATATTACAGTTTCGCCCAAAACTCTGTTGGTTTCACGCACGCCCGTTTCCTGTGCCGTAAAGCTGACCGTCAGGTTTTCAAGTCCTTTGACACTGCGATAAAATCTATACATGTGAAGAATGTCGTAAAGTGCCTGTTTTTCAAGAGCTGTCTTGCCATCGGAGGTGTCGGCATCACGGCAGGGAATGTGCATGTCGATTTTTCCGATTTTAAGATAATGCAGAATGTGGAAAGGCTCAATGTAGTCGGGAAACTCGTTAAGCGGAATCAAACGGCGTACTTCCTCGATGATTTCGTCTGTCAGCTCATAGCCTGTTATACGGTTGGAGAGGGTTGCAGGCTGTTGCTTTTCGCTTTTTAACATCTCACAGCCTAAGATTGAGCAAAGATTTGCATCACCTGTTGCATCAATTGCTGCACCTGCTTTTATGCTGCAAAGCCCCTCTTTGCAGGTGATTACCAAATCAACGCCGCCGTCGGTTTCTTTTGCGAAAGATACCATACTGCTGCACATCACGTCAACGCCTGCTTCGTCGCACATCTGAAACAGTACGGTTGTATATATGTATCTGTTAATATTTATTTGTACATCCCAGTGATGAAGCGGTTTAAAGGGAACTTCGGGAAGAGTCGCACCGCCAAGTGCAACTGTTCTTTCGATAGCTTCCCAGCAGGGACCGCCGATTATCCTTTTGCCCCATGCAAAGAAAAGACCGGGAAAGCAGACATTTGCCATGGTCATAGTTCCGCCGAGGATGTTGTTCTTTTCAATAAGAACTGTTTTTGCCCCCGTTCTTGCCGCACTTATTGCCGCAAATACGCCTGCCGTGCCTCCGCCGATAACCGCAACATCATACTCAAGCTCCTTATTTATGTTGCACGAGAATAACATATTTCCACCTGCTTTCAGTTTCTTTGTCTGTATTATACTACTTATACTGCGTGCTGTAAATACAAAATTCTACTTATTTTGTGAAAGAATAACTGACGGTTGATGCACAAAATATAATCAGACAGTAAAAGCTGCACTTATGTTATCCAATAAATATTCCATATTTTCTTCTGAATATTCTACCTCGCTTGAAAACATTCTTGCATATTCGCAAACGTCCTCATATGTCAGCACTCCCGTCTTTTTAAGCTGTAAAGCGAAAATCAGGGAAAGCAAAAGACAAGCCGAAACCGCAAACATTACCCTTTGCGGAATATCTCCTCCGTACAGACCGTCCGCAAGATGCCTGTATATAAAATAGCAGGTTAAGTTTTCAAAATACATTGAGTAATCATTGTTTTCAAGTATTCCAAGGTCATACTCACCGTCGTCAAACTTTGACAGAACATCCGTCCAGGCATCGTCAAGCCGTTCAAGAGCTTTATAAAGGACAATGATTTTGTCAAGAGAAGCGTTTTCAAAGCCGAAACCGTACATTTTACAGAGCTGTGAAAATCTAAGCTTTATGCTCACGTTTCTGTCGTAAAGAATGTCGAAAATCTTCTGACGTTCCTTGAGAAAAGCCTTTTCTTCATCGGAAAAATCAACGTCAATGCCGTCATCACTTGTAATGGCAAATTTTTCTTTTTCGCCGAGAATTATCCTTGCCGCTTCCTCACAGCAAAGACCTAAACCTGCTTCGGTAAAGCTGTCAAAGCAGTTGTAAAATCTTGGGTGGTCACTGCAAATCTGACACAGCGCACCTTCGCCAAGATTGCAGATAATATCACATAAGCCCTCACCGTTTAGATGAGGGCATCTTTCGTTTTCTCCGAGGACAAAGTGTGCACTGCCATCGTAGCTTATGCTGTTACATATTTTCTTTCCAAAGGCTGTGTCAAGGCTGTTGTAAAACTCAAGAGTTTTGTCGTCAATGTCTATTTCCCAGCCGATACAGCAGTTGTGGCGGCAGTTGTCTGCGATACATTTAAATTTGCGATAGTAATTTGGAATAAACAAGACTATTTCTCCATTTCAAAGCAGTAAATGTTGCCGTAGCTCCAGGTGTAGTCAGTGGCATTGTGCCTGTCAAAAGTGAGGTGATAGTACTTTGTACGTGTGCCTGTCTTTACGGGAATGACAGTACCCCAGCCTCTGAAGCCGCCGTCAGGATAGTCAAAGGATGGATTTGTCAAGCCGTCCTTGCCATATATTCTGTAATTGGACACGGCATCATAGGCATTTCCGCAGATAAAATACCGCTCACCGAGTATTTTTACGAAAGACCCGCCTGTTTCCATTGCTCCTTCACGTTTTCCGTGGCCGATAAACTTGTAGCCGTCTAAGGGATTGTCCGACTCAAAGAATGTGTATACGTACTGCCTTGGCTCAGGGAACATTCTGCATATTGCCATTTTCCATTTACCATCGGATTCGTCGTAGTAAAAGTCGGGATCCTCATCACCGGAAAAGCCGACAAAATCGGTGACAGATGAGCTTTCATCAGCGGACGTCATTAGCTGAATGTCAATGATATTAACGCCGAATCTGGGTTCTCCCTCAAACTTTGCATGAGCTAAGATGTGATTATGAGAAAAGGAGCAAACCCATAAGTACCACATTTTTTCCTGCCTGTGGTAGAGCAGGGAAGCGGCAACATCACCCCATATATAGCCGTCGCCGCAGTTGTAAAATAATGCACCGCATAGCTCAAACTCACACGTTCCCGGTATCCAAGAAAAGACTCCTTGGAACATTTCCTCCTGTAATCGTATGGTTGCGGTGAGATAAACATGTCCGTTTTCAAATAATACATCGCCGTTTTCGTATTTTACGGGACGAATGTCGGCAGTAGAAAGTCCGTTGTCAAGGTAGGAGCATACGCTCTTAATTGTGCTTTTGCCGTAGGCTAAAACTGAAACACTGCTCTTTGTAAAAACAGACTCTTTGTTGAAGTCTTTGAATTTTTCTGAATTGAAGCTGCCAATATATTCGGCTTTATCCGAAATAAGCTGATAAACGTCAAGCACACAGGGACGGCAGGAAATAATGAGAGTAACCTCTTTATCCGAACATGCAAGAGGCTTGGAAACCGTGTTTTCTCCGTCTGAAAAAGCCACGTCCTTACCTTTAACCGTAACACTTACGCTGCCGCTAGGAAAATTGAAGCAAAAGCCTGCCTCTGTGCTGTCTTTAATAAGCGTCATTTCATAGGAAGCAAATGGGAAAAAACGGCATAAAAATCTATTGGCATATCCTTTTACAACGGTGTACGTGTTGTTTTCAAGCTTTTCAGAACAGTCCTTACTTTTTGAAAGAACAGGGTAGAGATTGCCTCGTGTGTCGTTTATAAAATCCTTGAAGAAGGACATCTCAGCCATTTTCAGCTTCATATTTTTATGCATTGTTAGGGAAAAAAGACGGTTAAATTTAAATTTGTTCATTATACTCACCTTTATAAAATACTCTTACTGTCTGAAATACAGACCACCGGGATAAACTTTTATTGCGGAATAAGACATAAGCTCAGAAACAGTTACAAGCTGATAACCTTTTTCAATGAGCTTTGGAATAGCTGTTTCCATTGCATCGACTGTTGTTTTGTGTATATCGTGGCAGAGAATGATAGCACCATCATATGCACCGTTTACAACGGCGTTGTGTACGGTATTAACGTTTCTGTACTTCCAGTCAAGTGTATCAACCGACCAGTTGTAAAAGGATACGCCAAGGCTTGCACCCACAGAGCGCACAGTACTGTTGCAAGCACCGTACGGGGGTCTTACGATGGTGCAGTTTACGCCTGCAGCCTCAAAAATCTTATTGTTAGTCATGGTGATTTCATTTGAAATTCCCTGATAGCTGAGCTTTGAAAGCTCGGGATGATTCCATGAGTGATTGCCGATTTCGTGACCTTCATCCCTCATTCTTATAACAGTGCTTGTTCTGCCGCCGATATTTCCGCCAACAAGAAAGAAGGTAGCCTTTGCATTGTTTCTTTTAAGGCAGTCAAGAAGCTGATCCGTATAAGGACCGGGGCCGTCGTCGAAGGTTATGGCAAGCATGGGCTTGTTGGGGTCGATTTTCCATATATAGTGCTTGTCCTCAGGTTTTCTGGGATAAGAAGAATCGGGATTCTGCTCATTGTAGGCTTTGATAGAGCTGTTGGCAGCCTCAAATGAAGCCTTGACCGCTGAAAAATCAACCGAAGGCTTGTTGCTTACGTTTGCAAACACACATGTGCCGAGCAGAACGCCGATAATGAGCATTAATAGAATGGAATGTATATGTAATCTGTTTTTCATGTTATTTCTCCTGCTTTTTTGCAACCTTGGAAAATAAAAAATAAACTTTACTGAAAATAAATTTTAAGAGCCATTGAATTTTGCTTAAAAAATATGAAAGCACAAGTGACAGTACGAAAACAACGGGAACAATTATAAAATAGTATTCAAGTCTGTCCGTCATTTGCGGAACTTTTTCAAGAAGAACAGGATAGAGTATAGAATCGAATATGTACGAAACCAAGTACCCTCCAAGACAAAGCCCTGAGAGCTTTTGAATAAAACCGGTAAGGATTTTCGGCAATCTGTCATAATTCAGATTTATGAAAAACGTGAATACGAGAAGTGTAAGAACAACGTTAAACAATGACTGATAATCGCACCATGTACCTGCTATAAAAATTGACTTGTATGAACGCCAATATGTGTAAAGACCCGATGCAACTATACATAATACGATAAGTAAAAGGTTAAGGGCTTTGTTGATTTTAAGCCCGTATTCAGCTAAATAGCAGCCAATAAAGTAGTAGGTGAGGGGATACATAATCGTCCACCAGTCGGGCAAAAGCTGTGTCATTTCATAAGAGGATGACGGAAGTAACCACCAAGCGGCAGAGGTGAAATTGTAAACATTCGTAACTGCGGGCAGAGAGGTTACAGCCGCAAAGATTACGATAAGTCCTATTTTCCACTTTTTTGACGGTAAATTGTTGTACAGGATGTTGAGAAAGGGAATAAGCAAAAACAGCCCGAAATACATCTCAATGTACCATGAGTAGGGTGCACCCGTGAAGTTGAGAAGCTTGGAAATGACATCCGCAGGACCAATTTCTTTGTGCAAATACAGAACGGAAAAAATCATACAGGCAAAGCTTGATAATACATAGGTGAGAATTATATCCGTAATCCTCGTAAAATACTTGCCCGAAAGCTCCTTTTTTCTCAGCAAATAACCCGAAAGTGTAAGAAACAGGGGTACGCAAATAATAAAGAATGCACGCATAAAATTCATAATAAGCATTCTTGTGCCTTCAACAGGGTAATAGTAGAAGCCGTTATGCAGTAAAAAATGAACCGAAACCACCAAAAAGAACGCAAGGCATCTGAGCAGGTCTGCAGCTACGCTTCGCTTTTTTTCACTCATCATAGTTATCCTTTCAACACTTTATCAAATATACTCACAGTATATCATATTACGTCGAAGGTTGCAACACCAAATCGGTGAATTTATGACTTTTTTCATAATAACCTTGGGTTTTTGGATTTTTATAATTATGAAAAAAAGACCCTGCAGAATTTCTCCTGCAAGGTCTGATTCATATTAAAATCTTTTCTTTTTGCTTACTTTTCACCCACAAGGGGTACAAGTCTTTTCAGCGAAGAAAGTGAGTCAATAAGCTACATTTTAGACAAAAAAGACCCTGCAGAATTTCTCCTGCAAGGTCTGATTCATATTAATATCTTTTCTTTTTGCTTACTTTTTCTTTTCAGCAAAGAAAAAGTAAGTTACTTGGAAGCCTTGATAGCAGCCTGAGCAGCAGCAAGTCTTGCAACAGGAACACGGAAGGGTGAGCAAGATACATAGTCAAGACCGATCTTGTGGCAGAATTCAACGGAAACGGGGTCGCCGCCGTGTTCGCCGCAGATACCGCAGTGAATCTTGTCATTTACACCCTTACCAAGCTTGATAGTCATTTCCATGAGCTTACCAACACCTGTCTGGTCGAGCTTTGCGAAGGGATCGTTTTCGTAAATCTTCTTGTCATAGTAAGCACCGAGGAACTTACCTGCGTCATCTCTTGAGAAACCGAAGGTCATCTGTGTAAGGTCGTTAGTACCGAAGCAGAAGAAGACAGCTTCCTTAGCGATTTCGTCAGCAGTAAGACAAGCTCTGGGGATTTCGATCATTGTACCAACTTCGTATTCGAGCTTAGCACCTGCTGCAGCGATTTCAGCATCAGCGGTAGCAACAACGATGTCCTTAACGAACTTGAGTTCCTTAACTTCACCTGTAAGAGGAATCATGATTTCAGGCTTAACCTTCCAGTCAGCGTGAGCAGCCTGAACCTTGATTGCAGCTCTGATTACAGCCTTTGTCTGCATTGCAGCAATTTCAGGATATGTTACTGCAAGACGGCATCCTCTGTGACCCATCATGGGGTTGAATTCGTGGAGAGAAGAAATGATAGCCTTGATGTCTTCAACAGACTTGCCCTGAGCTTTTGCAAGAGCAGCAATGTCAGCTTCTTCTGTAGGAACGAATTCGTGGAGCGGCGGGTCGAGGAATCTGATGGTAACGGGGTTACCCTTAAGTGCTTCGTAAAGCTTTTCAAAGTCGCCCTGCTGATAAGGAAGAATCTTTTCAAGAGC
>JAZNIM010000121.1:0-4883 GCA_045577475.1 Eubacteriales bacterium | reverse complement strand
TACAGAAATCCATTTGAGGAGGATACATATGAAACCGAAAAAGAAATTCCCGAAGAAAACAGTTCCGAAAAAAGAGAACCCAAAGCCGCAAAATCAGATAATCCCAAAAAGAAAAAAGCGGCACAAGGTAAGAAGCAATCCCTGATGGACAGCATAAAGGGTGCGTTTTCAAAAGAACCCAAAGAAGAAATCCCGGAAATGTGGACGGGACAGACTTCCGTACTTGATGTTATTGCACCATCCTCTGTTGACAACGGCAGCCGTGATTACATAGTGGTGGACGGCATATATCACTCTTACCTCTATGTTGCAGGCTACGGATACCGAACAAGAAACGAGGCAGCGTGGTTATCACCCCTTGTTGAAGCGGGAGATAATATCGGTATAAGCTTCACCTTCAGGCGTATGCCAAGGGATAAGACACTTTCCCGCATTTCACAGAAAACAATGCTAAACCGCAGCAAAATGCGTGAGGTTGACGATACAAGACAGGACTTTGAAGAGCTTGACGATGCAATATCTTCGGGCTTTTTCTTAAAGGAAGGTATGAACCGAGGCGGTCAGGATTTTTATTATATGTCCACCGTAATCGAAATCACAGCCTACGATGTGGAAGAGCTTGAACAGAGAGTTGCAGACGTTATGACGCTTTGCAGTTCAATGAGTATGGTGTGTAAGCGTGCCGACTACAAGCACGAACAATGCTTCTTGTCTTCACTCCCGATACTATCCGTTGATGCAGATATTGAGCGGAAAGGCAGAAGGAATGTACTTACCGATTCGCTTGCAGCATCGTTTCCGTTTTCATCATTTGAGATCTATGATGAAGGCGGTATTTTTTTAGGGCTGAATAAGTACAATCGAAGTGTTGCAATCCTTGATATTTTTGACAGTGATAAGTATGCAAATGCCAACGGCTGTATTTACGGTACTACCGGTGCAGGTAAAACATTCTTACTTCAAACAATGGCTTTACGATTCCGTATGCAAGGCACACAAGTATTTATCATAGCTCCCGTTAAGGGACACGAATACATTGACGCTTGTGAGGCTATAGGCGGCAAATACATAAAGATTGCTCCCTCATCAAAGGATTGTATCAACATTATGGAGATACGAAAAACAAGCCTTTCAACAGACTACGAGATAAAAGCTGACACCCGCAATGACTCCATACTTGCCGAGAAGCTCCAAAGTCTTATGATCTTCTTCACACTCATAAAGAATGACATCACACAGGATGAGTTAAACCTCCTTGACAGTGCCGTTATCCGTACATATGAGACATTTGGTATCACCTTTGACAATTCCTCTCTCTACAACGAGGACGGTAATTTCAAGAGAATGCCGACACTTAAGGACTTGTATGCGGAACTCTGTTCAAGAGAGGAAACAAAAAAGCTTTCCCTTATGATTGAAAAGTTTGCAACGGGTTCACTCGCATCCTTTGGAAGAGAAACTAACGTTGATTTGAGTAACAAATATATCGTGCTTGATATGACCGAAATGACGGATGCACTCAAGCCCATCGGTATGTTTATGGCACTTGAATTTGTGTGGGATAAGGCGAAGGAAAGCCGTATTCAGAAGAAGGTCATCTTCCTTGACGAGTTGTGGACTCTCATCGGCGCAGGTGCAAACAAGCTTGCAGCAAACTATGTGCAAGAGATTTTTAGACTTATACGAGGCTTCGGCGGTGCGGCGATTCAGGCAACGCAGGATTTGTCAAGCAGCTTTTCGGCTGATACAGGAAGATACGGCAAGGACATACTTAACCTTTCAAGCTTCAAGATTCTTCTTCACCTTGAGGAAGATGAGGCGTTTACGGCACAAAAATATCTGTCTCTTTCGGATGAGGAAACAATGCAGATTATCCGAAACGGCAGAGGTGAAGCACTGCTTTGTGCCAATAAGAACAAGGTGTGTATTGAGATTAAGGCATCGCCGATTATGTATGACCTTATAACTACAAAGCGTTCTGACCTTGAAAAACGGAGGAAAGTATAATGCAGCAATTCAAAGAAAAGCTTTCAAGACTTGATGAAGATGTGGCAAAGGTTCAACGAAAGCTTAATGATTTGAAGAAGTCAAACAGCATGTCTCCTTCGGTCATTGAACGAGGTATCGACGACTATATGTGCGAGCTTGAAACGCTGTGTATTCGCTCAAGAATTCTCCTTGACGGGCATCGTCAGGTTGAAGTATTAAGCGACTGCTATACAGTTGATAGAAACGTCAAGAAGATTGCCGGCGATATAGAAATCACTCACGACGGCTGGCTACATATAACCCTTAACACTCTGTTGCCTAATTGCAGATACAAAACGAGCGGTTATGTGGGAGATACTTTATGTCGGTTGATGCATTCTTACGACGGAGATCTTCCGTATTTTGAGACTGCATTTTTAGCCATTGTTGAACACTGCAACAGCGAAAATCACAACGCTCTTGACAATGATAATAAAGGCTGGAAGATGATACCCAATGCCCTTAAAGGCAGGGTTATCGAAGACGATAATCAGTTCGTTTTGAGCATCGGACTCTTTGCAAAATTGTCGGATGAGCCTCGTTGCGAGATATATGTTTTGCCACCTGAAGACGGTGTGATTTTTATGGATTTACTTGAAAAAGATATGCTTTGACGGTGGAGCTGTTGGTTTTAAAAATTTCGACTGATAAGCAAAAAATAAAACCTCATAACTCCACCGTCAAACACCTTGAAAATCATTGTAACAAAGGGCTTGTCGGAGTTAAAAAATTCAGAAAAATATCAGTCACAGCATACTTAAGTAGGGGGTGGAGTTATAGTGGTTTTTGATATGCGTGATTTCGGGGTTTTAATGCTTTGCGGAGTTTGCAGATATTTACCAACAAGATTAGCGAAATATTTTGAGTCGCCGTTTTTTGAAGTGAGATTATTACAGACTTTGAGGAATCACAATCTCATAAAAATACAGAGCAATAAATTAAGCTATAAGCTTACATATGAAGGTTATGAAGTTCTTGCAGAAATGGGATATACATTTCCACAAGATAAAAGGTTAGATATCAAGAAAGAGTCATATAGAAGAAAACTCAGAAATGCTCTTTTCAACGTAACATTATTTCTTGCAGGAATAAACATATTTTATGATTCTTCGATATCTCTTGCAGATAAAAACATAGGGTATGTGAGTTCACTTATGGTTCGTGCTGACAATAGAATAAAGCCCCTTGCAGGAACGAGATTTTTGGGAATTCTAAAAATTGCAGATACGGCTTTTGTTTCATATTTCATTGACAACAAGGATGATTGGATTGTACCTAATTATGAGAGAGAAATCTTTTCATCTCAAATCAGTGTAATGGGAAATATCAAGGAAACACAAATAATTCTTTCAGGAACTTCCTTGGAGGAATTATGGAAGAATGTGTTTCCAAAGGTTCATAGTGAACCACACCCGAATGGATGTAAACGTTTCGACATAGCTTTGGAGGAACTTGGAAGCGATTTTTTGCTTGTGCCAACAAATTCAAACGGAGTTTTGCAGATGAGTATCCTACAGATTGCAGGATACCAAGATAGAATCCTTCGTGTTTTAGAGTGCACAAAAGATGTACCTGAAGAACTTTTCGAATGTGATGGTATGAAGAATAATATCCCATATATCATAGCATTGGATATGAATGTAAACAGAATTGTCAGAGCATTAAGACAAGTCGAACGCTTTGATAAAAACGCTGTTCCAAAGATTTATTATCTACCTTTTCAAGAAGAAGTCATATTTATGCTTCTAAAAAGGTACTGGAGAAAAGACATATCTATAGGAAAACTCACAGACAAAAATATAAGTATTATGTTCCCTGAAGCTATACACGAATACAATCCGCTTTCACCATACATCAGCGAGAAAGGAGTGAGTTATGATGCGAGTGAGAGAAAAATTAGAAAAGATGATATCGAATTACCCGAAAATTGGGAAACTCATACACAAGATAAAAGATAAATTTTGGGTATATCTTTTCGGCACACTCATAGGGCTTTATCTGTATGGAATAGTAATTTACTCTTTCAGAGCCGCGTTTACTAATTTTATGAATGGTACTGCCCACAGCGTATTTACTCTTAATCCTATAAAATGTTTTGGTGCAGTTTTTACACCCCAAGGCTTTGGTGTCGTGTTTTTTCTCTTTATTATGTATGCTCTCATATCCGGCAAATGGATACATCTTATAACAGGTGTTAAGATTACAAAGGATAAGAGAAATTTCTTCGTTTCAAATGAGGGCACACACGGCACATCCGGTTGGATGACAAAAAAGGAGCAAGAAAAGATTTTGGAATCAGGAAGTGCGGACGATCTTACTTGTCCTATTCTTTGTAAAAGTGACGAAGACGCATATGCGGACTATTTGGGCCTTCGGAATGATTCCGGTCTAAATAAGCACATCATTGTTTATGGAGCAACAGGAGCCGGTAAATCGAGAGGTTTTGTAAAACCTCTTATTCTCAAAATGGTACAGCTTTTAAAGAATGGCAATAAGCAAAGTATGATAATCGTTGACCCAAAAGCTGAGCTTTTTGAACAGTACTCCGAATATTTACGAAACAATGGCTATACAGTTCGTGCTTTCAATCTGCTTGACATGGAAAACTCTGACGGTTGGAATTGTATAGGAGAAACTGAAGGCGACGTGGATATGGTACAATCGGTAGCTGAAATAAGTCGGATCGTAGCCATGTCGTTCTGTGAGCCAAGGAGTTGCCTTAATTAATTGTCTTCCTAAGACCGCTTGGCCTCCGACTTTGCTTTCAATCTGCTTGATATGGAAAACTCTGACGGTTGGAATTGTATAGGAGAAACTGAAGGCGACGTGGATATGGTACAATCGGTAGCTGAAAT
>JAZNIM010000120.1:0-6619 GCA_045577475.1 Eubacteriales bacterium | reverse complement strand
GGTATATTCCTTTAATAAACCGGCAACACACAAAGCACCACCGTACGCCTACTATCCATAGCAGTAACCCAAATTCAATGCACTACCCACCACTCGCACTACAGCCCATCGAGCGTAAGCGAGCGATTTGCCAAAGTCAACGGGCGTTATCCTCAGTCCCATTCCGTTAGTAAGCCTCCACGGCGTAGGGAGACCTGAAATCCGTAAGGATTTAGTCTCCCGATGAGTGGAAGCGTTTTTGCCTTCTTTTGACGCTTCGGTCAAAAGAAGGTCGCTGTACGAAGACAGCGAAACGCCTGCAAGACATAAATGTAACCTAATAGAAATAAAAGGAGTAGCATTGATAAATAATAATGCTTTTTGAAAACACGGACCTGTATTAATTTGTTTTAATATGTCCCTGTTTTTTTGTTGTTTTGTCTATGTGCAAAACCTCCAAACCTGTACACAAAAATTCTACAATTTCACCAAGTTGTGCAATATGACCCCAAAAACCGCGAATTAGTTTACATAATACAGTGATTTTTTGTTACAATGGCACAATAAAGATGCATAAATTAACTTCAATTTAACTAAAAATGAACGCTGTTATCAATTTATTTATAATTAACTCTACCGACCGTTAAAAATATGGTGTAAAATGGATATGTATTATTATACACATTTTAAACAAAGGAGATGCTACTATGAAGCGAATTCTCAGCGTGCTTTTAGCTGTTCTGATGGTATTATCCACAACAGTTATGGCAGCACCTGCACCTGCTTCCACATACGAATCAGTGCAGGAATCTACAGACGATGGCTCAAATGCGACCGGTGAGCTTGAGGCTGTAAAGACAGTAAAAACCGGTATCAACATGCTTACCGGCACAACCGCACCCCTTACGGGTGAAACCACAACAAATGATGCATTGAAGGCTCTTACCTCGCCTAACTACGATGCAACATTGACAGTAAGCGATGACCCGCTGGATGTTCACGGCAAGGTTATTGAATGGTATTTTCCTGCACCTCTTGGCGGAAACTATCCTTCCATGGACTTTGCATTCGGCGGTAAGCTGAATGAGCTTGTGGGTCACACCTACGTACTGTTTGCCTTTGACTACGCAAAGGTAGTTAACGGAATTACAGAAACCAACTACACACCCAATACCAACTTCTGGATTATGAACTCCACCACAGGCGGCGGAGATATTGCCCGTTCCGTAGGTGCAACTCAAAATGCAGGTTGGAAGCATTTCAGCGAAATTATCGACATGACAAACGGCGGTACAACCACAACAAAGGAACCCACCTCCTTTAAGTTCGAGGCTGAAATCAAAAGCACCAACACAATTCCCACATCCATTTATCTTGACAATCTGCTTGTAGTTCCCGCATACAAGTTCACCTTCCTCTCCGAGGACGGCAGCGAAGTTCTTGCAACAAAGTATGAAGCACTTGACGAAAGCGGAAACGTTATCACAAGCTACAAGCCCGAAGCAGGTATTTACGGAAGCAGCTATGTTCCTTCCTGGAGCCTTACAAAGGGCGGCGAGGCTGTTGAAAGCATTGACATTACCAAAGACAGCTATACACTCTATGCCGTAGGTTCGACACCCGTTGTTACCATTGAGCAGGAAGGCGACCTTACGGACATTGGCGAAAAAGCAAAGCTTATTCCCATTATCGACGCCAGAATTTCCGATATTATAACCGCAGTAAAGGGCGTTTGGACAGTTGAAGATGAGTCGATTATCTCTCTTGTTAAGAATAACGACGGTACAGCTACAATAACAGCTCTTGCAGAAGGCTCAACAAAGGTTACCTTTGCAGTAGGAGATACAAAAGCTGACTATGAGGTTAGTGTTGTTCTTCCTTATGAGCTTGAAGTAGATGAGCTTGAAGCAGGCGCAATCCTCAGCAACTTCAATCCTGCATCCTATACCGCTATGGTAGTTAACCTTGCCGGTTCTGCCGAAGGCGACGTTTTCGAGCTTTACTTCCAGATTGATGACAACGAAATGGGCACAATCGAGGTTGAAGCAACTACTACAGAAAACCGCGATTACCTTGTTGACCTTACAGAAATTGCTGAATGGACCGAAGGTAATACTCTCATACTTCAGACGTCTGCCGGCGACACAACCGTAAACAGCATCAAGCTTTACAGCGTGTTCAAGGATACATATGAATATGTAATCAATCCTGCAAGCGCACTTCTTACCACACCCGGTGAAGAGCTTGATATCACGGTTGATTTCAAGGCTGCACTTGAAGGCTACTACACAGGCGAATACACACTTGAAGTAACAGACCCTGACGATGTTGCTTCTGTTAAGCTTTATGAAGACGGAACAGCAAAAATCCGTGCTAAGGTTGCAACAGGTGTTGTAAGCGTTAAGGCTACAAGCATTGAAAAGCCTGAGTATTCCGTAACAAAGAATATATATGTTAATGTAGATTCTTCAAAGTACGGTATGTTCTTTGACTTCCTTGAGGCTGAAACTCCCGCAGATGCTAACCTCAAGGCATGCGGCGGCGATGAAGGTCATACAGCTGTAACGATTGTTGACGGTGTTCTTCACCTTGACAGACCCACAACAGTTGACGGCAACGGAGGTTTTGAACCTTACAATATCACCATTTCCGAAGATGCTGCCAAGAAGTATCTTGTTGTTAAGGCTGATGACAGCTTAACTTCAATTAAGTTCTACTACAAGTGGGACTCCAATCCTCATGCTGAAGCAAACACCGTATCCCTTTCAAGCGCAGGCAGCGTTAAGAGTGATAACGGCGACGGAACAATTACAGTTGTTCTTCCTTTAGCAAATGTTCCCGACACAGCCGAAAAGATAACAGGCTTCATGGGTACTATCGACAAGCAGACAACTGCTGATATTCACTACTTCTATCTTACATCCGAAAAGCCTGAAATAAAGGCAGCAGAAGCTATTGCTTATACATGGGATTTCACAACCAACACATTCACAGCTTCACAGAACCAGGGCCTTGCAAAGTTCAACGGCGAAACAATGTGGGCTACCGTGGCTATGGCAATGATAAACGGTGCTAAAGTGAATGTACAGGCAAATCCTGCTACCCTTTCCGACGGTACCGAGATTTACAGACTCCAGACAGAAAAGGGTACTCACGGTTCACTTTCACCTAAGACATATCCTTCGGGCTTAGTTCTCAGCGACTATCCTTACTTCTGGTTTAAGTACCGTTCCAACGGCACTGCAAACGCCAACCTTTATCTTATGGATACCGACAAGGGCGGCAGCGAAAGCGGCTATGATAATAGACTTGTATCCTTCCCCGCAAGTGAAGACTGGACAACAAAGGTTGTTTATCTTCCCGATTTAGGCTACAGTGCTTCTCTTAACACAGCACTCAGCCACATCATGTTACCCTACAGAGGCGAAACAGTACTTACAAATGTTCAGTCTGACTCGGAAGGCTACTATGTTCCCAAAACAGGCTATGAATACTCATCTCAGACATGGATTGAATTTGACGAAATTACCATCGCTAACTACAATCCCTTTGCATATGATGAAGAAGAAGAAACACTTCCCCTTGAAATGGCAGTTACACTTTCCGCTTCTTCAAACACAATTACCGAGGACGGCGGTTCTGTTGTAATCACTCCTTCCGTTTATGCAAATCAGGAAATCTCTACAGAAGAGGTTACCTTCAGCATTACCGGCGGATGTGCTTCCATGACAAAGAACAATGACGGCACAGTTACAATCAATGCTATCTCCAACGGTACAGCGGTAATTACAGCGGTTGCTGTTGAAGATCCCTCGTTCAGCGGTTCAATTGAAATTACAATCACAGGTCAGAGAAACAAGATAGCAGCTTACGACTTCAGCTATCTGTGTATCGGTAACTCCTACAGCCAGCACGGCGGTACAGAACAGTTTGCTATCTGGTGTGCTCCCGGCGAGCCTCTCAGAGGTATGGCTGCTTCAAAGCCCGAGCTTGACTACTACAGCAGAATTCAGTACCACCTTACAACAGGTCTTAACGGTACAATGAAAGCAAAGCGTATCGGCGGTGCATCACTTGAAAATGCAGGTGAACTTACTGCTACCGCAACAACAATTGAGCAGATTACTGCTAATATGAAGAATGATGCGGCATATAAGAGCATAAAGGAATATCTCCTTACAGAAAAGCCTAACGTAATTACAGTTCAGCTTTCTGAAAACTTCCAGTCTGCTACATCTGAAGTTCAGGACAACTTCTATGAAGTTCTCTACGGTATGATTAATGAAAGCCGTCCCGTTAATTCAGTTGTTGTTTGTATCACTCCTTTCGGCAGCGGCTCAAGAAACGATGCCATTGAGAAATATGCAGCAAAGTATGGCTTCTATGTAGCCGACATGGCATACATCGCAGACTACAGCAAGGTTGACTCTTCTAAGAGATATTACACACATCCCGAAACAGGCAAGGTTTACGACAGAGGTACAACCGGCTGGAAGTACAATCCTTACCTTGCATGGGAACCCTATGCAGCATATGACGATCAGCTCAGTGACGGCACAGGTAAGTACGTAACAGACTTCCGTTCACATCCCGGTGACCTTGGTATGGAAGAAATTGCTCTCAGAGTATTTGAACAGTTTGAAGCAACAGTTCCTTCCTTCCTTGAAGCTGAATACATCTACGTTCCCGATTCAATCGAAATCACCGGCGGCGATGAAATCACAGAGCTTGCAGGTACACTTCAGCTCACAGCAGTTGCTACTCCCGACGATTCCGCAACAGACGTTATCTGGAGCGTTGATGACGAAACATATGCAACAATCTCAGAAGACGGTCTTCTCACAGCGAAGGTTAACGGCGAAGTTGTTGTTACAGCAAAGAGCGCATACGACAGCAGCGTTGTTGCTACAAAGACAATCACAATCTCAGGTCAGTACGATGTTTACACCCTTACTTATAAGGCAGGTACAACAGACGAGGTTACAGGTATTCCCGCAGCAGACAACTTTGCAAGAGGCGAGTACACACTTTCCGAGCTTGTTCCTTCCAGAAACGGTTATAAGTTCCTTGGCTGGTCACTTACCGAAGACGGCGAAGCAGTTACAGTAGTTGATGTAACAGAAAACACAGATGTTTACGCACTCTGGACACTTGCTGAAGGCTGGCACTTTGATGAAGACGGCAACTATGAAGGCATCACATTCGGCGGCTTCAACGTTAAGGTTGAAAACGGTGTAGGTACAGTTGTTTCCTACGGCGAAGGCGTATCAATCTCAGATGCAACACTTCTTCTTGACAGTGACAACTACAGTAAGTTCAACACAACAATGAGTATCGGCTCTGCTGAAGAAGACTTTGACCTTGTTCTTGAGCTTACAACAACCGAAGGCAAGAAGACATATTCTGCCGATGTTACCGCAGTGGGTGAACAGAAAGTTTACTCCTTCGACATTTCCGATGCAGAAGGCACAATCACAGGCTTTGCATTAAAGCCCACAGCTCTTGAATGTCAGGCAGACGTTGACTGGATAGAATTTGAAAGATGTGCACTTAATAAGGATGCTGAAGTTGATGTAGTAAATGTTCTTGACGAATACACCGTTGATGCAAACGGCTACGTCTTCACAATCGGCACACTCAATGCTCCCGAAGGAACAGTTACAACTCTTGAAAACGGTACATTCGCAATCGGTGAAATCATCGGCGAAGGTACAGTAAATGTTAACGGCGGTCTTATCATCGACGGTGACAATGTGCCCGATGGCTACATTGCAATCGACGTAGGCTCAAAGGAAGCAGAAACTAACGTAAGATATGCAGAAGTTGACGGCATGCAGTATGAATTTGCAGGCAACGTTTACGGTATGATTATCACCGGCGACGAAGCAAAGCTTGTTCAGATTGTAGAAAAGGAAAACGCAAAGGCAGTTCTTACAGTTAAAACTGAGTACTACTATGTAACTTCCGAAGGTGCTACAGCACTTAATGCTCTTGCAAACGGCGTTAACAATGTTGACGAGGTTTCTCTCAGAGTTAAGGATCCTGTAGGCGTAAGATTCAAGGCAGGTATCGTTGCAAGTGTAAGAGAAGAAGCAACAGCTTTTGAAGTTACTGAATACGGTTATGTAATCGCACTTGAAAGAGATCTTGTAAATGCAGGACAGCAGCTTACACTTGATTTTGCAAAGAGCGTATCCGGTTCTGCATATGTGAAGGCTGAGGACATCGACGTTATCCATGAAAACGACGGTTCAACAATATTCTTCACAGGCGTACTTTACGGTATTCCCGAAAACAGCTACGGTGTGAAGCTTGTTTCCAAGACATTCACAAAGCTTACCGTTAACGGCAAGGAATTCACCGTATACGGAGAACCTATGACAGCAAGCGCTTACCAGATTGCAAAGCAGCTTGAAAATAACACAGAGCTTGACGAAGGTGCTATGGAAATGGTTAACAACATCATTGACAAGGCTGAAAACGGAAAAGATTTAGGCTTTGACTACGGCGATCTTTAATAGTTCGGTTAAGCACAATTAAACAAAACTCAGGCCGCAGCGAAAGCTGCGGCTTTTGTTGTGTGTAATTACAGGACATGATAAAACGCGTAGAAAACAAAAAAGCGGAACGATATCAAACC
>JAZNIM010000119.1:0-2109 GCA_045577475.1 Eubacteriales bacterium | reverse complement strand
TTTTCGTTAACGCTGTAAACGATGGTAGGAAGATCCTTGCCTGCGGGAGCAGAAATAACAACCTTCTTAGCACCTGCGTCGATGTGAGCCTGGCTCTTTTCCTTTGAGCAGTAGAAGCCTGTACATTCAAGAACTACGTCTACGCCGATTTCGCCCCAAGGAAGATCCTTAGCGTCCTTTTCAGCATAAATCTTGAGAGTCTTGCCGTCAACTGTGATTGTGCCTGCTTCGTCATCAGCGGAAACAGTGTGCTTGTTTTCGCCGAGGAAACCGCAGTAACCGCCCTGTGCGGTATCGTACTTGAGAAGGTTTGCGAGCATGGAAGGCTTTGTGAGGTCGTTGATAGCAACAACATCGTAACCTTCTGCGCCGAACATCTGTCTGAATGCAAGACGTCCGATACGGCCGAAGCCGTTAATAGCAACTTTAACTGACATTTTGAATTCCTCCAAATTTATTAATTTTTTAGTGATACAAATTTTCACAACTAATATTTTAATACGTTTATCCTCATTTTGCAAGTATCTTTAGCAAAATTTTCACATTCTTAATACTTTATATAAAGTTTTACCATCAAACCATCAAAAAATGTGTGTTAATTATTCAATTTGTCAAATTTTTACAACGCCGTAACGGGATAAACGCAAATACATCTTGAAAAATTAAATGATGCATGGTATACTGTTTGGTACTGCGATGCAAAAAATACAAATGAAAGGCGGTGTTTGCGGATGGGTATTTTCTTCAGGGACAGTAAAAGAAAAGAATACGACGAATCTCTCCCCGAGGATACTCTGCTTGCTTTCAAGGCGGCAGACGGCGACGAGGGTGCGTTTGAAGCTCTTGTACGAAAATACGAGCGTCTTGTAAGCACCTGCGTTTTCAGTGTTGTGGGAAACTGTCCCGAGGACGTGATGGACGTTTCTCAGGAGGTATTCTTAAAGGTTTACAAAAGTCTTTGCTCCTTCAAGGGCGACAGCGAGTTTTCCACCTGGCTTTACAGAGTAGCAAAAAACTGTGCTCTTGATTATATAAGAAAGCGAAAGCCGCCTGCCTCCAGCCTTGATTCCTCGGGCGAAGAAGGAGAAGGCTTTGACGTTCCCGACACCTCGGACAAGGCAAATCCCGAAAAGAGTGCGCTTGAAAAAGAAAAAAGCGAAATTCTGAAAAAAGCAATAAGTCTGCTTTCCGAGGAACACCGTGAAGTTATTATACTGCGGCACGTCAATGATTATTCATATGAACAAATAGCCGACTCTCTCGGACTTGAAACAGGAACCGTTAAATCACGGATTTCCAGAGCAAGAGAAGCTCTTAAAAAAATTCTTTTGAAAGAAAATTATTTTTAACGGAACTTTTCCAAATTCTGTGCGTCTTATGATATGAAAGGCAATTTAAAGCCTTATTTTTGTGAAAGGAGTGACTGCAATGGAAAGAAATGAAAGCCTTTGCGAAAAGCTTGAAATAGCGTTTTTTTCGGGCGAAGAATTGACAGACGAGCTGAACAACCATGCAAAGACCTGCGAGCATTGCAGAAAATTCCTTGAGCAGAGCAAGGCTCTTGAACAAGACCTGAAAAAGCTTAACGTCACAGGGGTTGAGGAAGGCGAGCTCGCAAATGCCGTCATGGCAAAGGTGAGAGAACAAAACAAAAAGCCTTCCATAAAATTCAACCTCACCCACCACATGGGAACAGCGGCAGCTCTTGTGATTATATGTGCAGTTGCACTTTACGTCAAGCATATCCCCTCGGATATGAGCGACAAGCCTGTGAAATACGCCGAAGACTCCGTAATAACCGAAGAAGCGGCAACAGTGGACGGTGCAGATCGTGTAATTGATGCACGCATAATTCCTTTACAGGAAGAAGCAGATAATAGCGAGGATTACGACGAATACGGTATTTCACTCACCGGAGTTGATGAAGATTTTGACGATGCGGCAGAAGCAGACGGTGCATATACCGACGAAGCAGCACCTGTTTACGACTACAGAACGGAAAGCTACGACAATGACAGAACAATGTCATTCATTACAGCCGACTCAGAAACAGAAGAAAGTATGGTCGAGGAATCCGCAGAAGCCGAAAAATCTTCTCCCGAAGTGCCG
>JAZNIM010000118.1:0-10104 GCA_045577475.1 Eubacteriales bacterium | reverse complement strand
AAAGACCCGAGGGTTTCAGCAAGTCTTGTAAGTATTACAAGAACCGAAACAACAGCCGACCTCAAGTATTGCAAGGTGCATTACAGCGTAATGAACGGCGATGCGGCTGAGGTTAAAAAGGGAATAAAGTCGGCACTCGGCTTTATAAGACATGAGCTTTCCTCAAGGCTTGCACTGAGAAACACGCCCGAGCTTAACTTTGTTTATGATGAAGGAATGGAGCACGGAGCAAGAATTTCTGAAATTCTGAAGAATATTTAATGGATAAGCGGTGCCTTGCATAAAGCGTAAGCTTTCAGACACCGCTTGATTATACCGTAAAGGAGGCAATAACGTGAAAAAGTCTGAAAAAAAGGCGGCGTTTTTCAAGAATCTGCATATTATCCTTGCAATTCTGCTGTTTTTTACCATGCTTATATCCTGCGGCATGTTTATTGATATAAGAATAAACGGACGTACCTCGTCATTGCCGCCAATACCTCAGTTTGAAAAGCAGGCGTTGCTGAAAACGGGTGCGGCAGTTGATAAGATTAACTCGGATAATATGTTGGAGCCTGTGTTTATCGGTATAAAAGAGGGAGATACATATGTTTGTCCTACCTTTGAAAAGGAATCACGCTTATCAATGGAGAATCTTGTAAATCCCGTCTTGTTTGAACTGTTTTCGGGGACATCGGAAAAGCTTGAGTTTGGTGACGAATCACAGCAGTATGAGTATATAAAGCAGCTTACCGAAACGGATAAGTTTGTTTTAATTTCTTATTACAATGCAATTAATGCAAGTGCTTTCCTGCCATGCCTTTCAAATGACTACGAAATTACGGAAAAACCAATGTATTTCAATGTGAAGAATATTTTCCTGCTGAGTGATGACAATAAAAATGTGTATGCAGCAGCACTGTCCGAAGACTATGATGTATACATTCTCAGGACGGAAAACGAGGTGTCCTTTGACAAATTTTCCGCAAAGGAATATGATGTTAGTGATGGGTATTCCCGGTTCTCTTTTTCAGAGAGGGAAACACTTCAGCCTGTTATGACAAGCTCGTTTGTAACAGGAAAATTCAGTTTGCAGGCACTGAATAAAAAGTACGGCAAGGAACCGTCCTCTGTTTGGGTTAACACTCTCTTTGATGTTTTTTCGCTTAATTCCAGCTTTGTAAAAAACTATTCCTCCAAAAATGATACCGAAATGATTTATGTTGATGATGAGGCAGTGCTTCTTCTTAATGACGATGGCTTTGTGGAATATAAAACCGACTCGGACGGAGTGAGCATTGAGAAGTATCTCGGATATGCAGTTGATGAATCGGAAGAGTATTCCTTCTCAGATAAGATTTTTGCTGTTAAGAATCTTATCAATACCTTGAATCCCGACGGCTCTGAACACGGAAACTGTATTACGGGCAGTAGCTATGATGAAGAAAACGATAAGCTTTCGGTGTATGTGAAAAGCTTTGTATACGGCGTTTCTATAACTGAAAATGAATATGATGCTGTATTTGAAATAAGCAAAAATAATCTTGTGTATGCGGCAATGTATGCATTCAGGTGCACATCTTCACAGGAGTATTCCGTGTGCCTTAACCAAAAGTATGTAAATGAACTGTTTGATGACTCATCCGTTTCTGAGAGCAGTGAGATTATGTATTATCCTTTGCTGGAAAAGGAAACTGACGGTGAACTGTTTGCGGTAAACTGGGCAAGACGTTTTGTCAGCGATGAGGAGGTGTAGAGGTGGAAGGAAGCAAGATTGTCAAATTTCTGATTGTTATATTTGCCGTTCTTACGGTTGTATTCTATTCGCTGTATTACCGTGAGGACCAAAAAATCAGCGTTTTGTCAGAGAGCTTCGTAGAGCAGGCTGTTGAAAACCTTAATGGCAGGGGAATTGAAATTGAAAAAGATGTAATAATAAGGCAGATACCGGATGAGAATATCTACGTATTTTCAAGCAGTGTCGGACAGGGCTATGCACAGATTGTAGCTGATGCTTTTTCGGCTTGCTTTGATGCAAAGGTCGTTTCAACAAGCCTGAATACACCCACGGGTATGCTTTTTGCGTTGTATGACAGTGAAAATACTGAAAAGCAATTGGGAAAGATATCATTCTCAATGTCCGATTTTGGCTTTGTGTTCAGCATTCAGGGAAGTAATATTACAGCAAACTCCCCGCAGCTTGTAAATTCTGAAATCAATCCCGATGCAGAAAAGAGTGCTCTTATCGAAAAAATAATAAACCGTCTTGTGGACGAAAACACCAAAAGCTACCGTATTACCGGCAGTATCAGCAACGAAGAATATGATATTATAAGTGCTGCTCAGACCTTTAACGGTCTTGATGTTTCGGGTGTGTATATAAACTTCGTGTTTGAAAATGACGTTCTTGTTCATGCTTTCGGAAGCTGGATTACCGAAAAGCCTGAACTTGGATATCATGAAAAACTGACGGACGGTATAAATGTGCTGTATGATATGGATTTTGACAATGTAAGCAGCATCATCGGGCAGAGAATAGTGTATTGCCTGAAAAAAGGCAACAGCAATAATTATTACCTTCTTCCTTGCTGGGAAATAACTACTGTTGACAGCGAGGGAAACGTTTTGAAGGAGTATTTTGACGCAATATAAAAATTATGCAAAATTTTTCAAAAAAATTAAAAAAGGTATTCCATTTTTATTGATAGTATGTTATAATACTGTAGAATAAGAGTTTTATGGGCAAAAAATGTTTCCCTTTATTATAATATTTGTTATCGGAGGCTTAGCATAATGGATAAAATTGTCATAAAAGGCAATAAGCCATTGCACGGCGATATAGAAGTCAGCGGCATGAAGAATTCGGCCGTTGCGATTATTTTCGGTACAATTCTTACCGCAGATAAGTGTGTGCTTCATAACCTTCCAATGATAAGCGACGTTACGGCGTCCTTTGAAATTCTCAGAAGAGTGGGAGCTACCGTTACTGAAATTGATAAAACAACATATGAAATAGACACTACAGGCGTAACTCCGGGTATTGCACCCTATGAGCTTGTAAGAAAGATGCGTGCATCCTATTACATTCTCGGTGCAGAGCTTGGCAGATTCGGCAAGGCAAGAGCTGCATACCCCGGCGGCTGCGAAATCGGTGCACGTCCCATTGACCAGCATATCAAGAGCTTTGAAGCCTTGGGTGCAACCGTTTCAATTCAGGACGGCGGATATGTTAATATTGAAACCGAGGACGGTCTTTACGGAACATCCATTTATATGGATATAGTATCAGTTGGTGCAACAATCAACGCAATTCTTGCAGCAACAAAGGCAAAAGGCACAACAATCATTGAGAATGTGGCAAGAGAACCTCATGTTGTTGACCTTGCAAACTTCCTCAATGCCTGCGGAGCAGATATTTCGGGTGCAGGTACGGATTCAATCAAGATTCGCGGTGTTGAAGAGCTTCACGGCGTTAACTATGATATAATTCCCGACATGATTGAAGCAGGCACGTTTATGATAGCGGCGGCGGCAACCAAGGGTGAGCTTATGGTACATAACGTTATTCCCAAGCACCTTGAGTCCATTACAGCAAAGCTTATTGAAATGGGTGTTGAGGTTGAGGAATTTGACGATGCTGTACGTGTAAAGTATGTGGGCGAGCTTAACGGAGTTAATGTTAAAACTCTTCCTTATCCCGGTTTTCCCACGGACATGAATCCTCAGATGGGCGTGCTTATGGCACTTGCAGGTACAAAGTCAATCATGCGTGAGGGCGTGTGGGATAACCGCTTTAAGTACGTTGACGAGCTTTGCAGAATGGGCGCAAAGATACAGGTGACTGACGGTAAGGCGGCTGAGTTTATGGGCGGCTCTGTTCTTAGCGGAGCACCTGTGACGGCATGCGACCTGAGAGCAGGTGCGGCATTTATCATTGCAGGACTTGCGGCAACGGGTGTTACCGAAATTGATAATATCAAGCATATCCAGAGAGGCTATGAGGACATCGTCGGAAAGCTTCGCGGTGTGGGTGCTGATATCAGACTTGTTACAATTAAAGAGGCGTAAAGTGTGAGCTGCTTCCATTGAGGAGGCGGCTCTTTTTTACGGAATTTACGTAAATATTTTTTATAAAAATATGGCTATTCTCTTGATTTTTGTGGTTATGTATGCTATATTAAAGGTAAAGTTTGACATTTAAGTAATTATCTGTAAATTCAAACAATGTAAAAAATAATAAGTATTGGGAGGAAACTGTTGTGGCAAAGGAAATGATTTGGTCTTATCTTGTACATCTCGGTCAGCTTATGTGGAGGGACTACGGCCCCGGTGACGGCGGATATTGTGTAAAAACCGATCCGCTTAAATTTGAACAGCCTGTTTGGACTGAGGTTTCAAACAAGCTTAAAGAGGACGGCTGCTGCAATACAATACTTATTGACGTTGCCGAAGGCATTCAGTATGAATCACATCCTGAAATTGTAGCACCCGGTTCATGGTCGAAAAAGCGTCTTGCCGATGAAATTACAAGACTTCGTTCAATGGGCTTTAAGGTATATCCTAAGCTTAACTTTGCAACAAGCCATGATAAGTGGATGGGTATATACTCAAGAATGATTTCAACGCCTCAGTATTATACCTTCTGTAAGGATGTTATTGATGAAGTGAGTGAGCTTTTCTCAAAGCCTGAGCTTTTCCATCTTGGCATGGATGAAGAATGTTACTCTGTTCAGACAAAGAGTCCCATGTGTATTATACGAAACGGCGACCTTTTGTGGCACGATATAAATTACCTGTTTAAGATTACCGAGGATAACGGTGCAAGACCATGGATATGGGCAGATTACGTATGGCATTCAACGGCAAGCAAAGAGGATTTTGTCAAGAATATGTCACATGATGTTCTTTGCAGTAATTGGTATTACGGTGACTGGACACATACAAGCGGCTTCTGGGTTGACTCAATGGAGGGCTACAGAACACTTGAGGCAAACGGCTTTGAACAGCTTCCCACAGGCGGTAATTACTTGGATATTCCCGAATACTGCGAGGATAATATGAAGATTACCGTTGAAAAGTGTAATGAGATTGTTGCTCCCGAAAGACTTAAAGGCTTTATGATGACAACATGGGAAATGACAACAACCGAGAAAAAGTCCCGTCTTTTGGCGGCGGCAGATGACCTTGCAAACGGTTATAAAGCGTACTATAACAAATAATAAACATTTAAGAAGTCTTGGTATAACTGAGGCTTCTTTTTTTTGATGCGAAATTAACATATTTGCCTTGAATTTGATGAGCAGTTGAATTATAATTGCAATGTTGTATAAATAGTAGCTGTTAACGGAGGAAGAAATGGAGAAGGTCAAAAAACGAAGCTATGAAATAGATATGTCAAAGGGAAACCTTTTAAAGAATATTCTTGCATTTGTTGTGCCTATCATAGTCGGAAACATGCTTCAGCTTTGCTATAATGCTGCAGACCTTATTGTAGTAAGCAATTTTGCGGGAAGTAATGCCATGGCATCTGTGGGGGCAACGGGAAATGTAAGCGGAATGATTATCAACGTATGCGTGGGTATTTCCGCAGGAGCAAGCGTTGTTGTTTCAAGACGGTTCGGTGCACGTGATGATGAGGCTATGCATACTGCGGTTCATACCTCAATGCTGCTTGGAATTCTGATTGGATTTATACCGCTGTTTATAGGTGTTTTTTTTGCAAGACCCATTCTGTCAATTATGGGAATACACGAGAGGGCAGTTCTTGACGGTGCGGTGCTTTATATGAGAATATTTTTTCTCGGTGTACCTGCCTCCATGGTTTATAACTTCGGTGCATCTATTCTGAGAGCTGTTGGTGATTCAAGACGACCGCTGTATATTCTGTCTGTGTCGGGAATCATAAATGTAATTCTTAATCTTGTGCTTGTAATTGTTTTCCACCTTGATGTGGCGGGTGTTGCAATAGCAACTGTGGTGTCAAATTATGCTTCGGCTTTGGCGGTGTTGATTATTCTTATTAAGTCAGATGGCAGCTGTAAGCTGGTGCTGTCAAAGCTGAGAATATATAAAGCGGAGCTTAAGGAAATACTGCGAATAGGTATTCCAACAGGACTTCAAAGCTCGGTTTTCGGTCTTTCCAACACCGTAATTCAGTCAGCCGTTAACTCCTTCGGCACAGCTGCAATGGCAGGACGTGCAGCTTGCTCAAACATTGAAGCCTTTGTTTATATGGCAATGTATAGCTTTAGCACCGCAGCAATAACGGGTGTAAGCCAGAATGCAGGTGCAGGTGACGGAAAAAGAGTAAAGAAAACGATTATTGTATGCATTATTTGTGCATTTGTTGCAGGAATAATGCTTGGCAGTTTAGTTGTGATTTTCTCAAGACAGCTAATGGGAATATATATTAAAGATTCACCGCAGGCAATCGAATTTGGCATGCAAAATGCTTTGTATGTATGTATACCGTATTTTCTTTGCGGCATAATGGATGTGCTGTCAGGCTCGTTGAGAGGTCTTGGATATTCCGTTGTTCCTGCAATTAACTCTTTTGTGGGTGCGTGCGGACTCAGAATACTGTGGATTATGTTTATTCTTCCGCTGAACAGGACACCCTTTATGCTGTTCCTTTGCTGGCCTGTAACCTGGGTTGTGGTAATAATACTGCACCTTGTATATTTTGCTCTTATAAGAAAATCTCTAACAAACAGAATGCTGTCATATAAATAAATATAAAAACGCCGCTGTCAGGAAAAATCCTTTTTAG
The DNA here is from genome assembly GCA_045577475.1 of Eubacteriales bacterium. Lineage (GTDB taxonomy): Bacteria > Bacillota > Clostridia > Oscillospirales > CAG-382 > UMGS1387. The sequence continues at coordinate 3,356 of JAZNIM010000118.1, read as the reverse complement.
CGGCATTGATTTTGTCGATTTAAGCTTGTTCGTCAGATGTATTTTCGTCTTTATTGCTCGTTTGCACGTCAGCCTGACTGTCGGTAACAGTAACGGCACTTTCACATGCCAAAAGCAGCTCACGCTTTTCCGTCGCTTCCTTGAACAGCATAAATACCGTTGCGGCAAAGGGAACGCTCAGAAGCATACCCGCAGGGCCTGCCAAAGCTCCGCCCACCGTTACCGCCGCAAGTATCCACATGCCGGGAAGATTTACTCTGCTTCCCATAACTCTGGGATAAATCAGATTTCCTTCAAGCTGCTGAAGAATGAGTAGGAAAATAAGGAATACTACCGCCTTTAAGGGGTCAACGGTGAGTATTGTAAAGCATCCGACGATTGTTCCTATAAATGCACCTACAACGGGTATAAGTGCGGTAACTCCCACAATCACGCTTATCATAAGTGCATAGGGAAGCTTTAGTATTACCATTCCGATAAAACAAAGAACACCTATGATAATTGCTTCTATGAACTGCCCCGAAATGAAGTTTCTAAGATTTACAGAAGCTACATATGAAGCATGAATTAACCATGTGCCGAATTTTTTCGGAAGCCATGCGTTTATTATACGGGTTGCCTGTTTTTTCAGCTTATCCTTGCCAAACAGAATGTAAATTGCGAAAACGAAGGAAATGAAAAAGTCAAATACTCCTCCTATAAGCGAGCCAATGGTATCAAAAGCCTTGTCAACAATGTCACCGCTCTGATTCTTTAACCAGGACTCGGCAGAATCGAGGATTTTGTTCCAGTCCATGTCAAGAAGAAAACCGCCGAAGGGAAGAGCTTCAAATTCCTCTGCACTCATGCTTCCAAGCGTACGTGCAATGTCCATAATGCTTTGGGCAATAACCTGAACTGCATGAGAAAGCTCGGGAACAACGAGAAATACAATACCGATTATAATGCCGAAAATCACAATAAGTGATATTATAAAGGCAACAGGTCTGCGGATGGAGGTTAAAAAAGGCTTTTTTGACCTTGGAAATAAATGCCTTTCAAAGAATTTCAGGGGAACGTTAAGTATAATTGCAAAGGCGAAGCCTAAAAGCAGAGGCATGATAAGTGAAATTGCACGTGATATGAAGCTCAGTACTCTGTCAAGATTGTGAAGCCCAAGGAAAAACAGAATAAGTCCACATGCAACGCCGATAAACCATTTTGTAAGGCTTTTAAGCTTTTCGGGGGTAAAATCCATTGTCGGTACTCCTTGTGAATTTGGTATTTATCAGTATTATATCCATTTAATGTGTATTTTGCGTTAAGTGTGTATAAATATTGATTGTAAAATGTGTGGATATACGGATAATTGTACATAAGTTTTGTTTGATAGGAGGAAAATGCTTGACTTTTGCTGTAAAATACGTATAATAATCATGTAATAACTTGACAAAAAGGAGAGTATAAAATGAAGCGTTCAGAAATCAATAAGGCGATACTTGAAGCTAAAGCAAGACTTGACGAATACAGAATAACACTTCCAATGTTCGGCTATTGGACAGAGGAGGACTGGAAGAAGAATGAGGATAAAATTGACCGTATTAGAGAAAGAATGTTAGGCTGGGACGTGTCCGACTTCGGAAGCGGTGACTTTAAGAGCTGCGGTGCGGTTCTGTTTACCGTAAGAAACGGTGATAAGAACGACCCGAATACCACTTCTCCTTATGCTGAAAAGTACATAATTCTTGACGATAAGACCGAACAGCAGATTCCTTACCACTACCATATTTCAAAGGCAGAGGATATAATCAACCGAGGCGGCGGAGTGCTGGTTGTACAGCTATATAACAGGACGGCTGACGATAAGCTTGACGAAGAAAAGAACGTTGAGTTTTATATGGACTGTGTAAAGCATACCGTAAAGCCGGGTGAGCCAATCTATGTAACACCCGGTAACAGTATTACAATAGAGCCTTACATCTTCCATAGATTCTATCCCGAAAAGGATAAGGGTCTTTTGATTGTAGGCGAGGTTTCTAAGGTGAATGACGATAATAACGACAATATTTTCCTTGTAAAATCTCAGAGATATTGCGAAATTGAGGAAGACGAGAAGAAGGTTTATCCTCTTTGCAATGAGTATTAAGGAGATTATGAAGCATGGGAAAATTTGACGGTATCCTTTTTGTAACCGACCTTGACGGAACACTCTTAAAGCACGATCAATCAATTTCAAAGGAAAACATTGATGCAATTGAGTATTTTAAGGCGAACGGCGGTAAGTTTACAATTGTAACGGGACGTGTGCCTGTTGCACTTGCAGGCATTGACGAGATTGTAAAGCCTAACGCACCCATCGGCTGTGTCAACGGCGGCGGAATATATGACCTTGAGCAAAGAAAACTTGTATGGGCACAAATTGCTGACAGGAAAATTCTTGACTTTTTGGCATATGCGGATGAAGTAATGCCTGAGGTCAGCCATCAGGTAAATACAACGGAAAACATCTGGTTTACGAAAAATACCGAGGCAATGGAACACTTCAGAAAAGCTACTAAGGTTGATAATTTAACTTGTCATTACAGCGAGATCAATGAGCCTATCTTGAAAATAGTTTTTTCGGATTTGGATGCGGAAAAAATCAGCAAATTATCAGTGCTTCTTGAGAGTCACCCCCTTATGTCAGAGTTTGACGGAGTGTCGTCTGAACCAATTTTATACGAGGTGCTTCCAAAAGGCATCAGCAAGGGTGTTGTTATACCGAAACTTTGCGATATGCTGGATATCGGCATTGACAAGACCGTTGCGGTAGGAGATAACAATAACGACGTAACAATGCTAAAGACGGCAAAGCTCGGCTACGCAGTTGCAAATGCATCGGACGCCGCAAAGCAGGCAGCAGACAGAATTACGGTAAGTAACGAAGAAAGTGCAATTGCAAAGATTGTTGAGGAACTGGATAAAGGCATTGTTAAGCTTTAGTATTCTCCAAGCTTTTTTACAACTAAAACAGGGCAGACGGTGTATAAATCCGATTGCCCTGTCTTTATGAAATATTTTTTTGTGTTTTTGAAAAAAAGTCTTGACAAAACCTTTTCTTTGTGATATACTATCCGAGTAAGTTAACCGGCCCGTTGGTCAAGCGGTTAAGACACGGCCCTTTCACGGCTGTAACATGGGTTCGATTCCCGTACGGGTCACCAAACAAAAAAACAGATACGCAAGTATCTGTTTTTTTGTTTGTAGAATAATAATCGGGAATCGAACCCGAGAGGGCTTTTTGCGATAAGAAAACAACCCGGTGCGGTTGTTTTCAGCAAAAAGGGCGAGACGACTTGCTCGTCGAGTGACTAGTATGCGAAGCAGACGGCGATTCC
>JAZNIM010000117.1:0-6187 GCA_045577475.1 Eubacteriales bacterium | reverse complement strand
ACGGCATTGCAAAGCTTCATGCCGAAACCTCAGACAAAGCCGTTACAACCGTCAGCGTTGACCACGTTCATCTTTATAAGAACTTTCTTGTAAACGACGTATTCAGGCTTGACACCGAAAAATCCGTTCCTTCGGAATATGCGGTTTCGGGTAACATGACGGTGGAAAAGACGGTTTCCGACAACGACAAGGGCGGCGATTTGCAGGCTGTTAAAATCACAGCCGACGGTGAAAATCCCGCAATGGCATATAAAGCTTTCCCGAAATTTGAAGATAAGGACTCTGTGCTATGCTTTGAAACCTATGTACTGCTTCCCGACGGTGCTGACGGCGGATATGTTGCACTGAAAAACGGAAGCACCAACGTAGTAAAAGTTACCTCACAAAATGGACAGTGGGTGTGCGGCGGTGCAACACTCAGAAAATTCACATCTAACATCTGGCAGGCAATAAGAATTGAAGCGGATTTTGGTTCAAAAAGGCTTGTTGTCAAAATAAACGGCAAGACGGTTGCAGAAAACATTCACTTTACCGATACAAGCATAGACGGAATTGAAATCGGCTTTGAGCCGTCACGGGAGTCGCTTATGTGGTTTGACGATGTTGAAGTCAAGCGTCTTTACGAATATGGTGACTATGTGCCGCAGCCAAGGGTGCTTGAAACAGACTATACCCTCTCGATGATGGTTTGCTCACTTTGGAGAAACGGCTCACACTACGGCTGGGACTATATTGCTCCCTTTGATGAAATAACACCTATTACAGGCTACTATGACGAAGGAAATCCAGAGGCTATGGACTGGGAAATCAAGTTTCTTACGGAACACGGCTTCAGCGATTATCACCTTTGCTGGTATGCACCCGTTTCAAACGCAAGCGAGCCTATAAAGAAGCCGAGAATGTCAGATGCACTCCACGACGGCTATTTTAACGCAAAGTACTCCCACCTTCTCAGCTTTTCCATCATGTGGGAAAACGCAGGCTACACCGACAAAAATCTTGACAATTTCAAAAACAACATATGGAAATACTGGTGCGAATGGTACTTCACGGATGACAGGTACCTCAAAATCGACGGCAAGCCCTTCCTTTCCATATATCAGGTAAAGACCTTCTATGAAATGTGCTCAAGCAATCCTTACGTAGCAAAAGAGCTTTTAAACTGGATGCATGAGGACATTAAAAACTACGGCTTTGACGACATTATCATCGCCTTTTCCTCAAACGGCAGACTCAAGGACGAAAACGAGCTTTTCAACCAGCTTGGAATTGATACCGTCCACATCTACGCATGGGGCAGCGGAGCAGGCAAGCTTGAAATCAACAAAAGCATGGTGAACTCAGGCTTTTCGGGAGCAAAAGAGTATTCCATCAACGCAATTGGTGTTGCAAGTCCCGGTCTTAATACCTTTGCATGGAACAGGCCAAGGACCTCATATCTTAATCCCACTGATTTTGAAAAGCTTCTTGTCTGGTTCAGGGACGATTATCTTACAAGATTTTCGGAAGACACCTGGCAAAGCAGGTTTATGATGTTTGACAACTGGAACGAGTTCGGCGAGGGACACTATCTGTATCCTGCAAAAATAGGCGGCTTCGGCTACCTTGATGCAGCGGCGAGGGTGTTCGGAAAAAACATCTTTGATAACAGCGTAAACATCCTTCCGACTCAGGGACAAAAACGCAGAATAGGTACTCTGTTCCCTGCCGTCACCACCAATCTCAAGCGTGAACAGAACATTGCAGTTCCCGTACTTCAGCCGCAAACCTCACTTCGTACCTTTGACTTTACAAAGCCCGAGACCACTCCTCTTTTCACCACCTCCAACATGAAAAACCACGGTTATAATGCCACGGCAGGTGCATTTGTGTTTGAGGCAATTACAAGCGATCCAATTATGTGGTACGGCAAGCAGACTGACCGTGTAAAAATTGTAAGTGCAGATGAAACAGACGTTATTCATATAAGGATGAAATCCGATGCCGTTTCACAGGGACAGATTTTCTTTGTCACGGACACCGAAACCAACTGGGACGAGGCAAAATCCATCAAATTTGAAATCGAAAAAACAAATGAATACGTAGACTACTACATAGATACCAAATCAAACATCAAGTGGAAGGGTGACATCTACGGCATACGCTTTGACCCCAACACCGTAAGCGGCAGCAGCGGTGAAATACAGGCAATTGAATTTATGCGTTATGCCGAAAAGCAGCAGCCGTTTAAGGTTGTAATAGACGGCGTAAACGCAACAGTACTTCGGGATGAAGTAAGAGAATACAACCACGACGAAATGTATCTGTGCTTCAAGCATGAATCGGGACTGTTCACACTGCTTCTTACAAGCTACGAATGGAACAGAAATACAGGGGTTTTGAAGCTTGATACAAAATACGGCGTAAAATTCCAATTCACCGTGGGAAGCGACAGGGCACTTGTTGACGGCAAGACCGTACAGCTTGACAAAAAGGTGGAAATGTACGATGGGACAGTAATTCTTCCCATGCTTTTCCTTCTTGACAATGCAGGCTATGATTACATATACGCCCCCGACAAAAAGGTCATAACCGTGTATGTAAATATAAAGGGACAGGAAAAGGAAGATGTTCCCAAAAATTCATGGAAATACGAAATAAATGAAGGCTTGTCTTCGTTTTTCTCACCCGTAAAGCTTGAAAAAGATAAGGTATACATACTCGACTTTGACATAGAGCTTACAGGCGACAAATCCAACATTCCCGTAACAGTAACCTTTGGTGACAAGAATAACGGTCAGACGGTTCAGGCAGGAAGCATTTCAAAGACTGACGGCAGATGCCACATGAGTGCCTCATGTGCTTTTACGAGCACGGCTGAAAGCTCAGGCATTACAATTGCTGCACCCGCAGAGTTTAAAGCCAGCAAAATTGTTCTTCACAAGCGTCCTGTTCCTTTTACAATAAAGAACGGCGATGCCGAGGGTAACGACACAACTGCTTTTTACAACTCCGACAGCTCCATAAACTCGGTTGAAATAATAACCGACCCGCTTAATGCAGACAACAAGGTATGGTTTGCAAAAAACACCAAAACCGATGCTCAGTCCTGGAGTTATATAAGACAGAATGCTTTCTTTGAGAAGGGTGTAACCTATGAGGTTGAATTTGACATCAGGCTTGTTTCACTGTCTGACGGCAGAACCGTAAGAAGCACAAATGTAGTTATCAATCCAAGATATTGTGATACAAGCCGCACAGGCATGAATAATCCCCATGACCACAACGTTATGGCAGTAAAGGGGCTGGGTTCTTCCCAAGAATGGACACACATCAAAAAGACCTTTACCGTTTCCGAAGGCTTTGAAATATCCCATGAGGTACAGCAGCAGTTCACAATTTACGTTGAGCCTGTGGACGGACTGGGTGTGTCATTTATGATAGACAATGTTGTTGTAAGAGTTCCTTAGACCCACTGGAAGCAGTTTACAGCAAATCAAAAACCACGCTTGCCGCGTGGTTTTTGTCATTTATTCAGGTAATAATGAAATTCACTTTATCCACCATTCGGGTGTTATTTCACCCAGCTTTACAATCCTTCCCGTAGAATAATCCAGCATTATTTCGATATCATAATACTTCCCCGCCATAAGCTGAACCATAAGCTCCCTGCAAGCTCCGCAGGGTGCGCCGTTTGAGCCGTCGGGAAGAATACATAAAACCTTGTCAATCTCCTGCTCTCCGCAGGTAATCATGTTGAAAATTGCGTTCCTTTCGGCACATATTCCAAGAGTTGAGCATGTGTCTATACACACGCCCGTATATATTTTCCCCGATTTTGAGCACACAGCCGCCGACACCTCGCCGCATGTTACGTATTCCGATATTCTGCGCTCATTCAATACTGATTTTGCCGCTTCATACATTTCAGTCCAGATTTTTTCCATATGTATCTCCTTTTGCTCATTGTATTACTATTGTACAAAACCTATTATAACTGTTCTTATTGCCGCAGTCAATATATTTTCAAAGATTCGCAGACTTGTCTTTTTTCAATCATTCTTGCAACACTTTAAACATCATTCATAACCATAAAACAGGACATTTTAGCAATAAAACATAGACGTTTTAAATAATCTTTTGAATAGACGGTTGATTTTTGACAAACAATATGTAATAATCAAATCAGGAAACATCGGTGAAAGGAGGGATGCAAGTGAGTCAGAATGGTTTATACGAGAATGAGCTGTATCTCAGTCCTTCCATCAGCATTGCAGAGGAAAAAACCTTTCCCCTTCATCAGCACAGGCATATTGAAATGATATGTGTCACAAGCGGCAAAATGACTGTTAACATCAACGGCAGAAGCAAAACGCTGTCTGTTGGGGATGCCGCTTTTTTTGCACCTTACATCCTCCACGGCTACAGCTCACCCGACAATAAATTCCCACGCTGCTTCAAGCTTTTATTTGAGCCTGAGGTTCTTGGAGCAATGGGAAATCTCCTGCTTGAATACATTCCCGAAGACCCGATAATAAGCTCGGAAAAGATGCACCAAATGTTCCCCGACCTTTCCGAAAAGCTGGTGTATCTTCAGGAAAGCTTTTCAAAGCCGTCACAGGCTGAACGGTACATGCATGATTTTTCGGTTCTATGCGACTTTGTTGCAAAAATTCTCGGTGCTGCATCTCTTGAAAAATCAGACAAAACCGATACAAGCCTGTTTATAAGAGCGGTAAGAGTATGCTGCGAAAAATACACCGAGGAATCCTTTAACGTAAGCACGCTGTCAAGAACGCTCGGAGCAACTCCTGCAAGACTACAGCAGCTTTTCTCCAAAAACCTCAATCTTGCCGTAAAGGAATACATCACCCTTCTAAGGATGAGCAAAGCCGACTCTTATCTTGCCGACACCGATATGAACATTCTTGACATTGCCTATCACTGCGGCTACGGCACTGTCCGTTCCTTCAACAGAGCATTTCAGCGCACCCATGGCAAAACCCCTTCCGAGTTCAAAAAAAGCTGCAGCACAAATTCCGATGCAGCCTCAAGAAGGATGGTTCTTTCCAACTTTGATTTATTCTACACCAATGAGCGAAGGCATGCCCTGTTCTTTAACGACAAGGCTTTGGAAAAAGGCAACAACAAATAAGCCTGTCCCACGCTGTGAGGCAGGTTTTTTCATATATAAAGCATATCGGAGCACCAAGAAAAATCAACAGTTATTTTAAAAAAATTGAAAAAAAGCTCTTGACAAACCGTTTTTGTTATGATATACTATACAAGCTGTCCGAGAGGACTGCACAATATTTAAGGAAAGATGGCTGAGTTGGTCTAAGGCGCACGACTGGAAATCGTGTAACGGCTAATACCCGTTCCAGGGTTCGAATCCCTGTCTTTCCGCCATAAAAAACGGCTTAAATCAAGGATTTGAGCCGTTTTTTTGTTTTATTGTCTAACAGTTTTGTCTAACATTTTTTTGTTTATTATTTTTGCAAGTATAAACAAAAGTGATTTTTAAAAATCAAACAATAAAAAAAGACAGTCCCAAGGTAGACTGTCTTTAGCTTTGTATTCCAAGCATTTCGGAAATTGCTCGGATGTTTTCTTTTTTTGCAATCCTTTTCTGATGGATATAAATTTTTTCAGTAGTGCTTGTTTGTCCATGACCCAGCTGCGTCATTACATCGCTGATACTGGCACCGCTTTCAAAAAGCATGCTTGCTACTGCGTGGCGAAAGTCATGAATTCTGCAGGGAGGCAATCCGGCATCATCAATGAGTTTTCTTACTTTTCGATTAATGGTGTGAGGATGGTATTCAGTACCGTCTGCCTGACAAAGTACATAATCATATCTTCCGCTTTTATAGCCGATGCCAAGAAATGCTTTGTTCTCATTCTGCTTGGCTTTCTCGTCTTTCAACATATCCATAACCTTGTCAGGAAGCGGAATTAGCCTGAAACCGTTTTTTGTTTTCGGAGTAGTGACGTTGTCAATAATTTCGCTTCTGCTTCCTGTTCTGTTTTTACAGATATATATCGCAATTTAGGCAAATTATTTCTTGCTATCATCATATCGTCAGATACACCAAAGGCACTCCGTTTGGAGTGCCTTTGGTAGTTTTTTGCATTCGATTTTTCTCAATACACTGTTCTGCTATTAATACTCAACTTCTGAGCCGTGCTCTTTAGCAAGTTCTTCTAA
>JAZNIM010000116.1:0-3003 GCA_045577475.1 Eubacteriales bacterium | reverse complement strand
TGTTGCCCGTAGGGGCTATAACCTTCATATTATCTGCAAGGATATTAAAAATTTCGATTGATATAACCGGAAACTCCAATTTGTTTAAGAATTCAAAAGCAATCATAAACTTAATCCCCTTTTTTACCCTTAATACAACGTAAGTTCGATAGAAAAATAACGGATACTCCCGGCAGTATAATCCGCCGGGAGTGAAACTGTTTTGCGAAGCCCTGCCATTATGCAAGGAGATTTTTCTATATGTTTATGCTTCAACCACAACAACATTATCAATCATATATGAGAATGATGTATGACCGTCACCCTTCTTGGTAGGATTGCTGTAGAATGCCACTTCATGACGCTTTGAACCTGCTTCAACATTTGCCGCCACAAATTCGCCTTCAACATGCACCCATCCGTCCGAAGCACTAAGCTTTGTAAGTATTACATTATGGTCATACTTTGAGCCATTTCCGTCGGTAGCGGTTGAGTCTGTATAACGGAAGTTGAGAACCACCGAGCCTTCAAGCTCTTTTTCGCCTTCAGAGTCGCCTACAAGCTTGACATCAAAGCTGTACTTATAGGTTTTGCCTGTACGGAAGCCGAAGGGTGTCTGGAGGTATGTCCAGTTCTGACCGGGTTTTGCAAGTACCTGCCATGCCTTGTTTCCGTTTTCCTCAGTAACTATGGAACAAGTTCCGTTGTGACTTTCAAACGCACCTGTTTCGCTTCCTTCAGCATTACCGTTTACGATAACTCCTGCTTTTTCTGCCGAGCCGTCCTGAACGGCAGGCTTTTCCTGTGTGGAGGGTGTGCCTGTTGATGGCTTTGCGTTGCCTGTACCGAGATTATAAAATTTGATAAAGTCAATGTAGTATGTAGCGTTATGAAGGTCGGCAGGGTCAAATCTCATTGCGGTGATATTGCCTGTCCAGTGTTCATTCTTGCCAAGGTCAAGCACAAGGTACATGTAGCCTTCCTCATCGGTAGGTGTATCACCGCTGAAAAGTGCAGTAGCATGAGCCTTTGCGCTGTAGCTTTCGGGAATTGTACTGTCATTGCGGAAGAAGATTGTAGCTGCACCTTCCGCACCGTGATCCTTAAGCTTCATTCTTGCAACTGCAACATCATATTTTGTTGCATCCCCAAGTGCCTCGGGAAGTGCCTTGAATTCACAGATGATGTCGTTTTCGCCGGGCTTTGTTTCAACAACAAACTTGCCGTCTTCAAACTTGCTGTTTGCTCTGTGTGCAACCATGTTGGCTTCTGCCGCCGAATCAAATTCCACGGAGAATACGGGAGTATTTGCTTCAACTATCTTCTTGCCTTCGCTTGCAAGAACAACCGACTGCTGGTCCTTCTTATTACCGTCTTCAGCCGTTGCGTTATCACCCTTGATAAAGCGTACATAATCGAAAGTATATACACCGTTATTGTTTGTGGGGTCAAATCTGAAGGTTGTAACATTACCCTTCCAATCCGCATGAGTTGTAAGGTCAATCTTTACGATTGTATAACCCTCGCTGTCAACCTCACACTTTGCAAGGTCAGCATGGAATGCCTTTTTTTCGTTAAGACCGCCGTTTGAGCTGGTATCAAAGTATGCGGTTGTACCTGTTCCGTCCATTATGCCTGTTGCTGCAGGAAGAAATTCGTACTTGAGTCTTATTTCACAGCCGACATATTCGTTTGCGGGAAGATTGATGTTTTTGAATACAATACCCGGGTCATAGCCTGTTCTGGATGAGCTTGAAGGCTTTGCTGTTGCGGAAATTACACCGTCGGATACAACACCGTTAAGGTTGTTAAATACCCATCCCTCCATATCGTTGGGAATATCAAATTCATACATGTAAGGCTGCCTGCTTTCGATAATATCCTTTACATTGATATTTCTTACAGACACTTCAAGAATATCACCCTTGGTGTACTTGATGCCTGCATTATCAAGTATGAAGTACATGGGAAGTACGGGCATATGGTCAAAGGTATAGAACACCTTTTTAAGCTTTGCTTCCTTGCCGTTTACAAGTGCTGTATCTTTACCTACAGTAAAGAGGAATTCTGTTTCGGTACCTGTCTTGATGTACATTGTACCGTTCCATCTGTTCCATTCATAGTAGAAGTTGTTTGCGGAAAGAATACCGCTGTCGGGGTCTGCCACAACATAGTATTCATCTCCTGCGTCTTCAATATAATAGGGTGCTATTTCAAGAGCAACTCCGTCAACAACCACATCGTTCTTTGAACCCGCCTTGCCTTCAACCACAATCTTCTTTACATCGTAAATACCCTCTGCGTCGATAAGGTCAAATCTGATACAATCGATTGTGCCTGTCCAGTTTGCGTTCTTGGTTGTATCAAAGAACAGCTCAACCCATTCGTCCTTCTTGGGAATGGTGGTTGCAATACCCTTTGCTGCATTCCATGTCTGGTCCTTTTCCGTAATAAAGTAAACAGTTGAGCCTGAAATCACGTTTGACTTCATTGTAACACGTATACCCGTAACATCCGCAGCATTGAACTTGAGTCCCACGGGAGTTCTTATAATGGGGTCTTTTTCGTTGCTTTCGCTATGAAGAGCACCGTCCTTAACAACAGGCTTTGTCTGTCTTGTAAATGTCCAGTTATCCGCAGTTGCACCATTTTCAAAGTCCCATTCAAGAATTGACGTTGTTTCAATGGTGTAGTCCTCCAAGAGCCATGCTCTGATGGGAGTGCGCTTATCGTTGTAAAGCTTGCTTATTCTGTTCTGCTGATTGATGGTAGGAACAACGTCGTCGTGTACCTTGGGTGCATTTGTAAATGCATTTCTCCATTCATCTGCATAACCAAATCCGTTAAGTCCGCTGGGTGCAAGCCAGTGACCTTCGCCGAATTCGTTCCAGGTGGAGAAGTAAATCATGTTATGATTGCCCTGTCTGTTTACGAATTCCTTATAGTATTCAAGCACTTCTCTGTGCTGTTCAACTGTGGAAAGAGGAGTACGGGTGTTTTCCCAGCCCATGATGTTTCTTCCCG
>JAZNIM010000115.1:0-6568 GCA_045577475.1 Eubacteriales bacterium | reverse complement strand
TCGTTGGTAATGAGCACGTTTCCGTTCTGGAAACTTACACCGTCACGGATTTCAAGCTCCTCAGCCTGAGCTTTTGTCATAGGCTCGGTTACAATAAGTTTGTTGTTTTTGTCAAAGCCAATGAAGGTGCGTCGTAAGGAGTCACTCCATACGCACTCGCCCTTGGAATATGTGATTCCCATGGGATTGTTTCCTGCACCGCTTCCGCCGGGATCTGCAAATTCACCTGCGTTTATAATTGCAACTGCATCTTCTTTTTTAGCCATATCAAAAATATTTATACCTGCAAGTCCTTGCTTGAAGTTACTGGATGTACCTACATAAACACGTGAAGGGTCTTTAACAAGAAGAACGTATCCTGTAAAAGTAGAGCCGTGAACTGTTTCAAAAATCATGCCGTCGGTTGCATTTTCCCACTTGTTTGCACTATCTGTATCGTTGCTGCTCTGAGAAAGAATTGCTTCGTATTCTTCTTTTGATATAACATCGGTATTTACAACGTAGCTGTCTGCAACAATCTTGTCAACCTTTTCCTGAGGCATAAAAAGTCCCGGAAGCCATTTTGTAGCACTTGCTTGCATTGCAGACAGCACAAGACGGTCACGTAAAGGCTCACATTCTCCGTTAACCAAAACATATAGAGAAGCCAAAAGTGCAACTATAAGGCATATAATTACCGTAAAAACACTAAGCAGAGTGCGTCTGATAACCTTCCATACAGAAAGCGTGGATTTTGACGAGTTCATTTCATCAGACTCTTTTTTTTGTTCTTTTTCGCTTATATCAGTTTTTGTTTCCTTTAGATTCATTATTAATATCCTTTCAGTAGGGTTATTTAGACTTGAAAATCCAAGTTTTTTGTATTTTGTAATTGAGAATGAACAGTATACAGTCAACAGCAATTTTTATGAATGTAGTCCAAATAGAAGTGCTGTCAAGCGAAAGAAGCATGGCAATTCCTTTGACTCCGAAAGCCGATATAAGCATAACGGGAATTGCAAGTGCATAGTATTTGAGGATGGTTTTTGCTAACGGCTCACCGCTGCGGAAAACCATTTTCTTGTTTAATATGAAGTTTACAAGGGAAGAAGCGATCCTTGCTATAACAGTTGAAACAATAACACCAAAGGCTGTGAAGCTGTTTAAAATGCAGAATAGAATAATATCGGTTAAGAATGAGGCCGTTGAGCTTACAGCGTATTTAATAATACGACCGAAAATTCTGAAGGTGTCCTTTATGGGGTGGAAATGTGTGCCCTTGTTTTCGTCAAGATAAACCGTTTCAATTTTCACTTCACAAAACCTTGCACCAAGTGAGCGCAGTGCTAACAGAACGTTGGTTTCGTATTCAAATCTGTTGCCCTCAATCTCGGTCATAGGCTTTAAGAGCTTTTTCGGAATAGCACGAAGACCTGTCTGGGTGTCGTGAATTACGCTGCCGCAGCAAAGTGCTAAAAGCAATGTGCTCATTCTGTTTCCAATTCTGCTTTTTGGCGGAACATTCGGCAAGGAAAAGTCGCGTACACCAAGCACGAACTTTTCTGTTTCAATCATTTTCTCGCAAACAGCTCTTACATCGGCAGCAAGATGCTGACCGTCGCCGTCGCATGTTACAACTCCGAGAGTATCGGTGCGGTTTTCTATAACATAGTTCAGTCCAGTCTTTATGCCTGCACCCTTGCCGAGATTTTTCGGATGAGTCAAAAGTGTAATTTTATCGCCTTTTGGAAAATGCTTCTTGTTTTCTTCATGACTTCCGTCATCTATAAGAATGATGTCGCAAAAGCCTGCTTCAATAACCTTGTTTACCACATCCGATAAACGTTTGTCAGGGTCTAACGAAGGGATAATTACGCTTATGTTTTTTAATGAATTCATTATTTTCTCCTCTTGTTTCGGGAAGATTTATGTTTCACCGTTATTGACAATGCTAAAACCATGAAAATAATTAGTAAGAATATATATTTTCCAAAACTGTAAGATTTGCTTTCCTTTGAACTGCTGCTGTCTGAAACATTGTTTGTAATATTATTGTCGTCAGTATTGGTTCCGTTCTGTTGTTCGTTAATCTCGGCTTCTTGCTGCTGTCTTAAAAGTTCTTCTTCAAGTCTTATTCTTTCGTTTTTTTGCGAATAGGTTTCAATATTTTCAAGTAAATCGTTCTTTTTTACATCCTCACCTACAGCCGAATAGTAAAGACCGTATTCACAGGGATTGTAAGAAGAAATTTGTGTTGCCTTTGTAATTGCTTGATTTTTGCCGTAAATCCAGCCGTAAAACCATGTCCAGTGCTGGGACTTGTGAAAGCTAAAGGCATCCTGTGAAACATTAAATGCCGATTTTCCGCCAAACAAATCAGATGGCTCATCAAAATTCAATGTAATAGGGTTTTCCTTATAAAGGTGAACATATACCTTACTGGGAACAAAGCAGTCGCCGCTTTCAAATGCATCGACAAAAGATTTTGTATTGAGCATGTGAGCACCGTGACCGTATTCTCCGTTAAAATCGTGAAGAACAGCAACAAGAGGCTTGTATTTGTTCAGCAGTTCCTTTTGAAAAGCGAGAATGTCATCATACGTGAATCCGTATCGTGCCAAAAAATCCGTTGCACCTGCAACACTCTCGGAATAGCCGTCAGGAAAGGGACTGATGTCTGGGTAGTTTGTAATACCGCAGTGCCATAAGCCATCCAGAAGCTCATGCGTTCTGTTGTATGTATCAAAGTGGTTTATAAAATAAGCAACCCGAACATTTACCCCTTCTTTTGAAGCGTAATAGGGAAGAAGTCCTGCAAAAAAAAGCTGGTCATCGTCGGAATGAGTTGCACAGAGAAGAATGTCGGTCTGTTGATCTCCAACCTGCCATTGCTGAATGCTTTTATCAAGTACACCCTCTGAAAACACCTGAATATCGCAAATGTCTACCTCAGGGTAGTAAAGTGAAACATTTGCAGAACCGTTTACGGAAATGTACTCGTGTAAAAATCCGTTCTTTGCAATAGCGGTTGTACCGTCAAGTGTTCCTTCGACGGGGATTTTGTTGTATTTAATATAAATACCGCCGATTGGTAAAACACTTTCTATTGTAATCGTAGCATCGGAAGAGGAACTGTGAGTGGCAAGATTTCCGTCACATATTCTCGAAATGTTGAGCTTGTCACTTGAAATTGTGCACTCACTTGTTATATCCACCGAAGACTCGGCGTGTACGGAAAAGCAGAATGCTGCGAGCAGTATAAGAGTGTAAAAGATTAACTTACTGAACTTCAATTTCATCATTAGCTTCACTTTCAACTTCACTTTCATTTTTGAAAAAATCAGGAAGGAATTCACTGTCAATAGTATCAGTTGCGTACTGAAGCAGTCTGTCATAGCTTAAAGAATGACTGTAATACAGACGAACACCGTGAACAGCTGCAAGCTCGGGTGTGTAGTCCTCCATCCTGTAAACTTCATTTGTCATAAAGTTTGCTGTGAAATGGAACACCGTAGGAACAAATACAACATTGTCAAGATAAGGCGCGGTTTCCTCTGAATGAACGATATCAAAGGTGATAATACCGCCGACCATGTTGTAGTCGTAAGCCTGCTCAGCCATAAAGTTGCCTAATGAATATACGCATAGAGTCTTGTTTCCGTCTTTGCCTGTAAGCCATTCAATCGGCTGGATTACATGCGGATGATGACCGATAATGGCATCAACACCGCAGTCAGCAAATAACTGAGCAACTCTCTTTTGTTCGGCGTTGGGATTAAAAGCTCCTTCTTCACCCCAGTGAACTGAAACAAATACCATATCTGCACATTCTTTTGCAAGTGCAGTCTGTCTGATTATGTCCTCGTCGTTGATGTAAGGAACGACAATTTCGCTGGAAGCAGCTTTTGTAAGACCGTTTGTTCCGTAGGTATACGCAAGAAAGGCAATTTTGATGCCGTCCTTTTCAATAAAACGTATGTTATCGAAATCATCTTCGTTTTCATATCCGCCTATCATAAGTACGTCAAGGCTCTTCCAGAATTCAATGGTTTTCTGAAGACCGTCAGCACCCTTGTCAAGCATGTGGTTGGTGGCGATATTAACAACATCATATCCAAGCTCTACCAGATCGTAACCCATTTCCTGGGGAGAGTTGAACATGGGATAATAGCTGAGGGCATATCCGTCGCCGCACATGAGGGTTTCCTGATTGATAAAAGCAATGTCTGCTTCTTCAATAATGTGTGCAACAGGCGCATAGTGAGGCTTGTAATTCAGTTTTCTGCCACCGGGAATTGCCTTTGACTGTGCATCTTTTGTTCCGTAAATTATGTTGTCGCCGCAGCCAATAAAGCTTGTCCTGTATTCGATAACTTCCTTTTCCTCAGGGACAGGCAGGTTGGTTTCTTCTGAACTTTCGCCATCATCATTTGTAAATTGCTCGGAAACTTCTGTTTCAGAAGGAGCATTTGAATCGGGAATTGAAATTTCGCTGCTTTTCTTGGTGCAGGACGAAATTAAAATTAACAGAGATAATGTTAAACTTACCAATATAAGATGCTTGTTTTTCATGATATCCTACCTTTATACATATTTATCTTATTATAACATCGGGTGTCGAAAAAAGCAATAGATTGGGTTAACTGATTGTTAATATTTCATGAAATGATTGCTTTTGAGTTGAAAATTACTTAGCTGTTGTATATAATGTGGACAAGTGTAAGGACTATGGCATTTTACTTATCCACAAGTATATGCTATCATTATAATGTTATAGTACATGCTTTTAAAAAAATCATGAATGGAGATTTTCAAATGAAAAGAATTGCTATTTTAATGTTGGCTGTGTTGACAGTTTTCATGACTTCCTGCTTAGGTAATGACGAGGCTGTTTCACTTGACAGTATTGTTTCACAGGTGACGGGAAAAGAATCGAATAAACAAAATGAGCAATCTGTTGAAGAAGGTAACACTGACAATGAAGAAAATACCTCTGATGCGGATGTATCCGAGGAAGCTGCGTCAGACTCAGATGAAGCTGAAGTGATCGAAGCAGAAGAGCCTCAAGTTGAAGAAGCTCCTGATTACACATCCTCGGCTGTCGGAACATGGGGCGGGGAGGGTGCTATTCTTGTTGTTACATCAACCGATATGACATATCAGTTCAGTTATTCCAATGAGATGGGAACAAGAGTAGCCGAGATTTATCAGTCGTATCCCATAGCGGTGGTTGAAGACAATAAAGCAAGGGTTTCCTTTGAAGACTCATGGGGGAATAAAGGCATTTTGTTTATTACTTTTTCACAGGATGCTGTTACGGTTGAACAGAAGGTAACCGAAAGCGGCGGTGGTCTTTGGGGCGTTGTTGACGATGTCATGACACTTGTAAGAGTTGAAGAAACAAAGGCTGAAAATTTGCTTGACAGTATGGACTCAGAGGAACGCAGAGGAGTTAATATATTCCTCAGTAATTTTTCGGAGGCAAATTTTGCATCTTATGGTAACGGCTCACTAAACCAGAATGAGCAGCTTCTTGATTTTGCGTTTAAGCATAATAAAATTAATGTTCCCGGTAGGATACGTCAGGACATGGCGCAAAACGGTAAGTGGTTTGATATCATTGATGTTGTAAATGTTGATAGTACGCTTATCAGGTATTTCGGTCATACCATTCCTCATCAGAGCTATTTGAATTATGATTTAAATGGCGACAGATATTACACTCCTGCCACGAGCGGAGTGCCTGTTGCATATTTTACTTCTGCGAGCAGTATGATTGATAACGGCGACGGTACATACAACGTTGAATTCAGCGTATTCTTTGATGATAATAATTCTTCGAGCACTTCACTTTCACATTGGTATTATTACACTTGGGAAGAAGCCAATGCAAATTGTCAGTTGATTTACAACGGCTATGCTGTCCTGTCTGAAAAATTGTACGACGGTGCTTGGGCATATGAGGTTGAAAACTATACTGTTTATTAACCTGATATAAAATAAGATTTGTTATAGAGTCTGTGTTTTGAACGCAGGCTCTTTTTTTGGACATCCGTAAGTAAAATTGGATTTTACTTGTCCGAAGTTATATGATAAAATTTACCAAAATGTGCATTGATATATTTGTTTAACAGGACAAATATGTGTCCTGTGGTATTGGTATAATCAAGCTGTAAAAAAAACTTCGGAGGTGATGGCATTGGATAATGAGTATGATATGTATAATTCGGTATATAAAGAGCTTGCGGAAATGCTCGGAATTGATGCCGCACTGAAAATCTTCGGTCAGTTCAAAGGGCAGCAGGTAAGCTTCCCGATAAGGCTTTATAACTCTGATTTTGTGCGGACAAGCGTTATAAGAGAATACAACGGCTCAAATATCAGAACTCTTGCGAAAAAATATGATTATTCGGAAAAGACCATACGGAGAATGCTGAAAACCGAAAATGATGAATTATGAAAAGACGGACAATGATATGCACCCCAACAGTGATACGTACCCCTTTTACTGGACAACAACAGTGAAGGGGGTTTTTATGTGAAATATAATTTTGAATTTAAAAAGAACTGTGTTGAATTGTACAAATCT
>JAZNIM010000114.1:0-5495 GCA_045577475.1 Eubacteriales bacterium | reverse complement strand
AAGACAGCCCCCCTCGTATACCAGTCAAGAAACTGGCAGCACGGTACCTTCGTTGGCTCTATCATGGCCTCCGAAACAACAGCAGCTGCAGCAGGTGCACTCGGCGTTGTTCGTCGTGACCCCATGGCTATGCTTCCCTTCTGCGGATACAACATGGGTGAATACTTCGCTCACTGGCTCTCTATGGGTCTCAAGGCTGAACACGCTCCCAAGATTTTCCACGTTAACTGGTTCAGAACAAACGCTGAAGGCGAATTTATCTGGCCCGGCTTCGGTGACAACCTCAGAGTTCTCCTCTGGATTCTCGCAAGATGCGAAGGCAAGGTTGACGCTGTTGAATGTGAAATCGGTTATCTTCCCAAGCCCGAGGATATTGACACAGAAGGTCTTGACATTTCTATGGACACAATGAAGGAGCTTCTCAGCGTTGACAAGGCAAGCTGGATTGAAGACCTTGACTCCATCAAGGCATTCTACGCTAAGATTGGCGACACAATGCCCAAGGAGCTTCTCGGTGAGCTTGAAACTCTTGAAAAGAATCTTCGTGCATAATTGAATTAAAACAACATTTGGACTGCTTCATATGAGGCAGTCCTTTTTATGCTTTCTGACTTTAGTTATTCAAATGCATCAATGCACGCAAAAAGGCAGTCCAATCGGACTGCCTTTCTCATTTTAAATTGTCAACGCTAATCAGCCTTCAACAACTGCAAGGATTTCATTAACCTTTTCAACGCCGTATGCGTCAAGACCTGCATAATCAGCATTTCTGATGTCGCATGCAACACCGTAAACGCTCTTTTCAACAGGTTCGCCGTATACTGTAAGGTCGCCCTTCTTTACGTAAGGTCTTGCAACGATTACATCCTCGTATGCGCTTGTAGGAATGTTGTAAAGAACTGCTGTGAAGAATATATTTGCACCTTCTGTGTCAAATATCTTATCAATTTCGCCCTTTACGTAGCACTTTCCTGAAGCCTTTGTTACTTCGGATTCAAATGTGAAGTCTGCACTTGCAACGCCTGCTGTTGTAAGAGCAGCCTTTCTTGCTACTACAAAGCCGTATTCGCTTGCTGCTTCCTTCTGAGCTGCTGTTACGGAAGCCTTGAAACGGATACCTGTAGGATCAGTAAGTCTGATGGAGGATACATTATAGGAAGTAGGCTTTGCGGATGTACCTTCCTGTACAACTGCTGTAAGAGTCTTATCGCCTGCAGTTTCAAGTGTGTAAACATCATCAAGTGCGTATGTTGTTGTGCCGTCTGTCCAGCCGATTACAACAGAGCCGTCATTTGTTTCAACATCTGCGGGAAGTGAAATGCTCATATCCTTTGCAGAAATTCTTGTTTCAACAACTGTGCCGTCTGCAAGAACAAAGTTGATGTCGAACATTTCCTTAACGATGAGGTGGTTAACGTAGTATGTAATACCTGCTGCATTTGGTCTTTCAGCTTCGGGAATATTTCCGTCGACATTGCTTAAAAGTGTCGTAACTGTGCCGTCCTCGGCTTTCTTTGTAAGCATTGCGCTGCCGCTGGGACATGCACCTCTAAGGTCTGCCTGGAAGCTGATGTAGGAGCTTGAAACTTCTGTATCTGTAAGCTTGAATACACGCTTTCTGGGCTGAACGAGGTCAATGTTTTCGGTACGAAGTGTGAAGTTACCGTACTTTGCGCCTGTATCAACTACGCCGTCTTCGATGTAGGAATAGTCTTCAGCCATGCCCCAGTAAGAGCCGTTCATGCCGTACTTACCGTCATCCTTGGGCATCCAGAAGTTGAGGTTGGTATAATTCAGTGTATAGCTGTCATCAAACACGCCTTCGCTGTTCTTAATGCCTTTGAATACAACCTCTGCCTGTACGTAGTAGTTGGTGTTAGGCTTGAACTGGATTGCGTTATTTCTTACTGTCTGGAAGCCGTTGAATGTAGCCTCGAGGAAGGTTACTTCCATTCTTGTATCATTGGAATTGATAGCTGTTTCAAAAGCACCTGTATGAGCAATGTCAAAGCTGTTATAGTAAGGAACTGAGAAGTCACCGTTAGGAATGAGGTTTTCACCGTCATCGAATGCCTTCTTTGCTGCAAACTTAACTGTCTTACCGTTTGCTTCGGTGTCAATCTTAACTCTTCCATCCTCTGTCTTAACAATTGCATTGGGGAATGTAACTGTCTTACCAACAAGACTCTTGCCTGCATACAATGTATAAATGAAGTTTTCTTCATCGTATTCAGCGGCTGCATTATAAACGCCGTCTGTAAAGCCGAGAGTTACAAGCTGTGCATAGAATTCGTCTGCCGTAAGTCCCAAATCCTTGTCAAAGTCAAAGCAGAGAACGCTGTTATAACGGTAGTCAACGTCGGACATGTTACCTGTAATCATATCCTTGTCTTCGCCGTTGAGGAAATAAACCTCTGCGTTATATTCTACAAGGTCATCTCTTTCGATGAAGTGGATGTAGTCAATATCAAACTCAGTACCTGCCCAAAGTCCGTCGGTAGGGTCAATTCTCAGAGTCTTGAGGAAGGAAGCGTTATTCCAGTATTCAACGCTTGTGCCGTCAAGGAACTTCTTGTTTGTTGCATCATACTGCTTGCCTGTAAGTGTTGTGAGGTCGAAGTACATTGTAACCCACTTATCTGCAATGTTTGCCATGGGAACAGAGCCGTAAACCTTCTTCTGTCTGCTGCTGCTAAGACCGGGGAATGTTACACCGTCACCCTCGTCAAGAGAGAAGAACAGGTCAAACTGGAGGTTAGGGGTGTATGTTGCATTTGTATTCTTGGTAGCACTGCTTCTGTAAACGTAGCTTCCGTTTGAGAGTCTGGCATTTCTTAATCTGAATCTCATCTGGATAGCACCAACGTCGGCAATTGAAGCCTTGCAGCTTGTACCGCCGGAAACAGGCTGAAGTGTCCAGTTGGAGTCATAGATACCTGTGTCAACAGGATTTCCGCTCGCATCCTTTACACCGTACTTAATAGTTGCATAAGTACCGTTATTGATGAGTGAGTTATTTGTTGAATAACCTGAACCTGTTACATTTCCTTCAACTGTTGTGGTTGTGGGGTTACTGTCAACCTGACCCTGACCCATAAAGAGGAGCTGCTTGAATTCTTCTTCGTTGTTGAAGTCAAGGCTGAGGTAAGTCTTGTCATATTCTTCCCAAACTGCCTTGAGTGTAGCAACCTCAAGAACATTGATAGATTCAAAAGCTGAACCGTCTTCAAGTGTGAGGTCGGTGAGAATCATATCACCGTGGTCAGCAACACATGCCATGATTTCGCTCTTTGTAAATACGTTATCTTCATCCGCCTTAAGAGGAATGGAAATAACCTGGTCACCTGCAACGGTATTAACACCGCCGAGGACTTTAACCTCTGCATTGAAAGGCTTGTAATACATCTTCACGTTATCAATAGCAAAGGTATCAACGCTCTTTGTTGTAGCGGAAGCTGCCATGTTAAAGGTATGAAGAATCTGGTAAAGACCTGTAACGGATGAGCCTTCGGGATTAACCTTGGTGTAGCTTGTTTTTCCTACAGCAGTTCTCCATTCATTGTCAACCCATGTGCCGCCCTCAACATTATCGCTGTTTACAGAACCGCAGCCTGCCTGTGAGCCGTTATTGCCGTCACGGTACGCCTTGGTATCGCCTGCAAGGTAATATTCATATCTGCAGTTGAAGTTATACATGCTGAAATTCGCACCGGATGTGCCGGGCTGGTTGTACATTACGTCAGCCATAACGGTATAGTAACCTACGCCTGCAAATGTCTTGGATGCATTTGTCTGGAACTGAGGCCACTTACTTGTACCGTTTTTGAAGGTGAGGTAGTGGTTTTTTCCGTCAGCTGCGGTAACGATTGTACCGCCCTTATCATCGTAGCTGCCGATAGACTGTGTCCAAGTATCACTGCCTGCATAATTGGGGTTAACCTTACCGTAGTTGGAAATCTTTGAGCTGAGTGCATAATCTACACCTGTTTCAAAGTTTACTTCATACAGCAGGTCGCCGTAAACTTCGTGTGTCCATTCGGAGTCGGATGCAAGAGAAGCATCCTCTGCTGTTTCATCCGAAACGGGCTCTTGTGTTGTTGCTTCTTCTGTCGACTCAACGGTGGGAGCCATGGTCGGTGCCGCAAAGCTTACTGTAGACAGAAGCATCATTACGGCAAGAAGAATTGCTAAGAATTTTTTCATGGTCTTTTCTCCTTTATCTGTTTTGAAATAACGAAGGACGAATTTGCAAAAACAAACCGCCACATTAATTCTTACGTGTATTATACAATTTTTACCTGTCTTTGTCAACAAAAAAAGCACTCAAAAAAACTCAAAAACGATACTCGAAATCATTTTTGTCGTTATGTACAAAAAAGTTCTCTATTATTTATGCAACTTTAAAGTGCAAATCTCCTATTTTCCCTTGAAAATCCTTTCACAATATGATAATATGTAAGCAACAGAAAGGCGGTATCAAGTATGAAAGCAGATACAACTAAAATTCCAAACAAAGGCGGCACCCTTATAATTGCCCACAGAGGTCTGTCGGGAATTGAGCGTCAGAACACAAATGCTGCTTTTATTGCCGCAGGAAACCGTTCATATTTCGGCATTGAAACTGACATACATGTAACAGCCGACAAGAAATTTGCGGTCATTCACGACGACACAACAGGCAGTGTTGCCTACAGGGACATAAGTGTTGAAAACAGCACCTACGAGGAGCTTTCAAAGCTTATTTTAAAGAGCACAGACGGCGTTGAACGGGGTGATTTACGTATTCCCACGTTAAAAGAATACATTTCAATATGCAAAAAATACGGCAAAAGCTGCGTGCTTGAAATCAAGAACAAGTTTGAAAAGGAGGACTTAAAAGCTGTCATAAAGGAAATCAAGGAGCTTGACTACATTGACGGTATTATATTCATTTCCTTTGATTTAAGCAATCTTATATTCCTTCGTTCCCTTCTTCCCGATGCAAAAATTCAGTATCTTTTCAGCAAGCTTCCCGAGGGCATATTTGACACTCTGAAAAAATACAATTTTGATGCAGACGTCTACTATGATGTTGCAACGAAGGATTTTATTGACATGGTTCACTCACTTGGGCTTAAAGTCAACGCATGGACGGTTGACAAGGTGGAGATTGCGGAGCACTTAATCAACTTTGGCATTGATTATATAACAACAAATATTCTTGAATGAGGATGAGTCGGGATGAAGTTCCCGACCTTTCTTTTTTCGCATAAAAGTTACTTTTAACTATTACATGGGTTCGACACTGAGGTATGGAGTTACTATGTAATTCAGCCTCCCTCATTGAGGGAGGTGGCAGCCGCAGGCTGACGGAAGGAGTATTCTTAATGTATCGCAGGAATTTCGGAGTCTGCGGACTCCGAGTTTCTTTTGACCCGCCTCAAAAGAAACCAAAAACGCTCCGCTCATCGGAAGACTAAATCCTTACGGATTTCAGGTCTTCCTACGCCGCGGCG